>DASPRR010000151.1:0-12340 GCA_035624375.1 Thermodesulfobacteriota bacterium | reverse complement strand
AATCCTCTCCAATTCCGCCTTCATTTCCTGGAATTCCAGCGTGACCCTGGAACCACGGGGCAACCTTTTATTCATAGGCCTGGCCTAAAAGCCAATCGGGTTGATGATGGCAGACATGTCAGGATTGCATTAGACCTTCTTCTATGCTAATTTGTTCGCGGAATTTCCTTAACGAGGGAAACTTTCCCTTTCCCGAAGCATGAAAAGCATGATCAGGTACATTTGAATTGGGGAATCAGTCGATGGTTCAACCTGAGAGAAAAGGAGGGGTCAATGGCAGGGATTTCCGGCATTGGGGTGTACATCCCCAAGTACCGCCTGGGGCGGGATGTGATGGCCAGGGCCTGGGGTCCTCGGTTTATCTCCGGAGAGCGGGCGGTAGCCAACCATGACGAAGACAGCCTGACCATGGCTGCTGAAGCAGCACTGAACAGCCTGGCGGGAACCGATCCAAAAACGGTGGATGGATTGATCTTTGCCTCTACCACATCCCCCTATCTGGAAAAACAGGCTTCCACCCTGGTTGCTACAGCCCTGGATTTTCCCGTGGAGATTTATACGGCGGACCACCTCTCCTCGATCCGCGCGGGAACCGCGGGAATGAAAGCGGCGTTGGACGCAGTAAAAGGTGGCAGCGCCAGGAACCTGCTAGTCACTGCGGCGGACACTCGCCGGGGCGAACCGGGATCGGACTCAGAACAGCTCTTCGGAGACGGGGCCGCGGCGGTTCTGATCGGAAGCTCCGGAGTGGCGGCCTCCATCGAGGGGGTCTATTCTTTATCCGAGGAATTCATGGATACCTGGAGAAAGCAGGAGGATGATTTCGTTCAGAAAGGAGACGCCGCTTTTGTCCAGGCCTACGGATATGCCCGAATGGTCCCAGCTTGCATCCAGGGAGTCCTCAAGAAGTATGAAATGAAAATTTCCGACGTCTCCCAATTCGTCATCCCTGCGCCGGACAGCCGCGTCTATGCCCGGCTAACCAAGTCCCTGAATTTACCCGCCGGTTCATTCGCGGAGGATCCCCTTCTAACCACCGTGGGAGATACGGGGGCGGCTGCCCCCTTGATGCTCCTGGCCGCCGCCCTGGAGAAGGCCAAACCGGGGGAACGGGTCCTTCTCTGCAGTTACGGGGCCGGAAACGCAGATGCTTTCCTCCTTCAGGTCACTCCGGAGATCGAGCGTCTGAAGGCCCGGCGGGGGGTTTCCTACTATCAGGCTTCCAAGAAATCCCTGGCCAATTACGAAAAATTTCTCAAATTCCAGAATACCCTCCCCAATGAGCCCCTGGAGCCTTATTCTTCCTGGGCCCTTCTCTGGAAGGAGAAGAAACAAAACCTTCAGCTTTACGGTACCCGTTGCAAGAAGTGCGGAACCTTCGCCTTCCCCCGGCGCAGGGTCTGCTTGAATTGCTATGCCAAAGACGAATACGAAGACGCCAAGCTGCCCAGAAAAGGAAAAATCTACACCTTCGCTAAGGACCATCTTTTCCCCAATCCTGATCCCCCGACGGTGATGGCGGTGGCGGATATGGAAGGGGGAGGCCGTTTCTACGGCCAGGTGACCGACTGCGACCCGGGCCAGATCAAGATCGGCATGCCCGTGGAACTCACCTTGCGCCGGTTCCATCAGGGAGATAGGTTCTACAATTATTTCTGGAAACTTCGCCCATTGGAATAGATTCTTCACCCCTGAAGCACAGAGGAAAAATTTAGAGTTACAGGTTTTGGGTCTCAAAAAAGGAGGGAGAGATGAGCATTAGAGATAGAGTCGCCATCGTCGGCGTTGGGGCGACGAAGTTCGGGGAGAATTTCGAGATGACCTACCAGGACATGGCCCTGGAGGCGGTCTATGAGGCCTACCAGGATGCCGGTCTGGGTACGAAGGATATGGAGGCGGCCTGGCTGGGAACCCTTTCCCCCGGCCTGACCGGACTGGAAGGCGACGCAGGCGCTTCCCTTTCCGAGCCTTTAAACTTCTATCCCCGCCCGGTCACCCGCGTTTCAGCCTATTGCTGTTCGGGGATGGAAGCCATCCGGAATGCCGCCTTCGGCGTTGCCTCGGGAGAGTACAAGATGGTCCTCGCCGTAGGGGTGGAAAAGATGAGAGAGGTGCCACCTCGGGGAAGTCTGGTGGCCCGGCACATTCATGAAACGCACCCGGTGATTGCTAAGGGAAGGACCGCACCCGGAATCTTCGCCCCCATTGCCACGCGCTACTTCCACCAATACGGATACGGCAAGCAGACTCTGGCCAAAGTCGCAGTAAAGAACCATTACAACGGCTCCCTGAACCCAAAGGCTCACTTCCGCTCGCCCATCAACGAAGAAACGGTCCTGAAAGCCCCTATGGTGGTGGACCCGCTCGGTCTTTTTGACTGCTGCCCGACCACGGACGGGGCCGCTGCGGTCATCCTTACCACTCCTGAGAATGCCAAGGATATGAAAAAAGACTTTATTCTCATCAAAGGTATGGGCCTGGCCATCACTTACGGGTACTTCAGCATGGCCTTCCAGGAGGATAACGATTTCCTGGGCTTCAAGTCCACCCGCGAGGCATCGGCCATGGCCTATCGACAGGCAGGCATCAAAGACCCGCGCAAGGAAATCAACGTAGCTGAGGTCCACGACTGCTTCACCATCACCGAACTGGTGAACTATGAAGACTTGGGTTTCTGCGGGCGGGGAGAGGGAGGAAAGCTCATCGAAGAGGGGATCACTGCACTGAACGGGGAGCTCCCGGTCAATACCAGCGGAGGCCTGAAGTCCTGCGGCCACCCTGTGGGTGCCACAGGGGTACGGATGGTGGCCGATGTGGTCAATCAGATGCGGGGACGGGCTGGCAAGCGCCAGGTGAAGAAGGCCGATTTCGGCCTGACTCACACTCTGGGGGGTCCGGGCTCGATTGCCTGTGTTTTTGTTTTGGGAAGACCGTAACCAAACAAAATCACCACAGATGCACACAGAGCACAGAGTAATCTTCTTGAAGGGCAGAGCTTTTTTTACGCCATGCGCTAGGCACTCTGCGCTTTGGGTTCTAGTGGAGTGAACCATGGAAGAGCTCATTCGTAAAGTCACCGATCTCATCCGCAGCTCCCGAAAGGTGATCGTTTTCACCGGCGCCGGGGTGAGCACCGAGTCGGGAATACCCGACTTCCGCAGCCCCGGCGGGGTCTGGCAGAAATACAACCCCGAGGATTTCTACTACCAGAAGTTCATTTCCAGCGAGGAGTCCCGGGAGAAGTACTGGCAGATGAGCCGGGAATTCTATGAACCCCTGAAGAACGCCCAGCCGAATGCGGCCCATCAGGCGGTAGCCGAACTGGAAAAAATGGGGAAGCTGGACTGCGTGATCACCCAGAATATCGACAACCTCCACCAACGGGCGGGAAGCTCGCCGCAAAAGGTCATCGAGCTTCACGGGACCGCCGTTTCCGTCTCCTGCCTTTCCTGCCGGAAGAAATACCCGCGGGAGGAGGTCCAGTCATGGCTCCTCCGGGGTGTGAAGGTCCCCCGCTGCGATGCCTGCGGCGGAATCCTGAAACCCGATACCGTTTCCTTTGGCCAATCCATGCCTGCCAAAGAGACCGAGGAGGCGTTTCACCGGGCGCGGAACTGCGATCTTTTCATCGTCATCGGCTCCTCTTTGGTCGTCCAGCCCGCGGCCTCCGTTCCCCTGGAAGCTAAGGAAGCCGGAGCCAAGCTGATCATTATCAACCGAGACCCGACGTACCACGATTCGTATGCCGATGTGGTCATCCATGGCTCGGCCGGAGAGGTCATGAGCCAGGTTTTAAAATATTTAAAAATGAGCTAAAAGCCTATCTCAGACGGAGCACGAGGAAAATGTAGAAAAAAAGTTTGAAGCTGCAAGTTCCGGGTTGGAGTTCTTGGAGATAATAAGTCTTCAATGCGTGGCCCTCCGTGAACTCTTTGGCAAAATTCATGGAATCATGAAAATCGAACTGATTTCTTGGAAAAGCGACGGACTGACGATCCGCGGGGAAATCCACCTTCCCTCAGGCCCAACAGGGCCTTTCCCCGCCTTGACGCTCTGCCATGGGATTCCGGCGAAGGTCAAGGGTCCGGATGACCGAGGGTATCCCTTGCTGGCCGAAAGGTTTTGCGACAAAGGATTTTTCGTTTTGATCTTTAACTTCCGCGGGGCTGGGCAGAGCGAAGGAGACTTCGACATTCTCGGCTGGGCTCGGGACCTGGAGAAAGGATTGAACACCCTCTACCTTCGCCCCGAAGTGGACCGGAAGCGGGTCTTTTTCATGGGCTTCAGCGGGGGAGCCGCGGTATCCATCTATGTGGCTGCCCTGCACAAAGAAGTGGCTGCTGTCGTCTCTTGCGCATCTCCTGCCGAATTCCGGGATTTGTCCACGGTCAAAGCCCTGGAGGATTTTCTTACCCACGCCCGGGACGTGGGAATTGTCAAGAACCCGGACTTTCCTCCGTCCATGGAAATGTGGAAGAAGAGTTTCAAAAGGGTGAGGCCCATCGACTGGATCGATCGGATTCCCCCCCGGCCCCTCCTCCTGGTCCACGGAACCCGGGATGACGTGGTCCCGGTCCGTCAAGCCCACCGGCTCTACGAGAAAGTGAAAGGAAAGGCGGAGCTTTTTATCATTGAAGGAGCCGGACACCGCTTGCGTGTCGAGGAAAAGGCCATGGAGAAAGCCTCAGAATGGCTGGAAAATATAGCTTTCAGCAATCAGCGGTCAGCTTTCAGCTGACACGCCTTTGGCTGTTTCTTGACCGCTGAAGGCTGACAGGTGAACGCTTATTCTGGAGCCCCTATGCCCATAAAAGAAAGCTACGAGAGAGCCCTCCGTCGGGCTGTGGAGTCCGCTCCCTATTTCCAACTTCTCCAAATTCGTCTGGAACAGATCGACACCGGATTTACGAGATTCCGGATGCCCTTTCGCAAGGAACTGACCCAGGCTTATGGAGTGGTCCACGGAGGGGCCATAGCGTCCCTGGCCGACACGGCGGTGGCTTTTGCCCTGATGACGATCATTCAGCCCGGGGAACGGGTGACCACGGCGGAATTCAAAATCAACTTCTTTGCCGCAGTGACCGATGGAGAAATGATCGGCGAAGCCCGGGTCGTCCATGCGGGGAAACGCCTGGTTTCAGCTGATATGGAAGTTAAAAGTCAGGATGGAAAACTCATAGCCAAGGGGATTGCGACTTACGCCATTATCGGCGCTCCGAAAAGGAAGGAGGATTGAGCGAAGGAGACTACTTTGCCCAAATAATCATTCCTTGAGAGATTCTTTCGGGGAATATTCTCTGCTATTTTTCCAATTTCCTGTCGATAAGTTCATCGGATATTTCTTGATTCCCCCTGAATTCTTTGGTAAAAGTAGAAAAGCTGGAAACTCATCAGGCTTTATGGCAAACGAAAAAAATACCTGGAAATGGGTCCTGGGATATGTCATCCTGATTTTGGGCCTGTGCATTCTCCTGTATTATTACCGGGAAGCCTATCTCCAAGTTCGGCAAGCCATACGATTTTTTGCCAAGAGAGAAAGTCTTCTTGCCTATGTCGCCTCCTTCGGCCCGTATGCCCCGATCGTCTTCATTGGATTGCAGATCCTGCAGGTCTTAGTGGCCCCCATCCCGGGCGAGCTCACTGGTTTTGTTGGGGGGTACTTTTTTGGAGTGGGGGAAGGGTTTCTTTTTTCTACCGTGGGCCTTACCATAGGCTCATGGCTTGCTTTTCTCATCTCCCGCCGATTTGGCCTGCCTTTTGTCCGCCGATTCGTGGAAAAAGAGACGATGGATAAATTTGATTACCTCATGGAACACAAGGGGGCCTTCTTTTCTTTCATCTTCTTTCTTATCCCTGGCTTGCCCAAGGATTATTTCTGCTACCTCCTGGGGTTGAGCCCCATGCATGTCATGACATTTCTGGTCATCTCCACGGTCGGAAGGATTCCAGGAACTCTCGTCTTAACCCTTCAGGGCCAGGCGGTTCGATCCGAAGAGTACCGGGTCTTTTTCGTTGTTCTGGGTCTAGCTCTTGTGGCCCTCGTTTTAACCCTGATCTATCGCGATCAGATCGAAAAATGGCTGCATAAGAAACATCCTCCCAAAAAGAAGCCCGACGAAGGAAGAGCCTGAAAAACCCCGAACTCTCATCCGGTTTATCCGCTTTTTCTAATTTTCCTCTTTCACCTCAGCGGTTTCACCGAATTAAAATCATCTGGTCATCGTTTCCGATCCCCAACCCATGTTTGACCGCTGTTTTGATCTGGGGCAGGGACCAAGCGTCCATGCCCAGGTGGTTGACGGCAGCATAGTTCTGAAGAAGACGGACTCCCTGAACATCCAAAGCCACTGGATCGCCGGAAGCCAGGATAACGCCGGGGTGAACCGCCAATCCGTGGGCCGGTCCCCCGCTGACAAAGGAGACCCTTCCGTCCATGAGGATCAAATCGGGCTTGACGGGAATGCTTATTTCCGCAGCCCGCTGGGAGACGAACTGGTTGTTATCCGCGTGAAGCAGCGACCGGTCGGCCAGGTGGGCGAGTCCCACGGTCAGCTTCAAGCTCAAGGAGAAGCCGGCCAAGTAGTGAGTCTTCATGGTGGGAAGGTAGATGATTTTATCAAAATCCTCCAGGTCCTTCGGGTAGGCGATGACCTCCAGGTATTCCCCCCCGATGGGCACATCGATGAATTGGGTTTGGTCAAAGTCGAGGAGGGAAATTTGGGCCCCCTTCATTCGTTCGAATAAGCCTAACCTTTTGAAGACATTGGCGGTGGGAACCCAGGGGCGCCCGGAGCTGTCCCCGACGGCGATGCGCGTACAACCATGCTCGCGCAGGATTTCGATCACCGCCATAAGGAAGTCCATTGCCGTGGACCCGGGAGGCGGGTCGTCGCTGTTGAAGTTAGGTTTCAAAAGCACCCGGTCCTGGGATCGGATGGCTTTTCCGAATCCTCCCAGAAGGTCAACTGCCTTTCGGATATCTTTCTTGAGGTCTTGGGCGGCCATGACAAATGAGACCAGGGCTTTCCCATCCCGGATATAGGGATTGGAACGGCGATGGCGGAGGTTCACCCGTCCCTTGACTTCCTTTTTCATTAGGGGAGGATAGTCTTTGGAACGCATCGCCGCCGTTATCTTCTGGTACTCTTCCCGGTGAAAATTGAGGTCCTCCGGCTTAAACTTCATTTCCATGGTTTTTCCTCCTGGCAAAAATCTCCGGCTCCGAAACGTCGATAATTATTTCTTATTATCCCATGACCCCGCATAAGATCAACACCCATTCCTCCAAAAGATCAAATTCATAGGTTGCTATCCAGGGCCCAGAGAATACCGGGGGTAGAATTCAATTTTTCCTTGCAATTTTTTCGGAATGAGAGAAAATACCATTCAATGGAGGTCTTCCGGTCCCTTCTTCAGTATGTAAAGGAAAACATCCTCTACAATCCCATCATGTGGGGAATTGCCGCGGTTGCCTTATGGATGATCGGGGCGGCCTTCCTCAAGGCCTGGCGGGGAAAAGACGAGGACGAGGAATAGGATGGCCCGTTTCAAGGAAAAGGTGAATTGCACCAACCCGGCTTGCGGCCAGTCCGCGGAAATCGAATTCACCGATGCCACACGGAAATTGCGTTTCACTTGCTCGTCCTGCGGCCAGCTCAACCAGGTGGAAGTCATCCTTCCGTCGGACCGGGGAGGGGCTGCGGACCGATACGGCCTGCCAGAGAACGGGGCCAAGATAAAGATCATCGTCCTGCCGGGAGACTAAAGAACAGTGATGAGTAATGACTGCTGAGAATTAAGGGTTAATAATAGGTCCGGCCTTCGTTATTCAGGCCTCATCGCTCTGCATTCACTCCTGCTTTTATATCCCCAGATAGGCTTTCCTTACGTGTTCGTTGTTCAAAAGATCCTTTCCCTTTCCCTCCATGGAAATGCGCCCGTTTTCAAGTACGTATGCCCGAGTGGCTATGGATAGGGTATGTTTCACATTTTGCTCCACCAGAAGGACGGTAACCCCTTCGGAATTAACCCGTTCCACCACATTGAATACTTCCCGCACCATGAGCGGGGCCAGACCAAGGGAAGGTTCATCCAGCATGAGTAGTCTGGGGCGGGACATCATCCCCCGTCCTACGGCGACCATCTGTTGCTCCCCCCCGCTGAGGGTTCCGGCCAACTGCTTCTTCCGCTCCTTGAGGCGGGGAAAGATGCTGAAGACCCATTCCATCGTTTCTTTGCGTTTCAGCTTGGCCTCCGGTTTGTAGGAGCCCAGTTCCAGGTTCTCCTGAACGCTCATTTCCGGAAACAACCTGCGCCCCTCGGGAACCTGGGTAATCCCCAGGTCCACGACTTGGGAGGCTTCGAGGCCGTTAATGGGCTGCCCTTTAAACTCAATGGCCCCTGCCTTGGGGTGGATAACCGAAGAAATCGTGTTCAGGGTAGTGGATTTGCCCGCCCCGTTGGCTCCCACGAGAGCGGCCAATTCTTTTTCCTCTACCTTGAACGAAACTCCCCAGAGAACCTGTACGTCGCCGTAGAAGACTTCAATTTGATTGACCTTAAGCATAGGCTTCCCCCAGATAGGCTTCGATGACCGCTTTGTTATTGGCCACTTCTTGGGGCGTCCCTTCGGCAATGGTCTGGCCATAGTTAATAGCGTGGATCCGGTCGGAGATGGACATAATGACCTTCATGATGTGTTCCACGATCAGAATGGTGACCCCCTGGTCCCGGATCTTTCGGATCAGGGCAATGGCCTGGTCCAGCTCGGTGGGGTTCAGGCCGGCTGCGGTTTCGTCCAACAAAAGGACAATTGGCTTCGTGGCCATGGCCCGGGTGATCTCCAAACGCTTGCGGTCGCCGATGGTCAGGCTTTTGGCCAGAAAATCCTTCCGATGGGTCAAGTCGCAGAATTCCAGGGCCTTGAAGGCCTCTTCCCTGGCCTCTTCGATGCTGTTCACCCGGCAGAAGGCCGAGGCCATGACGTTCTCCAGGACGGTCATGCGGGAGAGGGGCTTGACCACCTGGAAAGTTCGCGCGATCCCCTTCTTGCAGACCACGTTGGGCTTGAGGCCGGTGATGGGCTTTCCTTGATAAAGGACTTCTCCGGAGGAGGGGGGGTAGAAGCCGTTGATCATATTGAAGACCGTGGTCTTACCCGCTCCGTTAGGGCCGATGAGACCGAAGATCTGTCCTTTCTCCACTCGGAAGGAAAGATCCCGGACCGCCGCCAGCCCCCCGAAGTATTTCGTAAGATTTTTTACCTCAACCATGTTTTCTCCTCTTCAGGTACTCCTGGATGTCCATGAGGCCGTTGGGAATGAAGATGATGATGAGGACGATGAGGATTCCCATAATCAAAAGGTTAGCGCTCCCGAAGTAGACCCGGAAAGCCTCGCTGCAGATCACCATGATCACCGACCCGATCGCCGGACCGTAGAAAGTTCCCGCCCCTCCCAGCATGACCACCAGGATCATCATGATGGACACATCGGTTAAGGCGAAGACCACGCTTGGGTCGATGTAGGCCATGTAATTCATGTAGAAACCGCCGGTCAGCCCGGTGAAGAAGGAGGAGATCAGCAGGGAGATGAGCTTGTATTTGGTTGTGTCGATGCCCATGGATTCGGCGGCATCCTGGTCTTCCCGGATGGCGATGAAGTAAAACCCCAGCTTGGAATTCACCACCGCGCGAATGACCACAAACCCCAGAGCCGCCAGGCCCAGGGCGATATAGTAAAAAGTGACCTTCCCCATGGTGGGTACGATCAGAATTCCCACCGATCCGTTGGTGAAATCGATCCAGTTGGTGGCGATGAGGCGTAGAAGCTCGGCCAATGCCAGCATGGCCAGGGCGAAGTAAGCTCCGCGGAGGCGGAAACAGATCAGGCCCATGGGGACGGCAAAGACCATGGCCATCAGGGGGCCTAAAATCATCCCCCACCAGGTAGAAGCTTCAAAGTGGAAGGCCAGGAGCCCGCCGGCATACGCTCCCACTCCGTAAAAGGCGGCATGGCCGAAAGATACCTGGCCCGTGAATCCTCCCAGAAGGTTCCAGCTCTGGCCCAGGCAGATCCAAATGAAGACCATGATGATCATGTGGAGAAAGTAGGGGTTATCCATCACGAAAGGTACGAGGGCCAGCAGACCTACGATGATGAAAGGGAGATATTTCTGAAGTTGCTTTTTGGGATCCATTGCGGTTCCTCTCTATACGCCGGTTAATCGCTTCAGCCCGCCGGGAAGGAAGAGCAAGACCAGGACAAAGATAACAAACCCGACAGCCTCCTTATAGCCGGGGGAGATATAGACGGCCCCCAGGGATTCCGCAATTCCCAGCACCACTCCCCCGACTGTGGCCCCGATAGTGCTCCCCATCCCTCCCAGCACGATGACGATGAAGGCCTTCGTCGTGAAGGGTTTACCCACGTTCGGGAATAGATAATAGACCGGGAGAAAGAGCGAACCAGCCGCGCCGGCCAGGGCCGCGCCGAGGCCGTAGGTTAAAACCGTAATCCTTTCGGTTTTAATCCCCATCAACTGGGCGGCATGCTTGTCCTGGGCCGTAGCCCGGATGGCCTTTCCCGTGTCGGTCTTCATCAGGAAGAGGTAGAGGAAGGCCGTTATGCCGGCAGCGATGATGAAGGCAATGGTCAAGGGCACGTTGATCGATAACCCCCACACATACCAGACCGAGCTGCTGTAACTGGTCTTGATCGTCCGGTAGTCTCCGGTAAAGAGGAGGAGAGTAATATTGCTCAGGACCAGGCCGATGGCGAAAGTCAGAAGGACCTGGGTATGGGGGAGAAGGGTTTGAACCCGCATGACCGGGGTTATGGTGTACTTCTGGATGAGAATGCCGATCACAAAAAGCACCGGCATGGAGAGGAGGAGCGACAGGTAAGGGTCAATCCCATAGAGGGTAAAGAGCCAAAAGGTTACGTACATGCCGACCATCATCAGGTCCCCGTGGGCCAGGTTGAGGATCAGCATGACGCCGAAGATCAGGGTGAACCCCACCCCGATCAGCGCATAGAGCCCTCCGATCAGAATACCGCTGATCATAGTCTGAAGAAACATGGTCGTTTCGGACATGGAGACCTCACTTCAGGAAAGGTTCAGGGATATCCCTCGATCCCCGGGGCTGGGAAAGCCCCCGGGGAATCCGCTTCCACCGACTTCTTCGCTGCTCAGCGTTTATCTTTCCATTTCGGTTGAGGGTAGACGTATTTGGCGGCAGCAGCATCCGGAGGCCAGATGGTCTCGTGTTTTCCGTTGATGACCTGGACCACCAAGGAGGGAACCCTGTTCTGGTTGGTGAATTTCTTATAATTGACGAACTTCACCGGGCCGAAGACGGTCATCATGTCGGTTCCGCCAAAGGCCTTGTACAGGTCTTCTTTAGAAAGGGAATTCGTCCGTTCCAAGATGTCCTGGAGGACATAGGCTGCCGAGTAAGCCTCCGCCCCGTGATAGGTAGGGGCCAGATTGAATTTCTTTTTAAAACCTTCATAAAACTTCCCGGCCCCCGGGTATTTCACGTCATGGCTCCAAAGGACTGCGGTCATGACTCCCTCGGCGAGCTTCCCTACGCCGGCCAGAAATTCGGGCAGGGCAAAGCCGGCGGCTCCTCCGGCGAAGAGTTTGGAGTCAATGTCCAGCTCGGCGGTCTGCCGAGTGAGAAGGACCGCATCCATAATGTAAGAAACCATGAAGATCACCTCGGGGCTGGAGGCCTTGGCCCGGGTCAGGAGAGGTTTGAAGTCCGCGGTCCCGGCCTCGTAGGGCTCGAACATCAGGACTTTGATATTATTTTCTTTGCACCATGCCTGCATGCCCTTGGCCGTGCTAGTGCCGAAAAGGGTATTTTCGAACATGATCGCCATACTCGTGGGTTTCACAACCTTGAGCATGAAATCCTGGAGGCCGGTGCAGTATTCGCTGGCAGGCTGGTTCAGGCGGAAGACGTTCTTCCAACCTTTCTGGGTAATATCATCCGCTGCTCCGCTGGGGGACAGGAAAGGGGTACCGTATTGGGCTGTGGTCCCGGCGATGGCGTAGACCTCTGAACTGGCATATCCACCCATTATAATGGGACGCTTATCGCGGGTGATTAACTTCTCGGTCACGGCCTTGCCTTTTTCCGGCTTTCCCTCATCATCCTCGAAATGGAACCTTAATTTTTTCCCCTGGAGGGCCCCCTTGCGGATTCCTCCCTGGGCCAAGATTTCTTGCAGGGCCAGCGTATACCCATTTTTATGTTGTTCCCCAAATTTCGCCTGAGCGCCCGTGATGGCCAGGGGGATACCAACGACCACCTCATCCTGGGCTCCGACAGACT
>DASPRR010000144.1:0-5665 GCA_035624375.1 Thermodesulfobacteriota bacterium | reverse complement strand
GGAGAGCCAGGGCCACGCCGAGAACCAGTTGCATGGCCGTTGCCAGGATGGTGAAATAGAGGGTGAGGAGGATGGAATTTCGGAACCGTTCGTCCTGGATAAAGGCCCGCTTGAAGTTCTGCAGCCCGATGAATTCCGGGGCCGTCACGCTGCTGGCAAACCAGGAGTGCAGGCTCATGTAGAGCGTGTAAAAGACCGGAAAGACCATCAAGACAAAAACGACAATCCCGGCAGGAAGGGTGAAGAGCAGGACGGGGTGCTTTTCGGCCAGGTGCGACCACCACGAATTGGGCTTTTCCTCGCCCACTGAGGACGGCCCTGGTGCGGTTTGAATCTCCTGGGTCATGATTTCATGGGAAAAATTTGAGGAGGTCCCTGCGGACCTCCTCCCCAGCCTTCCTGGATAAAGGTTCGGCCTACTTCTTTTCCGTCTCCGCCATGATCCGTTTCATGTCCGCCGCGGCCTTGTTCACTGCGGCTTTCACGTCGCCGCCCTGGATCGAGGTCACGATGGCGGCCCCCACGGCGTCCCGCACCTCGGCCACGGCCACGACGGGCGGGTTCCACAAGGGAGTTCCCATCTTGGAGCCCTGCATCAGCGACTCGGCCAGGTCCGCCGGGGTTTTCCCCTTCCCTTTCGGGTCCTTCCAGACCGATTCCCGGCAGCCCAGGATGCCTTTCTCGCTCTGGAGGTTCATAACCTGTGCTTTGGCGGTGGCCCACTGCATGAACAGCCAGGCAGCCTTCTGATTCTTGCTGCTCTTGGGCATGGCCAGTCCCCAGACTGCCACGGTGGACCCATACTGGCCTTTCGGCCCGCGCGGGTATAAAGCATATCCCACCTTCCCGATCACCTTGGATTTCTGCGGGTCCTCAATCACCGGGAAGAGGGAGTTGGCATCCACGAACATGGCGGCCTTTCCCTGGGAGAAGATCGAGGACGCCTCGTACCAATGATTGTTCTCGGAGCCGGGCGGTCCGTACAAACGGAGCAGTCGGCCCCACATGTCGAACGCCTTGATCCCCTCATCACTCGTGAAGGCCGGCTCCCGGCTTGGGGTGAGCCAGGTGGAGCCCATGGCGTGGAGCATCCCCGCGAACTGCGAGGTGGCTGCAGCCCGCTTTCCACGGAGGGTTATCCCGAATCCAGGCTGGCCGTCGTCGGTCATGGCCTTGCCATTCAGCGCCTTGGCCGCGGCTTCCAGCTCGTCCAGGGTCGTGGGCACCTTCACGCCGTATTTGGAGAAAACGTCCTTCCGGTACATCAGGGCGGCATTCTCGACCTGGATGGGCGGGCCCACCAGCTTGCCCTCGATGGTCATGGCGTCCCGGGTCTTGTCCAGGAAGTCGTTCCAGTTGTAATCGGGTGCGGTCAGAGAAGCGTTTTTCAGGAATTCGTCCACGGGCTGGAGCCACCCGGCCCGTATGTACTTGAGTCCCTCCTGGGCCGGCATGCTCATGAACACGTCGATGCTGCTGGCGCCGGAGGTAAGCTCGACCAGCACCTTGGCCCGGAACTGATCCTCGGGGTAGACTTCGGTGATTAGCTTGATGCCGGTCAGTTGCTCAAAGTCCTTCAAGGAGGGCTCGATGCCCGCCTGGAAGGGATGTTTGTTCAGGAGGACCCGAATCTGTGTCCCCTTGAATTGCTGCCAGTTGAACTGCTGGGCCTGGGCAGTGGCGGCATACACCAGCCCCAGGACTAGAGTGAAGACGACCAGGATACGAAAAAGCTTCATGTTCTTGTTCCTCCTTCTTCATGGTTGTTCGGTACGGACTCGCCTGGAAGGTGGGAGAATTATAGGAAAGCCACCTTGATGTGTCAACTTCTTTTCCCCCTAAAATTCGCGCTCCCTCAGGGGCGCAAGCGGACTTTTTGTCCTTCCCCGTACACCAGCATGCGGTAGGTCTTCTCGATCCGGTCCCAATTCTCCTCCCGGTCCAGGGACCAGTAACGGCCGATGACCGAGACGATTCTTCCCAGATGAAGATTTTCCAGCTCTTTTTCAATCGTCTCCAGGTACCTTGCCCCGCTTTCCTTCCGTTCCCCTCTGCGCCCCAGCATGGCGTGGTGATATAGGTTTTCAACCGATTCCTGTTTGGCCATCTTGAACAGAGCCATCAGGTGGTCCATCGAGCCGTGGGAGCTGAAGAAAGAGACGATTCCCATAAGGTGAAAATTTTTCCCTTCCTTCCTGGCTCCCCCTATAGCCCAAAGGAAAGCATCGTTGTGAAAAAAGGTTCCGTCCTGGATGGCCCGGTCTATGACCAGGCGGTCTGAAAAGATTCTGCGCCCGGCTCCGATGTGCAGATGCCCGGCTTCGGAGTTTCCCACGGTTCCCCGCGGAAGCCCCACCGCCTCCCCCGAAGCTTCCAGGGTGGTGAAAGGATACCCCTGCTGCAAATCGTCCATCACCGGCGTGCGCGCCTTGGCGATGAGGTTGCCGTGAGTTTCCGAACGATATCCCCATCCATCCAATAAAATGAGGAGGACCCGGTTTTCTCCCGAACCTTTCTTCATCGGCTTTTTGAGCAGAAGACTCTGTCCGGTCATGACCGGAGGTTTGGGGATATCCAGGACCTCCAAGACGGTGGGAGCCACATCAGTCAACCCACCGCTGCTTCGCAGACTCCAGGAGAATGCTCCTTCAGACCGAGGGGGAACGAGAATAAAAGGGACAGGGCTGTCGGTGTGCCCCGTGTCAATGGTCCCGTCCGGGTAGAGCCATTTCTCGGCGGTCCCATGATCGGCGGTAACCATGGTTACCACCCCTGCCTGGCGGGCCGCTTTCAGACAGCGGCCCAGGTTGTTGTCCACGGCCTCCACCGCTTTTCGGATGGCTGCTTCGTTTTCAATATGCCCCAGCACATCGATATTGGCGAAGTTGGCGAACCAGAAACTCACTTGCCGGTCCTGCAAGCTTTGGATCACGGAATCGGCTACGCCGCAGGCATTCATTTCCGGCTTCTGGTCAAATTGAGCAACGCCTTTGGGGGTGGGAACAG
The DNA here is from genome assembly GCA_035624375.1 of Thermodesulfobacteriota bacterium. GTDB lineage: Bacteria > Desulfobacterota > SM23-61 > SM23-61 > SM23-61 > SM23-61. The sequence goes on along the minus strand of DASPRR010000144.1, from coordinate 2,659 downwards.
CGATTCTTTCTTCCCCGGGGAAAGGTTTGCGGTTTTTGCCATTCAGAAAGAAGCTTACGTGAATGGCTTTCTCCGACTCGGAGACCTTCACTTGCCTTAACCCGTGCCTGCTCAGGATTTCACTCAAAGTATCCCGGATCTCCTCTTCGGGAGAGAAGGCCACCCGGGCTTTGAGCTTTTGATGGTAGGGGATCATGGTTACCATGTTTAGACGGAGATTCCTTTCCACAGGGAAATGAGAGAATTCCTTATCCAGAAGGCTTTGGCAAAGCTCAACCTCCCGCTCCCCCCGGAGGTTGTAAAAAATAATGTAATCCCCGTCCCGGAAGCAGCCGATGGGATTTCCCCGGGCGTCAATCAAGACCCGGGGCTCCAAGGTTTCATCGTCCTCCCCCGAGCCGTAGGCCTCTCGCACCGCCTCGGCCATCTGATATTTACCCAGCGCCTCTTGCAAAGGTCCTCCTTATCCGCAAGCCTTTTCCGCTTCATATTCTCCCAGGGAGCCGCCCTTGTCAACTCCGGCTCCCCGGGCAAAGATTCAAAAAGGCAAGCCGCTCACCGAGGATGAGTATTCAACATTGAGGGCCAAGCGATCGATCGAAGGGCGTCGGCCCGACTTTTTCGTCTCAGCAGAGGTTGCCGTCAGAACGGAAACGCAGGCTGAGGATATTCGAAAGCGAGCCTTCGATAAGGTGCATGATAAGCAGAGATCGTTTCCTATCTGGAAAAGTTTGGAGAGGTAAAACGGCGTGACTGGGATAAGCTTCTGCTCGAAAAAATTTCAGACGCTCTGAGTGAACAACCAAAGGCTATTGGCGTGAGGGACCTGATCTATCCGTTTCTCGGCGCAGCTATTTTTGGAGACTTTCGATATTTTTCTCGGCTTGAGCAAAATTTGGGTATAATTCGAGAACCCGGGTCCAAGCCTCCTTTGCCTCTTCTTTCCTCCCGGTGTCTCGGTAGATATATCCCAAAAGAAAGAGGGCCCGGATATCCGTCGGGTCCAGTTGCTGGGCTTCTTCCAGGTACTTTTCGGCCTCATCCCTTTTCCCGGCCCGAATCAGTGCCTGCCCCAGCAGAATCTGTAGTTCATAATCCTTCTTTGTCTCCACCAGCTTCTTTAGAACCCCTGCGGCCTGTTCGTAATTTCGACTATCGATCAGGCGGGCAGCCAGGTCCTGCCCGATATCGGCTTCTGTGGGATACTTGTCATATAATTGATCAAACAATTCCAGGGCTTTCCCAAAGTCTTTCCCTCTGGAATATATCTCCACTAACCCCGCTAAGGCAACCTTGGAATCCGGGTCCGCGGTAAGCATTTTCAGGTGGAATCTTTCTTTATCTTGTTTGATGGCGATTATCCGATGTAAAGAGAGGGCCCCCTCGCTCAATAGAATTTCAATATCCCCACCGGCATGGAGTCCCAGATCATCTTTATCGTTCGAAAGGATCGTTCGCGGGTTGTGGTCGGCATCCCAGCCCGTAATCGTTAGATGGCGATAACTCTGCAAGCCAATATCGACGTCCGACAGAGAAACAATCTTTGTCCTTTTGCTGACGGTGGGGGAATGATTCATTCCATTCACCCAAAGGCCCAGAGCCAGGGCCCCATAAAAAATGGCCACCCCGAAGCAGAGATGCTTCAAAATCCTGAGGATTCGGGAAATTCGTTCCGAGCTTTCCAGCAAGAGGAATTCATCGGCCACCAGGATGACCCAGAGATACATGGTGATCGAGCCCATGATGGGCAAGAAAGCCAAGAGGATGTTTCCGGCAACCCGGTAATTCAGGAAAATATGATTCGCCCAGAGAAACAGGGAAAAGAGGACACCGGAAGTCCGGACATAGCCGAGGATTGGGCTTTGGGTTTTGGGGGGGTTTGGGACTCGTGGACTCATGAAGATACCCTTTTTTTCCGGTTGGCCTCCAAATAGGATAGAACCCTCTGAGCGCCAGCATGGCCGGGTTGAATTTTAAGAATTTCCCTTACCGCCGTGTAGGCTTCTTCAAATCTTCCCTGTCGGCGGTACAAAGACTGGAGAAGGTACAGGGTGTCCACGTCCTGGGGCCGAATTCTTAGGGCGTATTCATTATGGACAATCGCGGATTCAAAATCTTTCAGCTCTGCGTGAGCCAGCGCCAGATTCCGCGCGGCCGAAAAGTCCAAGGGCCGGATGGTCTGAGCCTGCGAATAGGACTGGATCGCCTGCCCATATTTCTTCATTTTGAGCAGGCAGTGGCCCTTCAGCATATATCCGTCTGGGGCTTTGGGGCTGGTCTGGATCATTTGGTCATAAACCTCGAGAGCGTCTTCAAACCGGCCGAGAATTTGCGAGCAATTGGCGTAATGGAAAGCATACTGGTAATTATCAGGATTCAATCGATAGGCCTTTTGCAGGTAGAAATGGGCCTGCCTGAAGTCGCCGTATTTTTTCATTAAAACATCCCCCAGGTGGAAGGCGTAAAGGGGGTTCTTTTCCTGTACTTCCACTGCTTTCTTGTAGCATTGAAGCTCCTTTTCCAGATTCCCCATTTCCCCATAAGTATGGGCCATCCTTTTGTAGGCTTCGGCGTTCACCGGGTTTGCCTTCAAGGCTTTAGAAAATTGCTCCAAAGCCAGATCGATATTGTTCTGCTTGGCATAGACCACCCCTTTAGA
>DASPRR010000135.1:0-28336 GCA_035624375.1 Thermodesulfobacteriota bacterium | reverse complement strand
ATCTCTCTCATTTTTGCTATTTGCTTTCCTTCTTTGGCCGCCTTCGGCGCAGAGTGGGCCGACTTCCAGGATTTTTTGATCCGAAGAATTCCCTTCCGCCCCTATTGGGCAATGGCCGGGTCCGAGTTTGCCAAATATATCGCCAAAATGGATAAAACCCGGCGAGAACAGGCTATCCTGGAGCAATTGAGCCAAGGCAATTTCCCCGATTTCCTGAGGAAACTAATCCCCGTTCCCCTTGAACACATTCTTAAAGACGGAAAAGGAATCACTGCGACCATCTTTGCAATGCCGGACTATTTAGGGGTGGGGTCGAATCGGGATTTTATCCGGACTCCAATGAATCTCTACACCGCAGCGGCAATAGCCGACAGATTCGGCTTTATCCTGCCAACAACGAAGATGGTTGACGCCCTATTCAAACAGTCAGCCTTCCATCTGAGGCCGGAGCCTATGCCGCCCGGCCCCCGGATGACTTCGACGGCCTGTTACGTGGAGCATAATCAAAAGATCCAAGAACAACGTTTGGCTCTGGGCTGTCCATTGGGGGCGTTAATATCTGGCCATAAAAAAGATATTGTGATTACCAATCAGCTGGCCCATAAACCGGAAAGAGTCGCCATTTATGGATGGCAGCATCTTTCGGGGACTCCGATTCAGCCTCTTTGTACGACCCACGGCGCAGGGTATGCCGATTACAGTCACGGGGTCCGTTTGATCAGCGAACTGGCCTTGCTAAACGGGGAACCTACACCCATTTTCAGGATTTTGGAAGATCCCGATCTTGCCGCCGTGCTAAGCGACGAGGGAGCGATCCCCAAGGTTCGAGATTTCATGGCGCGATATATTTGGCAACCAAGGGACCCCGCGGCAATCTCTTCATCCCTCGAACCTCCCTACCGTTCGATCAAGCATTAACCCGGACACCACGAATCTTTATGGGACATTAAAGTCAAGGCCGAGTTCTAGTTCCCCTTGACCGTCTTGCAGCAGCGGAACCCAAGATGGTAGTTCTCATGGCTGTGCCTATCCATTACCCGGCTTCCATGCCAAAAAGGTGCCCGCCAGCGGCACCAATCTTCGTGGGCATAGTAGGTGTCGAAAATGAACCAACTGCCCTTCATCTCGGTATAGCCGAGTTCCTTACTGCCCCGGCTTGACATCTGGCCTTCATTCAACGGAAGGTTCATATGTTCGGCGGCGTTTCCATGCTGGTCATAGACCTGTAAACGACTATGACAATCGGGAAAGTCTCCTGCAGGGAAGGTATTGGATCCGCATTGGGTCCAACTTCCCCCGCCACAAGAGGGGCTTTTTTGGCTTGAACTGGCGCATATTCCTTTCTCATAGTGGGAACCATAGGCCCAGACTTTCCTGGTTCCATACACTTTATTATGAGCTTGGCGCATCCTTTCCACTGCCGTGTTGGGAGGAAGCCCTTGAGCCAGATCGAACCGGTAATCGGCCGTTTCGAGCGCTCCGGCACAGGCCCCTTCCCATTCGTGGGCGTCGCAGAGGCGTTTGCCCATGGCCCAGCATATTTCCGCGGCTTCCCGGGCGCGCACCCAGACGACCGGGTAGACGCAGGGAATGTCGGGAAACTCAAACTGATCAATGCAGACGCTTGCGTCTTTGGCATTTTCCAGGGCCGGATTGTAAAGGGGGGCCATGTATCGGGCCCCGCAGAATTTTTCGAATTCTTCGTTCTCATACCGGATTCCAAGCAGGGTGAGTTTTTCCTGGCACTGCTGCGGAGTCACCGGGTGACGGGTTATAGCCGGATTGCCCTGGCCGATATAGCCGGATTCAGAAAAAATTCGGCGGATGGATTGCATTTGATCATCGGAGAGCCCGTGGACTCTTTGGAGCTGTTCGAATAGGGCATCATTCTTCTCTTTAAGAGGCTGGGCCGAGGAAGGGAAAGGAAGCAAAAGGGCCGCCAGCCACAAAAATGCCAGGATCCCGCCTGAAACAAAAAACTCTCTCATGGCGCCTCTTTCTGCAAAAAGTAAAAAAAGTCCCGATTATCCGGAAAACCGAGGAAGCGAGGAATATACTCGCCCTTTGAGGATTTGTCCACTTCGCTCATCCCCTGGATGAGATGCTGCACGTAAAGTCTCGATCCCTGCCGTCTGTAGACGGACAGGTAGGTGTGTTCAAGGGCATTCATGTCCAAGAGCATGGCGTATCGGGCCCCGTAACCCTGGAAGACGCGGGCCATTGCCGAGGGTGTTGCGCTCGTGAAAACTGCGTACAAAAAAAATCGTTTTTCTCCCCTTTCCTGCAAAGCGGCTCCTGCGCGCATGGTCCTAAGCTTATTGTCTTCCGATCCGGACCAATTTCCTTCTCCCCATCGCGAAACGAGGGGGCCTGGCACAGACATTTGGCTCGCAGGATCAAAGTCCGTAATGATGGGGACCCCGTTCTGGCGGGCGTATCGGATGCTGGGAAGGAGCCGATTGTCCTCATCCTCCCAGGTCTTCATATCGACCCGGCGGTCATTGAGCACATAAATGGTGGCGAGCCCGGGTTGAAGCTTGCTGAATATCACGCCATTTTCCATAAAACCATAGTGGCTTCCATGGTTTTTCAAAGCCAAATCTCCCGACCTAAACGCCCCATGGGCGCGCTTGAATCCACCCGTAAAGGCGGCAACCGTCCTGCCCGCGTCCTTTGGGTTAATGAGTCCGGTCGAAACCAAGGGAACAATATTTCCGATCCCGTCCGGTCCGGGAAGGGAGGGATCCTTCATCTGCTCGCGCGCGTGATCAGACCAATCGACTCGGGGATGTTCTGTTCCCAGGGCGAATCCCAGGTTGAATCGGTCCAGGTCGAAAGCAATCATGTAAACCAGGGCCTCCGCTTCAAGCCTGTCCAAATTGGCGACCCTCTTCGGGTAGCTTCGCAGAATCTCCGGGGCGATCCGATTGGCCGCGATCAGACTGATAAAGATGCCAGGATTGTCCTTAGCCTCATACCAGTTTCCCAGGACGATTTCATGGGGTGGCGATTCCAGGACTTCAATACCTAAATGGGTAGATACGACAATACGCCCAGCCTCTTTTTGATCCAGCAACGCCGATGCCGGGACGGTTCCCGGTTTCCCGGGGGATAGTTCCTTGGCATAAGTTTTCGGCGTCTCAGCCGTTTTCGTCTTTTCCCGGTAAGCATCGGCGAAAAATGTATCCCTCACAATGGTGACAATTTTCTCGCCCCCCGGTACCTCATCGCGCAGAAAGTCGGTCGCCATTTCTATTCTGGTCCGATGTCCCTTGGCGGGGTTCCGCAAGTACAGTCTCCCCTCGCAAAGAGGAGCATAGGCGGCGCCTGATGCCCTGGCTCTTTTCAGCACCGTCCGGGGCTCCACTCCCCAAAGATTACAGGTATACCTGTTTACCCCTTCTTCGACGACAAGACCGTAAGGATAATCGGCATCGAGAGATAGCTTCTGCGTTTCGGGGTTCGTATTTTGCAGATGATATTCTTCGGCTGGCGTTCCTTCATGAAAATCGAGGTTGAGCAAAAACCAGGCATTGACGCCGGGATTGATGTTAATGAGAGTCGCAAGGCCCTCCCGGCCCTGTGCGCTTTTGATCTGGATCGAATTCGTCTGACGAAAGGGCTGCAGTTCTATTATGGTTTTAGGGATGGAGACCCCCGGGTCATCCGCCCTTCCTTCGGGATTCCAGAGTGCGGATATGATCAGCATAGTAATGAAGGCAAGAGAAAAGACAACCAGTCCCAAGCGGACCCGGGAGGAATCAAATGGGGGGTCTTCTGCTGGAGATACCTTCCTCCGACTAATACAAACGAAATATATTATTTTACCTCCCACCCTCCCCTCCCCCTCAAGGGGGGAGGGTAAGGGTGGGGGTGATGTCATTTTATTTAATGCGTTTGTATTAATTTGGCTAAGATTTGTGGCTTTTTGAAATTCGGATTTCACCTCGGATGCCTACCTCGCAAGCAAGACGATAAATGCGCCTAGCAGGATGACGATCCGGCTGACCTGGTTCCGGAACACGAACACCAGGGGGTCGTCAACCATATCGCCCCGATGAGCGATCAGCCAAACATAGCTGATCCAATAAAGCAATAGGGGGCACAAAAACCAAATGAGCTCATGACGGGCATAAAGGATTTCTGCCGTACCGCTCGATATATACATGGCTAGGACGAGAACGGCCACATACCCGCTGCCGGTCCCCAGGGACACGAGAAGTTCCTTATCAATAACCTGGTAGCCTCGAACTTGGACATTCCTCCCGCTCATCCGATGGGTCATGACCAGCTCCGCATAGCGTTTAAGCAGAGCCAGACTCAGGAAAAGGAACGTCGAGAAGGCCAGGAGCCAGGCTGATGGCCAAATGGCGACCGAAGCCGAACCAGCCATGATTCTCATGGCATAGAGTCCGGCGAGGGTAATCACATCCAATAGCATTACCCTTTTTATAGTAAAGGAATAACCCAGGTTCAATAAAAAGTATAGAATCAGCATTCCGAGGAATGGCAAGGGGAGAAACCAGGCCAAAAGCATGCTGCCCCCCAGCAACAAGGGAGCCGATCCCAACCCCCAGAGAAGGGAGAGCTCTCCCGCCGCAAAAGGGCGCAGCCGCTTGCGGGGATGATGTCGGTCCGCAGAGAGATCAGTCAGGTCGTTTATGATATAAACGCTGGAGGCGCATAATCCAAAAGCGCAAAAAGCTAAAAACGCGTTGCCGATCAAGGCGAACTCGTTATAACGGTGGGCCATGACCAGGGGGACAAAGACCAGAAGATTTTTGGGCCACTGCTGCAGCCGTAAGGCCGTTAGGTAAGATTTTAAGGCCCCGTCCCTCCTATGGAAGACCTTTTCGACATCCGCTACCCGACCCGCTCGCCGCAAAATACTTTTGGTAGAATTTACGATGAGTGCTTTGCGTGCCGAAGGCCAAACTTCAAGGTCCCGCTTTTCATTCCCCGCATAATCGAAGCCTTTTTCCCCGAACTCGGCGACCAATCGGTCTCGTTTGGTCCTCGAAGAAAGGTTCACGACTCCGTCGCTGGCCAGAACCCGATCAAATAGTCCCAAGTGTTCGGCTACCTGACGGGCGATTCGTTCATCGTTTCCCGTTGCCAAGAACAAGGGACGCCCCCGGCTACGTTCGCCCTTCAAATAATCGAGAAACTCGCGGTCATAAGGCAAGCTGTTGACATCCAAGGTGACGCGTTGATTGATTTGCCGCTTGAAAAAGGCCCTCCCCTTGAGCAGCCAGAAAGGAAGGACCAAAACATAAAAAGGGTTCCGCTTTATCAAGGAAAAAAGAGATTCAATGAGCAGGTCCGTTTTTGCCAGGGTTCCATCCAGGTCCACCACCAGTGGAAAGAACGCTGCCTTCCGAAGCAACGAGCTATCTTTTTCAATAAAAGGCGTCTCTTCCATCCGTCAGAGTCCGAAAGAACCGCTTAAAAAACTAAGGTTTCTCAATTTCCATAGGTGTGTAGCCGGCAAAGAATTTTCCCCAAGCGGTGCCGGCCTTGACATCTTCCATTATGCGTTTCCCCTTCACCGGCCACCAGAATCGATCATGATAAAGATAAGAAGCCATGACAAACAGATTTACCAAGGGGGTATGGAAGAAAACCTTTTGCAGTCTTTTCAACGGGCCATACCAGAATAGATTTCCAAATCGGCTGGCCAAGTTGTTTCCGACGGAAAAATGGAAATTCATCCCCCCCATGTCCTCTCCACGAACCTCGATCTCTTCCACCCTTCCGATGCCCAACCCTTCTTCGTGAGCGAGCCTGATATAACCGATCTTCATCGGGTCAAAACCCATGATCTTCGCCATTACCGCATCGATTGCCACAGAATCGGCGCTGGCGAGGATCAATCCTTTCTCTACAGGGATCATGGTCCGAGGGCCGGGGCCGTTTCCACAGACGGTCGCGTCCATGACGGTGAAGATCCCCGGGTGAATCTCCTTCTGAATGGCCAAAAGATCTACCAATGTTTCGTGGATGACACTGTGGGTATAATGGCGTCGGGTCGTGAGGAGCCCCCCAAAGGCATTTTTCATGGACCCAGTAACCGTGGCATATATATGGCATTTCGCCGTGGGCAGATGAAGGATGTTTTTCCCCGCAAAAAAGGTCGGCACCTTTATCCCTTTCGGATAAATCCGGTCCAAAACCTTCATTCTTGCCTTGGGACGGAAGACCTCCCAGGTCATGTCCTGGGGCAAAAAATTAAATTTTTCCGGGATCCTATATTTGCGGTAGATCGGCGCCAATTTATTCAAACGCAAACCTTTGAAGGCATTGGTTACGACGGTCTTATTGTGGACCGCCACGAGATTCAAAAACCCAGCCGCCTGAAGTGCGCGAATGGTGCCCTCCAACTGCCAGGGGGTCGTATTCGCCGACAGGAAGGGAAAGTGCCAGGAAATATTGTCCTTTAGGATGGTTCCGGTTTCCCCCTTCAAGGCGTCTTTGAACTCGGCCATTCCCATGACTCGCAAAATATCATCGAAGATTCTTTGCGGAGTCGTTTTTAGAATGGCGACAACCGATCTTTTCAATGAATTTTCCCCGAATTTTCTCCGTTTTTTGCCTACATCAATTATATCCGGGATAAGAAGAGGAGGTGAAGGGTTTTATTCAGAGGAAATACAAAATTTCGATAATTGCCAAGAGCCTGTTTTTGGCATTGAGGATTCCGGGGGCTTAAAAAGCTTTGATATCTAAACCATTTAGCCAACAATAGGGGCAAATTGGGAGGTTTCGGGTATGGCATGTTAGTGCGCCGGGCGCGCATGTTGATAATGACGGAGAATAACTGGGCAAAAGAGGAAATTTAAATACAAATCCTCGACCTGGGTTTGAAATCTAAGATTCCTCCCCAAGCAATTTTCTCCAAGATTTACCGGGGAACGAGATTCGCAAGAAGAGGTTTCCTAAGTGGCCCGAGTCGAATTTCTGGAATCTTCTTTGGGAAAAATTCATCTAAATTATTGAAAGGAAATGAGAGTGGTAGAACGGGGTTTGAATTGAAAGGCGAGAGATTTTGTTCTCGCCTTTATGTTAAAGGCGCGGGGTGTTCTATTTTACTTTTCGGACAGGGATAAGGAGGTTTGTGGTTATCGAATCTCTCGTTGGAGTCAAAGAAGAGACTAACCTCCTTTTCGATTGATGCGCAACGAAAATCGGGACTACGAACCGAATTATCCCTTTTCTATTTGTATCCCCGGGGGGAGATGTCTCAGACCTCCTTTTATAGCCCCTGGGAATCCATATAAAATATAAACCTGCGGTTGCGTGCAACGAAGAGACGAAGAAATCCCATTCAAGAGTGAGATTGCCGCATCCCTCGGGCTCACAAGGGTGTAACTTGCCCCGAGTTCTTCCTGCGATTCAATATTTCAAACGAAAAGCGGCAAAGGGAGCGATCATCATTCCTTCACCAGCGTCCAGGTCTTGTCAGGGTTGAACTCCTCCATCGCCTGGGCGATCTTCAAGGTATTCGCCCCCAGGTTCTTCTGGTAGACTTTCCCTTGCTGATTGACGATAAAAGTCATAACCCCGGACTTGCCCCAATTCGAGGGAGAGGCGACTAAGGCGAAGCCCGCGACCATGTTGCCATTGATGACGTAATTGTATCCTCCCCCCGGCGCATTCTTTCCCTGCCTTGTCAGTACCTTAAAATAGTAGCCGTGAAACGGCGTCGGCTCTTCCCTGAAGACCGCCTTTGTCTTCCGGTAGCCCTCCATTCTCGCCTGGGCCACAAGCTCTCCAAGGGGGCTCACTTCTTCGCCCGGCCGGCTCCTCCAGAAGAGACCGTTCTTCTTCCCTGGGTCGCTCCGAAGTTTCTGGGCATACTTAACCACCCCATCGCCCTCCCAATCCTTCAGCACGTACTCGCGCTGCGCCTTGACATAGCTGCGACAGACCAGTATGGCGATGAGTTCGTCTTCCCCGACCCGCCGGTTCAGGATCTCTTCCCGGCCCGCTTCCGTATCAAAGAACCATTGGTCGTCCTTTTTTGAAATGGGAATGGGAAAGGGCCAGTTCTCGTTGCCTATGTAAAGGGTCACTTTTGAATCACTCTCTTTAACGAGGTTGGTTTTCTCTGCCAGGTGTTCGACAAATTCCGCAAATTCGGCAGCATCCTGCACCTCGTCGCCGGAGAGAAGGTCTTTGTAAGAGGAACCGAATATTTGGTCCATGGCGGCCCTGTCCTTAGCCTGGGCAGCTCCATGGAGCTCTTTCAGGGCATCCTCCGGAGTGGAAAAGAGTCTCTGCGATGCAGCCCCTGCTTCCCCTGCGCTCCAGGCAAAGACCAGGGTTGCGGCGGCCAGGAGCGCAACGATAAAAGATATACTCCGCGATGGAAAAAATGGGAGTTTCCGTTGAACTGTCTCCATAATTTCTTTCCTTTCATAATTCACTTATATTCCGTGGGCCCAGGAAATATTCAGGCTACCGCCCGGCTATCGATGGGACCTTTACTTGCCCCTGGGGGTGGCCTTGCCCGCAGGACCACTGCCCCGACTTGCAGGGGAAGGGGGAGGAGGTGCTCCTACACTGCTCTGGCGGCTGGCCTGCCCGCGGAGGCTCTGGGTTCTGGCCTCATTGGCTCCCCTGTAGCCACCAAAGGCGCTTGAAGGTGTCCTGGCCAGCTGCGCGCTCCCTGGGCCCGAACTGGGGCGAGAGATGCCGCTGCTTGTCCTTGGAGCCGGCGTTACTTGCCTTTGGCTGGTGCTTGGAGTCGGGGCTGTGGGCTTTTGGCTGACGCCCGGAGTTGGCCTTGGCGGCGCTTGCCCAACACCCGGACCCGGCGTTGGCATCTGTGGCCGAATGACGGCGAGACTATCCCTGCCGCGATTGCTGGATGCTGGGGCATCGGCCTTGTAGCCGAACATCCCTCCTGAGGGCCTGGGCGCTGTTGTAGCTCTCCCCCTCGCATCAGGCGTGCGCGCATACCTGCCGCGGTAAGGGCCGCCGGGCCGTGATGCCCTGTAGCGATCCGGGTCCCCATGGGAGGCGTCATGCTTCCAGGTCTGATGGATGTAAGGCCTGCTTCTATTGACATAAACGTTCGTTATGTGAACGTAGGGCCTCGCATTATTAACCCAGCCGTGGCGGTTCCAGCCATGGTAGATGATATGGTGGTTATACCAGTCAAAGTCCATGCTCAGCCAGCCCCCGATTACCAGCCCAAACCCAAAGGTAATGAAAGGCGAAATCCCTTCGGCCGGTCTTTGCACATATACAACCGCAGGATCATACCGGGGGACGTAAATATACTGAGGTTGAGCCGGGATGATCTGAATATAGTCGCCTTCAATAACGACCGTTTGTTCATTGTTACTGATCAGATTCCCGACGGCTTTCGCCCGCCACCGGAGGCGCTGGATTGACCTGGCCACCGCTTCCGGCTGGTTGAGAAAGGCATCCCCCAGGTCGGCGGTCCAATCCATATTCCCGCTCATCATAAAAAGAATGTTTGGGTAATGGGCCACTGCTCTCACGGCCTCATCCCAGTTCTTCTCATCGATCCCTGACGGATCCCCGCCGCTTGTCAGCCACGCCGCCGCATCGGCTACCTCTTCCGGATAGGTCGACGCTGGCAGGATCTCAGCGAGCAGCGGGTCCGGGTAGAGCGCTATAGGCGCAAGAAGGTTATCGAGCTCCTGGTCTGAAAATAGGTAGGGTGAGGACGGGCTAGATTCCCCGGCCTGACTGCATAAAATAACCGGAAGACATACCAGAAGCAGGCACAGAAGGTCCTTTATGCCGCTCTTATTCATGGGGCCGATCCTTCCTCTTTCTTATCCAATTGGCTCCTTTCCGGATATTCCTGGCCTTGGTTGATTATTACCATTTTTTGAAATTATAACACAGAACCTTCTCGGCCCAATTTGATTTCTTAGGGAGGAGGAAGAAGACGCCAAAGCATCGGAGGTGGTGGTCGCCCGACCTTTTTCGGCAGACCACCTTTCACCATACTTGGAGTTGACTATTCTCCACATTTGGCAGGTGGAGTCATCAACGAAGTGAATGTTGAACCAAGTCTTGGGTAGGCCCGGATTGTATCAGATGGGGGGCACGGAAAGGGAAATTTAGGCGGGCCAACCCTTCTTTCCCCAAGGAAAGGATTATTCTGTTGTACGGGGACCCGTTCCGCCCGCCGCATCTTGCGGAAGCCGATCGATGCCCCCAGAAGAAGGCCAACCTAGCCGATGCTTTTTGTCAAGAAGCTCCTTGCCCCATGGCCACAACCCAAGCATCCTGGAAATATCAACCCGCCTCAGGCGGACCCCCGGGGCAGAGCCGGGGGTTTACCTTAAGGAAATTAACAGGTGTAGGATTGGTCAGAGGAATTGAAGATACGGGGAGCAACCTGAAGGAAAGAGGGTAGAAAAATAACTTTTTTACTGCTGCCCCGGATGCTTGCCAAACATGGATCAAAAGGAGTTTCTTCCCCAACCCAATCCCTGCGTCAGGTCACAGGAAACTCTTTTGCTAATGGCCAATAAAGAAGCGATAGCCGTGCAAAGGGCGACCGGAACTCCCGCCGCGAAACCCTGGACGCCCGAGCAGTAAACCGCATTGAGGAGAGGGAGCCCCAGAACCATCATTTTCAGAGCGCCCCCGGCCGCAAAGGTGGTCTGATCGCGGCCTGCCTTCAACAAAGCCGGGCCGGTGAACGCCATAAAAAGAGCGAGGAAAGGCAAATTTTCCAGATTCATGGCCTCCCCAAACGAGAGGAACAGAAGGATCGTGACAAAATTAGCCCACCCTAAGAAAGCCACGGCGGTGATTTCCCTTCCTTTCCCCCCCACCTCGAATCGGCTCAACCAGCTAAGAAGAAAAACGTAAAGGAAGGAAAAGACCGGAAAGTACCTACTCGGAAGCCCAGAAAGCCCAAGCCAGAACGGCAAGCCCATTCCCAAGATAAGATTCAGGGATCGGTAGCCGGCCAAATTCAAAGGACCAAGCAAGGGTCTTTCTTTTGTCCCCACATTATAAAGAACAGCCGCAAGGATCAGAAGAACCATTATGTGCGGGGCAGACGCCCCGGCAAGGACCGAAGCACCGAGTCCAACCGTGAAGAGAGATAAGGAATAAATTAAAGCTTTCCAGGGCTCCACCCTTCCGCTGGGGATCGGCTGTCCCGGGCACTCCGGGGAATCTATATCCCGGTCGAAATAATCGTTCAGCGCGCATCCTCCAGCGTAAACAGCCGACGTGGCAAGCAGGAGCCAGAGAAGCCGGGAATCCATCTTCAATCCGTTTGCGATCCAATACCCCGCGAGGACATCTGCCGCGACGGTGATAAGATTGGGCAAGCGGGCGAGCTCCAGGTTGGTGCTGCCCTGGAGAGGAAAAGCGGGACTTGAACTTTGCATATAATTTTTCCCCACGAATTTCAAAGATTAGTTCAAAATGGGGTGCTGCCTCTATAAAATCGCTCAGGATTATCGCAGGATGTTTTTCGGATATCCTTTGCAGAAAAGGCGCTCTTGCGCATCATCATTACCATAGCCGAAAGGAAGAGGGGGTTGGAACCGCTCGAATTCCCCGCCCCGTTTACGATCATCCGAATCCTTTCAATTTGAAGCGCACCCATAGGCTTTTACAAGAGCAAGCAGAGTGCCAAAGCGGCATGCCCCACCATTCCGGACGATAATTATAAGGTATTGTAATATTTAAATATTTTAAATTTATCGTCACCGATTCCCGACATGTACCAGGAAGTTAGGGATGGTTCTTGCCAAAAAGTCAAAATATTTTTTTTTAAGCCCAACTAATTGACAAGATTTCAGATTATGAAAAAATGGTGGTTTTTTTTGACAAAACGGCAAGAAATTAGAAGCAATGAAAAAGGGGGAAGGTCCCGTCGGTTGATCCGCAAATCATTCTCTGGAATTCTATATATTGCTCAGACAAAACCGGAGTATGGTAGCAATGATTAATACAGCGAAAAAAATAATAGTGGAAGCAACACAGATAAGACTGGATACCCCCCCGATTCCTTCCCTTAGGACAATCGGAGCCTCGACCTTGAATGGCTCATATGTCCCGAGGAGCGTAACGCTCCCGAATTTTTTCTCTTGGGTCGTGTTTCTGATGAGATGAGGCGCTATCGATTCTTGCCATTTTTCCCGCATTTATAATAAAATAATTATAAGACGGCCGTCAGTAAAGTCTTGGTTTTCAATTCGACCTTCCACTCCAACATCTCAAGTGGAACCCTTGCAGTAGAATCTCTTAGACTAGAAAAAAAATATTTTGCGGCTAAAATACACGCTCCGGCCTATTCATTCATTTCGCTATTTTGGGGGAAATTTATAAGGAGGGGATAGCCTTGCCTGATACTAATTGGGTCAGCCGCATAGTTGATAAAGGGGGTAGGCGCTTAGGGCATGATAGACGGAGGGATCCTATCCGCAAACGTAAGCCGGAAAGACGAACCGGCCAAGAGCGCAGAAGCGGGCGGGACAGGAGAAACCTGGAGGGGCAGGGTAATGTCGGCCATTTGAGAAGAAGCATGGATCGGTATCTGGAATTTGTTAATGCTCATAAGGGGCTAGCTTGGGGGATTTTGTTGGGGTTAGCAATATGGGCGGTGATTATATTCATTATTGTGGTGAAACTATAGTTTTGGGGGGAGAAGAACGTCTGTGGAAGCCCAAAGTCTAACCAGCCGCTGAAAGGGAAAGGAGAAAAGCATGAAAGACATGAGGGGTCAAAAAGCAATCACCCGGAGAGGTTTCCTAAAGGGTGCCACGGTTGCCGGCGGAGCGATTGCTGGCGTGGCCCTGGTGAGCGCAACAGGGGAATCCCAAACGCCCCCCCGATCCGCTTCGGGGAAATGGGACCGGGAGGCCGATGTGGTCATCGTCGGATCGGGCGCGTCGGGGCTAGCGGCGGCCGTCGAGGCGGCGGACAGCAAGGCCAAAGTGATGGTTCTCGAAAAATTGCCGGGCATCGGCGGCAACTCCAAGATGAGCTTTGGGAACTACGGCACCTTCAACTCGCCCGAACAGCGCAAGGGCGCGGAGAAGGATGCCCATTGGTATGCCAACGACTCCGCGGACCTCTTCATTAAGGAAAAATTATTGCTGGGCGGATACCTGAATGATGCGGCCCTTGTACGCGTCTTCGTCGAGCAGTCCCTCGACGGGTACAACTGGCTGACGAACCTCGGATTTACCCATAACGGCATCGCGATTTACCACAGCCTCGGCCCCAATCCGATGCCCGAGAACCCCCTGGCCATGCGCATGAACATGCTCTGGAATACCCCCTACGTCGATGGCGCGTGGCAGGGCCCCTACACCAAAGGCAGGCAGCACACCGGGGGAAAATACCAGGATTTTCTCGCCGGGGAAGCCGGGGTCATGTGTCTGGCCGACCATGCCAAGAAGCGTGGGGCCCAGATTCTGACCCAGATGGAGGTCCTGGAAATCATCCGGAAGGGCGGCCTGTCGGGTGATGTGCTCGGCGTGAGAGTCAAGGACATTGCTGCGAACAAGGTAATCCGCATCCGCGCCAAGCGGGCCGTGGTCCTCGCCGCGGGCGGCTTTACGGCCAACGGCAAGATGTGTAACCGCTACGACCCCCGGTTGAATCCCGCTGTCAGGGCCTCCTGTCAAGCGACCGGAAAGCCAGGCATAGGATGCACCGGAGAGGTTCTTCTGGCTGCCATGGACATCGGGGCCGACGCCGCGCTCCTGCATATTCAGCAGCTGCGCATGTCGGGATCAGCGGTCGCTTACAGCGGCCCCGGGTCGGCGCTCATCGCGGAGAAGGAGGGGACTTTCATCGACGTCGACAACCAGGGCAATCGCTTCTGGATGGAAGGCGGCGACCAAAGCGTCTACCGCCAGGCCCGGCTCACCATTTTGCACGAAAAAGACATCTACCAGTGGTGGGGCATCTGCGATTCCGCAGCTGCCAACAAGGTATATCTCAAGGGCGCCCTCGAAACCAAAAGCGCTCTGGCGGCGGATACCCTGCCGCAGCTGGCGGAGGTCATCAAGGTCCCGGCGGCGAACCTCGTGGCCACCGTGGATCGCTACAATAAGTTTGTAGAACAGAATTATGATGCCGATTTCGGCCAGTTCAAGAAGTTTCTTACCCAAAAGATCGAGGCCGGGCCCTTCTATGCCATGCCCAAGACCTATTACCGGCATGCCAGTGTGGGCGGGGTCCGCATCAACGTCAATGCCCAGGTCCTGGACCGACAGAATCGGGTCATCCCCCGGCTTTACTCCGCGGGCGAGATGATCGGAAACCTCCAGGGATGGGAACGAGACGGAGGCTGCGGTTGGACCACCTGCACGGTCTTCGGCCGCATCGCAGGCCGGAATGCCTCGGCGGAAAAACCGCTGGCGTGACATCGCTCTTGCCCGGGGGGGCACCCGGGGCGGGCCGGTAACCCCGACCCGCCTTCGAAGATGCGCGGCCTACAGCGGGACTCAACCCCGGGCCTGAATTTTGCGAGACATTGGAAACCAGCAGGAGCCCCCATGCAATTCCGGACCTTGATCCCTGCGATGGCTTTCTTGTGTGGCTGGGGAGGTTCCGTTCTTCTGCCATCCGTCCTTACCCTGGCTGCCCAAGACCTTTTCCTAGGAGACAGACACAAGAACCTAGGCATCGAATGCTCAGGCTGCCACCGGGAAGACCCGCCGAAGCAAAAGGTTCCGATGGAGGTCTGCCTGGGATGCCATGGCGATTACTCGAAGGTGGCGGCGAAAACCAGTAAAATCAATCCAAATCCCCACGACTCCCACCTGGGCGAGATCGAATGCGAGAAATGTCACCATTCCCACAAGCCCTCGGTGAATGCCTGCTCCGCTTGTCATTTAATGGATATGAGGGTACCTTGACCGAATAAGCCTACCGCCTTTCCCTCCGAGAGACATTGCCCAAGAAAGCATAACCCTAAACCATCTGATCGCCCCTTTTCAGGGCATGAAAGCACACGCCCGCATAGGGACGGGAAAAAGGGGACGGCGTTCAATGGCAATTCCCTCTTTTGGAAATCGGGGAGGGAATTGTAAACCCTGGATGAAAGTGCTATAAAATTCAATATCTGGCTTGAGCTATGAAGGAAGTTTTTAATCAGACATTTTATGGAACGAATTTCTGACTCAAAAAGAAGCACGAGAGGAGAGTCGGCCATGAGCAAAAGAAATCTTGCGATGGTGGTTTTATTGCTGCTAGTTGTCCCGTTGGCCCTGGGAATCCAATCGGCCTGGGGGAAATACCCCGAACGAAAGATCAAGTTTATCTGCGCCTGGGCGGCAGGAGGGGGAAGTGATGTGATGGCCCGAATGCTGACCCGCTTGGTCAATCCGCAATTGGGCGGTAGGGTGTATGTGGAAAACATCACCGGCGCTTCGGGTCTCATGGGGATACGGGAAGCGCTCAATGCGGCGCCCGACGGCTACACGCTCATGCTGCTGACGACCACCAATACCATTGCCCCCAACGTGATCAAAGACTATCCTTCGGTCGAGCTTCTTGAAGCGCTAAGCGTGGCTGCAGAAGACCCCATGATTCTTGCCGTGGCCACGGACAGCCCTTTAAAGACGGCCGCCGACTTGGTGGCCAAAGCCAAGGCCAACCCCGGAAAAGTCACCGGAGCAACCGCCGGCCATGGCTCTCCTCAACACCTGGCCAATGCGGCTTTTGCCGCCGCCACAGGCACGCAGATCAGCTACGTTCCTTATAAGGGGGCGGCCCCTGCTCTGGTGGCAGCAGCGGGGAAGCACGTGGATTTTGCCTCGGCCGGAATTTCCGAGGCGGTCACCTTGAAGGAGGCGAATAAAATCAGGGCCCTGGTTTCCCTCAGTGCAAAACGCACCCGCCTCTACCCTGATACTCCCACAGCCAAGGAACTGGGATATGATATCATCATCAGCCGCTGGATGGGGGTTGGGGTCCCCAAGGGTCTTCCCCCGGAAGTGAGGACCCTCTTGCTCGAAACCTTTAAAAAGGCGATGGAGACCGAAGAATTCAAAAAATTTATCGCCCAGAATGGCTTGGAGCAGTTCCACGGAGGCCCTGAGGAAGCGAAAGCCTGGATCAAAAATCAGAACGATTATTTCAAAAAGGTGTCGGATCGGGCAGGGATTCAACCGGAATAAAAGTCAGCGGCCGGCGAAAAAGGGCGGGAGGATCGCGAAGCAGGTATCCCTAGTCTCCTGGCCGGGAAATCGGTGATCTGTGCCTGAAAAAGAAGATGAAGAAAACAGACCAAATTCAATCCCTGATCTGGGGGCTCTTCGGTCTTTACATTGCCTTCGAGGGGGTTCAGCTGAAATTGGGCACCCCGAGGGCGCCGAAGCCCGGGTTTCTGATATTTTGGATGGGGATCATTATGATGATCCTCAGCGCCGCATTTTTCCTTCAGAGCTTTTCCGCTGTCCAGGAAGAAAAGAAAATCAGATGGCAAGGAAGGCGGTGGCCCAAGGGAATCGAGCTGATGCTGGCCTTATTCCTTTATGTGGCCGTGTTTCACTGGCTGGGATTCATATTGAGCACCTTTTTCCTGCTCATCTTTCTTTTCAAGGGATTGGAACCCCAGAGGTGGGGGATGGCTCTCCTCTTGTCGGCGGTGACCATTATTATCTGTTACCTGGTTTTTTCCGTTTTCTTGGAACTGCAATTTCCCCCCGGCCTGCTGCGGCCCATTTTCGCGTAAACTTTTCGCAGAAACCAAACGGGGCAATCACAGGGTAAAGAATCACGACCTCCGGCAGAGCCGAGGGTAAAAAAAGTGAACCGCTTAAAGCGGATTGAAAAGGGCAATATCTAAAAATGGCCTTCGGCCGGGTGCCAGGCCCGGAGGCAAGGACCTTCTGTACAAAAACCATGAGGCGGCTTCCTTTTTATGGGCGGGGCGGGCCCGCCTTTTGAACCTCCAAGGAAGGTTTTCTTTCCTGGTAAGGGCGACCGGTCGCTCTACAGATCGGCCCGCCGCATCTTGCGGAAGCTGGTCGAAGCCTCCGAGAAGAGGGCCAGCCCGGCCGATGCTTTTTGTACAGAAGCTCCTTGCCCCCGGGCCACGACCTAAGCATCCCGGAACATGGCAATCCGCCACAGGCGGACCCCCAGCAGTGTCGGGGTTTGCCTTACGGAGATTACCCAAATATATCCGGTAGGAGAAGATGGATTTCTTAAGCAGTTTACAAATGGGAGTGGCCACCGCCCTCCAACCCATGAATCTGGCCTATTGTTTTATCGGGGTCCTGATTGGGACGCTGATCGGGGTTTTGCCCGGAATCGGGACTTCGGGTGCAGTGGCGATCCTCATGCCGGCCACGTTCACCATGCCCTCGGTTTCGGCCATCATCATGCTGGCGGGGATCTACTACGGCGCCATGTATGGGGGTTCGACCACCTCCATCCTGGTCAATATTCCGGGGGAAGCCGCTTCGGTCGTGACCTGCTTTGACGGATACCAAATGGCCCGCCAGGGGCGGGCGGGTCCGGCCCTGGGTATTGCGGCCTTTGGCTCCTTCATTGCCGGGTATTTTGGCGTTGCCATGATTTCGGTACTGGCCCCGTCCCTGGCCCGCATTGCCTTTGATTTCGGGCCGCCGGAATTTTTCGGCCTCATGGTCCTGGGGCTGACCTTGTCTACCTTTCTGGGCTCGGGGTCGATGATCAAAGCCCTGCTGATGGTGGCCTTGGGGATCGTCCTCGGATGCGTCGGCACGGACCCGATCTCCGGGACGCCCAGGCTCACTTATGGGGCCAAGTCTCTCCTGGACGGTCTGGACATGGTCCCTGTGGTCATGGGCCTTTTCGGGATATCCGAAGTCCTGATCAATCTTGAGCAGCAGGAACAGAGGAATATCTATGAAACGAAGATTCGGGGGCTTCTGCCGAACCGTGAGGACTGGAGGAGGTCCATAAAACCGATCGCCAGGGGTTCGGCCATCGGATTTTTTGTAGGGATTATTCCGGGGGGAACTGCAGTGATCTCCTCCTTTGTTTCCTATGCGATTGAAAAACGGATATCCCGGCGACCGGAAGAGTTTGGCCGGGGGGCCATCGAAGGGGTCGCCGGCCCGGAATCGGCTAACAACGCGGCGACCTTTGGGTCCATGGTGCCGCTTCTGACCCTGGGAATTCCCTCAAACGTCGTGATGGCCCTGTTTCTGGCGGCCTTGATGATCCACGGGACGACCCCGGGGCCCCTCCTCATTCAGAATCATCCCGAGTTTTTCTGGGGGGTGATGGTCAGCATGGTCGTCGGCAATCTCATGCTTCTGGTCCTGAACCTCCCCTTGATCGGAATCTGGGTGAAGATATTGAAGGTCCCCTACAAAATTCTTTTCCCGCTCATTATTTTATTCTGCCTGATCGGCGCTTACAGCGTGAATCTCAGGGTCATCGACGTGGCGGTCATGCTGATCTTCGGAATTTTCGGTTATCTGATGAAAAAATATGAGTACGACGGCGGTCCTTTCATCCTAGCCTTTATTCTGGGCCCCCTGCTGGAGACGGCGCTTAGGCAGTCCTTGATTATTTCCCAAGGCAGCCTGGGCATCTTTGTAACACGACCTCTGGCGCTGACTTCTCTTTTAATTGCTCTGTTGTTTCTCCTTTTCCCGCTGCTTCCTTCGATCCGGACGAAAAGAGAAAAATTCGCCGAATAAATTCGGGGACACCCTCCTGGTTTCAAATTCCTAAACTGAAAGGCCGGCATTCAGGGGAAGGAAAAAGGGAAGCCCTTTCCGGGTTAACTAATAGATGCCTCTAGAGGAGGAGAACCGAGAATTTACTTCCATCCCTTCACGACGATTTCTTTGGCCTTCCGGTAGGGGTATTTTCTGATTAGTTCGGCCACCGGCATTTTCTGATCGTCTTCACGCATGAAATGAATGAGGACCACGGAGGCCCAATAGTCGGCCTCGTATTCGGTCTGCCGAAGTTGAACGGGGACCCCCTTGGGATTGACTGTATGGCAGGCTGCGCAGGTGACCGGCCCGGCGTACTGGTTATCCGGGCTGAACTGAAGGGCCTGTTGATGCGAAGTCAAGTCCACGGTCTTTTCCGGACCTTCCTGCCTCACCGGGTACAGCCCGTGCATGGATTCGTGGCAGGACTGGCAGGCCAGAACCCCGTGGGCCTTGGAATACCGGAAGAGGGAATATTTACCGGGCTGATCGATGGGGAAGTACTTTCCGCCCGCACTCTCCACAAACGGAGCTAGGTGGCAGTCGGCGCAATGCGGCTCTCCGGGGGAGAACCACCAGTCATCCCCTGCGGAGACGGAGGCATAGGCAACCTCTTTCCCCCTGTCCGCATTCCATGGGAGGATGGCCATCCTCCCCTCTTTGTCCTTAACCCCCCTCAAGAGGATGTTCCCTTGGTGCTCGGCATAATATGAAAACAGGGGGTCTCCCTTGGTCTCCACGGCCGGGTCGGCATAATAACTTTTGAATTTTTCCTTATCTCCTCCGGCTAGGACCCCGATGATTTCTTTGATCTCCCGATTCCTCAAGGTCTTCCCATCCTGTAACGCCGCATCGCGGAGATTGTCGTAGCGGTAGAGCTCGTGGGACAGATGGTTATGGCAGTTCGTACAGTATAACCCTCTTATCTTAGCCACGGGCTTTCCTCTTTCGTCCTTTAAGCTCACCTCCTTCAGGTACCACTTTCCGATTTCATTCAGGAAGAAGGGGGGCGACACCTCGGGGTTGGCATGGGCATCCCTTCGCAGGAAGCAGCCTCCCCCTGAAACCCTCAGGTCCGCATCCGAGAACCTGGGATTCCCTTGCTGGTCGATCACCTGATAGGGGTTGGTTTCAAAGTCGTTCATCTTCTCGCTCTGCCAGTGAGTCGGATGGCAGGCCTGGCAGTTCTGGGTCCTTCCGGCCTTATCAGGCATGGGGATGTATCGCATGTGTACGGAATGAACGGCCTCAGTCAGGGGTTTCGCCCTGACCGCCGGGTACCCCGTGGTCCCCGGGCGGGGGGATTGCAGGTTTCCCGACATATTGTCCCCATGACAGTCCACGCAATTCACCGATCCGACCCTGCCCATGCGGTTGGATGCCGCGGCGGGGTTGTAATCCGCCAGGAACCGGGTCCGGTGCCTCTGGTCATGGAGTTCAAGGATATGGATGGAGGTGGCCGAAAGGCGGGCGATGTATTCAGTTACATCGGGGTAGTGGGTTTTCCAATATTCATATTCCTTGTCAAACAGGAACAACCCGGCCCCCCTGGACATTTCCGCGGCCATTCCCTTTCCGGAGTGGCAGAGCGAGCAGTTGGAGATGTCCACGGGTTCGGTCCCGAAGAATTCGATGAGTTTCCCTCCGGCCATTAGAGAAATGCCCTTTTCATCCCCTAGTCGTACGACGGCAACCTGGTAGGGCTGGTAATCACGGTCGGTGATCGTCCGGATGCTTCCCTTTCTCGCGCGGTCATTAAAAGCGGTCAGCGGAAGGCCCAGGGCATCCCATAGATGGGAAGAGGTGAGCCTCAGAGGAACATCCTTTATCTCCGGCATCAGGGAATCGGTGAAGACTACATTTCCCCCGTTTTCTCCGGCATAGTCCAGGTAGCCGCCGGAGACGCTCTTGCCGGAGGGGCCGGAATCGATATTGACCGGGATCTCCTTCCCCACATACAATCGCCTGGCCTTCTCCGGATTCGCCGGAATCGTTCCCTGAAGGTCTTTGTAGATGTAAAGGTGATTCCATACATAGTTGGCCATGTTGTCGCCGGGGTCATTCATCGCCCCCTGTCCCCGCACATCCTTCAGGACCTGCCAGTATTTCATCTTGTTTCCTTCGCTGTAACTGTTGTCCCGGACCTGATAGGAAAGCGTCACCCGGTCATTGGGCGTTAACAGGCGCGGTCTCTCCCCGTGGAGGCCCGAACGAACCGACTGGGCCTGGATGCTGTTGTAGGGGGGGATGATGCAGCAATAGGAAATATCGAAGCCGACGCAGTGCATTCCCAGTTCGTAATTGATGAAAATGTTGTAAGGATTCTTCGGCGTATAGGCGTTTGGGGCTTTTCCCGGGAGCTCATCCTTCGCCCGTTCGGGCTGGAGAAGGTCAAGGCTGAATGGGGGACTCCCATCATAGGTCTCTCTGTCCGGCGATCCTTTGGCGGCCAGGGAGGCCACGAAAAGGATTCCCGCGCAGAGAAGGAATGGATAAGCGAACTTTTTCATGACTTCCCCCGGTTCCGCCCATTTCTCCTTCGGGTTCCGACCCGGGAAAAATTCATTTGGTTCTTATTTCCGTCCTCAGGGCCAGGTCCAAAAATTCTCCCCTCACCCTGCCGAACCATTTATCCAGAAGTTTACGATACTCACCGGTGGTCATCATCTCCAGCAGTGAAATATCGACGGCATCACGCCACTCCGGGTCGCCTTTCCTGACCCCGAGCTGAACGGGAGAGACATGGACAGGTTTTAGGTCAACGACCGTCAGACTCTTGTCCTTCTCCTCCATATAAAAGACGAAAATATCCAGTTGCGCAAAAGCGTCCACCTTCCGCCCATTCAAGGCCTGAAGGGCATCGGCATTATTCCGGAATTCTACCACCCTTGATTTGGGCAATAACTCCCCGACCATTCTTTCCGCCCTTGTGCCCCGTATGGTAGCCACACTTTTCCCTGCTAACTCCTGGTAGCTTCTGATCTTGCTGTCCTTTTTCACCAAGATCAGTCCGCCGGAAACAAAACACGGAATACTGTAATCAATTTCTTTTTTTTGTTCTTCGCTTATGAACAGCGGGGCCAAGAGGACATCGATCCTTCTTTGTTTCAGGGACTCCACCCACTTTTCAACCGGGATCCCGATGAATTCCACTTTGGCTTTTCCATCGAAGATTCTCTTCGCCAGGGCCTCGGCGACGTCGATATAGAAACCCTGATACCTGCCATTTTTGTCGGCAAACCCCAAAGGCGGTTCATTCATCGTCACCCCGGCAACGAGGATTCCCCTGGCCTTAACCGCCTGCAGAGTCGGAATGTCTTTCCCCTTCTGGGTTGCCGCCTTGGCCGGCTGCGCGATTCCCTTTCCCACAGGGACCCCCAGCGCGGCAACCAGCAGAAAAAGGAAAAAGATTCTTTTCATCCTCCCCCTCCTGTTCTTGTTGATAATGGTTCCTGGTCGTTGGTCCTTTTCCCGTCGAGCCAAGGTTCGGTCGGAACCTTGCTTGACCCGGCCGGTTATTTTTTCTTCAACCCTTCGAGGAGCATGGGAAGCATGGGTAGACGGCGCACGCGTATTCCCGCGGCCTGGAAGACCGCGTTGGCCACTGCCGGAGCGATGGGGGGGAGGCCCGGCTCCCCGATCCCCCCGATCTCTTCCCTGCTCGGGACGATATGCACATCGATTTCCGGGATTTCGTTTATCCGCAGGAGCTCGTAATTATCAAAATTGGACGAGGCCACGCCTCCCTGGGCGAAGTCCACCCGCTCCCGCAGGGCCGCACTCAGACCCATGAGGATTCCGCTCTTCATCTGAGCGGTGATAATGGCCGGGTTGACAAATGGGCCGCAGTCCACGGCGCAGGTCACCCGGTGAACCTTCAGGTTCGGCTCCTGATCCTGGACCGAAACTTCGGCCACCTGGGCCACGTGGCTCCCGAAGGCGAAATGGTAGGCCAACCCCCGCCCCTCCCCCTTCTTGAGAGGCTTTCCCCATCCCCCTCTTTCCGCCGCCACTTCGATCACCTTACGCACCCGCGGACGGTTCTTCAGAAGGTCGAGACGGAACAGGAGCGGGTCTTTTCCCGCCGCGTGGGCCAGCTCGTCCATAAAGCTTTCCACGGTGAAGGCGTTGTGGGAGCTTCCCACCGAGCGCCAGAACCCGACCGGAATCGGAGTATCCATGCGGACATATTCCACATAGAGGTTGGGAACCTCATATTCCATGTTGGCAACGCCCTCCACCGCCGCGGGGTCAACTCCGGATTGAACCCGATCAGGAAATACACGGGCAAAGATGGACGGAACGACGACCTTGTGGGACCATGCTGTCAACTCGCCTTGGGCGCCGATGGACCCTTCGATCCGGCAACAGTTGCCCGGCCGGTAAAAGTCATTTTGAATATCCTCTTCCCTCGTCCATATCACCTTGACGGGTTTTCCCGCCCCCTTGGAGGCCTGCAAGGCTTCCTCCACCACATCCGTTTCGCCCCGCCGTCCAAACCCTCCGCCCAAATAAGTGGTGTGGACATGGATTTGTTCCGGCTTTAATCCCGTCACTCGCTGGGCGGTCATGAGAACCCCGGTTTGACTCTGGGTGGGAACCCAGACGTCGCATCGATCCTTCTGGACATGGGCCGTGCAGTTCATAGGCTCCATGGTCGCGTGGGCCAGGTAGGGAAGAAAATAGGTTGCTTCGATCTTCTTGGCCGCCTCGCTCAGAGCCTTGGCCGCATTCCCCTGGCTTTTTGCGGTCACGCCCGTCCGGGCCAGATTTTGGGTGAAATTCTTCTCCAGCGCCTCATTTCCCAATTCAGGCGCGGCGCCGGGTTCCCAGTCTACCCGCAGAGCATCCCTTCCCTTCCGCGCCCCCTCCAGGGTGCTGGCACACACGGCGATCCCCCGGTCGATGGGTACGACTTTGAAGACTCCGGGGAGCCTTTCCGCGGCGTCCCGTCCATAGGCCTTCACCTTGGCCCCGAAAGCGAGCGGGCGGGCGATAGCGGCGTAGAGCATGCCCGGAACAAAGGTATCGATGCCGAAAGCCCCTGCGCCGTTGACCTTCTCCGCTACATCCAGACGGGGGATGGATTTGCCGACGAACTTGAATTCGCCTTCTTTCTTCAAAGGAGGGGCCTGGGGAACGGGAAGTTTCGAGGCTCGCTCACAAAGCTCCCCGTAACTCAGGGATCGTCCGCTTTTTCCATGGCGCACCCCTCCCTCCCGGGTCGCACATTCCCCCGGGGGAACCCCCCACGTCTGGGCAGCCGCACTCCGCAGCATCTCCCGGGCGGCAGCCCCCGCCTTCCGGAGGGGGAGGAACATGTGCCGCACGCTTGTACTCCCCCCGGTTGACTGTGTGTTCCAGACAGGGTCTTTAAACGGGTCGCCGGCCGGAGCGGATTCGAAGCGGATTTGCTTCCAGTCCGCATCCAGTTCATCGGCCACGATCATGGGCAGAGAAGTGTACACTCCTTGCCCCATCTCCGATTTGTTCACTAACACGGTTATCAGGTTATCGGGCGTAATCCGCAGCCACAGATTCAGGCTGCACGATTGGGCCGGCTCTTTCGCGCGATCCTCTGCCTTCAGAATTCGGTATCCGGTAGGGGTCAGGGCGACGAAAACGGTCAGCCCGGCCCCAGCCAGGGATTTCTTCAACAGGTCTCTGCGGGTCAGGAAAGAGGTCATGGCTTCTTCACCTCCTGCGCGGCTCTCTTGATGGCCTGTTGGATGTACGGATAAGTGCCACAGCGGCAGAGGTTGCCCTTCATGGTCTCAAGGATCTTCCCATCCGAGGGGTGCGGGTCTGCCTGCAGCAAAGCCACCGCCTGCATGATCTGCCCCGGCTGGCAGTAGCCGCATTGCGGAACCTGTTCTTCCACCCAGGCCCGTTTCACCGGATGGTCGGGAGGAATTCCCTCGATGGTAGTGATCTTTCTCCCCTGGGCGTCGCCGGCAGGAATGAGGCAGGACCTCTGGGCCTCCCCATCCACCTGAACCGTGCAGGCTCCGCACATGCCGATGCCGCAACCGAACTTGGTTCCTGTAAGCTTCAGGTGTTCCCGAATGACCCATAAAAGGGGCACATCCGGGGATACCTCAACCTCATACTTCTTCCCATTGATTTCCAGCAAAACCATAATGGACCTCCTTCCCTCCGGTGGGCAATTCTGTCCCTGCTTCTCCCTTTTTTCAGGGTAACAGGGTCAAGGAAAAAAGGAATACAGGGAGGACAGTATTTTGTTTCCCATACCACAGTATTTTTCGGATGGGTTCTTTCTTAAGCTCACCGAACGCATACAGGGTTTGATTCGGGGCGAATTCTGATATTGGTGGAAAAGGGTTGGTGAATATTCTTTGACACAGGGGAAGGTTTTTTTTATACTCACTCAAAATATACGCAAGCCAAGGGAATCAACTGAGAAGGATGAATATTTTGAGAACGAAACTTACCGCACGGCTGGGAATTCAGCACCCCCTTATCCAGGCCGGCATGCGTCCGTTCAGCAATAACAACCTCTGCGTTGCCGGCTGCAGGCGATACCGGAGAACCTGGGCCGTGCCGCGGGAATGGCGCGTGTACGCAGCAGGGACCCCCAAGTGAAGGAGGAGACATGACTCGAAAACTGCTGGTAATTGTTCTTGGAGTATTGTTTTGCTTTTCCGAATTGGCCTTTGCGCAGGCTCCGAAGTACCCGACCAAACCCATCCGAATGGTGGTGGGTTACGCACCCGGCGGGGGCAGCGACATCATGGGCAGGCTGATTGCCCCGAAAATCACCGAAGCGTTGGGCCAGCAAGTCATCGTCGAAAACCGGGCAGGGGCGGCCCAGAATATCGCCGCAGAATATGTCGCCAAATCCCCCAATGACGGTTACACGCTGTTCATGAGTTCGGCGGCGCTGGGCGTCAACGTCAGCCTTTATCCCAAAATCAATTACGATCCGGTAAAAGACTTCACGCCGGTGGCGGTTTTTGCGACCAGTCCGAACCTGTTGCTGGTGAATCCTTCATTTCCCGCCAAGAACGTCACGGAATTCCTTGCCGTGGTCAAAAAGAACCCCGGCAAATTCAATTTTTCCTCCTCCGGCAGCGGCAGTACCCAGCACCTCTCCGGGGAATTGCTCAAGCTCATGACCCACACCGACATGACCCATGTTCCTTACAAAGGCACTTCGCCTTCCTTGACGGCGCTGGCGAGCGGGGAGGTCGATTTCTCCTTCAGCAACATTCCCGGGGCCCAGCCGTTAATGGGACCTGGCAGGATCCGGGCGCTCGCCATTACCAGCGCCAAGAGATCACCCTTGCTTCCTGATTTGCCGACGATGATCGAGGGCGGCCTGCCGGGTTTTGTCACCCAAACCTGGTATGGGATATTGGCGCCGGCAGGAACCCCCGCCTCCGTGGTCAGCGCGTTGAATGCGGCCATCGTAAGGGCCGTGCAGAAGGAAGACTTTCGCGCCCGACTGGCGCAACTGGGCGCCGATCCAATCGCGGAAACGCCGGAGTATTTCCGCAAGATGCTGATCGAGGAAATCGAGCGCTGGAGCAAGGTGGTGAAGGCATCCAAAGCCAAGCCGGAATAAATTTCACCGATACCTTTGAAAAGGGGTTCAACGTTTTGGCGTTGAACCCCTTGCTGTTTGATTCTCGGCCCAGGAAAAAGGCAGCCGTCGATAGGTGCTTGGGCGGGAAAAGGCTGACAGGAAGGAGAAAAGACCCTCGATGAAAGTGGAGTTTCGCAGGAACCAGGATTTCTGGGCAGGCCTGATGTTCTTCGTGATCGGTGCTGCGGCAGTATTCATCGCCCGGGATTACCCGTTTGGCAGGCTGCTGCGTATGGGATCGGGCTTCTTCCCGACTCTTCTCGGCGGTATCCTCATCCTGTTCGGTCTCTACATCATGGTCAAAGGGTTACGCAGGAACGAGAAGATCCAGGGCAACTGGTCGATCCGGGCCCTGATCCTGCTGCCCTTGGTTACGGTCCTTTTTGGCGTCCTGATGGATCGTGCGGGTTTTATCCCGGCGCTGGCGGTTTTGGCCTTTGGGTCTGCGGCCGCGAGCCACGAGTTCAAGTGGGGCGAGGTTTTACTGCTCACCGCGTTCATGACCCTCCTCTCGGTGGGCGTGTTCATCCTGGGCCTGGGCCTGCCTTATCCCCTGATCAAAGGATTTTGAAGGGATTTTTTTCATGGACCTGTTTCATAATTTGATATATGGCTTTAGCATAGCCTTATCGTTTCAGAATACCCTCTACTGCTTTATCGGCTGTCTGTTAGGTACCCTGATCGGCGTTTTGCCCGGCATCGGGCCACTGGCGACGATCGCCATGCTGCTGCCCGTTACCTTCACCCTTCCGCCGGTGGCGGCGCTGATCATGCTGGCCGGTATTTACTACGGTGCCCAGTACGGCGGCTCGACCACGGCCATCCTGGTCAACCTTCCAGGCGAGACCTCGTCGGTGATCACCTGCGTTGACGGATACCAGATGGCACGTCAGGGGCGCGCCGGGGCGGCGCTGGCGATCGCGGCCATCGGGTCTTTCTTTGCCGGCACCGTGTGCACGATGATCATCGCCATGTTCGGCCCGGTCATCGCCGAGATCGCCTTTGAGTTCCGCGCGCCGGAATACTTCTCGCTCATGCTGATGGGGCTGGTTGCCGCGGCCGTGCTCGCCCAAGGCGACATGAGCAAGTCGCTCGCCATGGTGGCGCTGGGCCTGCTGTTCGGCGTTGTGGGGACCGACGTTAGTACGGGCGTGGAGCGTTTCAGCTTCGGCATCACCGAGTTGTCGGATGGGATCGGCTTCGTAGTCATTGGCGTGGGGGTATTCGCGGTAGGCGAGATCATCAGCAACCTCGGCGAGATTGAGCAGCGGGTAGTCCACACATCCCGGGTGTCGCGCCTCTTCCCGACGAAGGAGGACTGGAAGCGATCCATCGGCCCGATCGTGAGAGGAACCCTACTCGGAGCGTTCTTTGGCGTATTGCCCGGCACCGGGCCGGCCATCGCCTCGTTCGCCTCCTACATGGTCGAGAAGAAGGTCGCCAAAGACCCGTCGCAGTTCGGCCACGGCGCGATCCAAGGAGTGGCGGGACCCGAGTCCGCCAACAACGCGGATGCGCAATGCAAATTTATCCCCATGCTCACCCTGGGCATTCCCGCGAGCGGGACGATGGCCATGATGCTGGGGGCGCTCATCATCCAGGGCATCACCCCCGGCCCCCAGGTGATGGTCAATAACCGTGATCTCTTCTGGGGGCTGATCGCCAGCATGTGGGTCGGCAATTTGATGCTCCTGGTGCTCAACCTGCCGCTGGTCGGCCTCTGGGTGAGCTTACTGAAGGTACCCTACCGCCTGCTTTTCCCCGCCATCATGGTTTTCTCCTCCATCGGCATCTACAGCGTAAACACCAGCTCGATCGAGATGAACCTTGCGGCGCTCTTCGGCGCCCTCGGCTTTATTTGGATGAAGCTCGGGTGCCCCGCTGCCCCCATGCTCCTTGGGTTCGTGCTCGGGCCGATGCTGGAGGAAAATCTACGGCGGGCGCTGCTGATCTCGCGCGGCGATCCCTCCGTTTTCTTCACCCGGCCCATCAGCCTTGCTTTCATCATCGCCACGATCCTGATTCTGCTCACGATGGCGGTGCCGGC
>DASPRR010000131.1:0-3773 GCA_035624375.1 Thermodesulfobacteriota bacterium | reverse complement strand
CCAGCGGCTGAGCTTGTACGCATTCTTGGGAGAAATGACGTAGTCGTTGATCAGCCGTCGCACCTTGAATTCCAGGTCGCGCACGTCCACGCCGTTCCCTTTCCGGCTTCCCCGCTTTTCGATCTTCCTCTGCATGCCGGCAATCTGACCCGGGTCGAATTTAGGGGGCGGCTGGGAGGCGATAAAGCGGACCGCCTGCTCGGCGGCGATTTCACCGAAAACAAAGGCTCCGGTCAAATGCCCTTTGGAAACGCAGGCCACATCTCCCGCGGCATACAGGCCGGGAACCGCGGTCTCGGCCTTTTCGTTGACCACCAGACCGGACATCCCGTGGCCTCCGCAGAGCTGGTTCTCCGTGGGCCAGAGTTCGATGTCCCCTTTGCGGAAATCAACCCCCCGTCCTTTGAAGAAGCGCTCCTGCACGGGCCGTTCCGTGCTGAAAAGAATGGATTCGATCTCCCGGATGACCTCTTCCGGGAGGTGGCTCACGCGGATCCGCAGCGGCCCCTTACCGGCCGCCACCGCCTGGTTGGCCTTGGTCTGATCGTGACAGCTCCACTCCATGACGATCTCGTCGAAGATGTCCATCATCTTCCCGCCCCGGGTGATGGTGATGGCCAGGAGGGGAATATTGACATCTTTGATGAGATTCACCCGGCGCGTGTATTCCATGCCGGTGAGACTCGCTCCCGCGTGAAACCCCATGACATAGCCGTCCCCGGTATTGCCGGGGTAATCGAAGGTCCCGTAGAGGTATCCGGAATTGGGAAGGCCGAAGCGGGCCGTTCCCCCGTTGGAAAGGATCACCGCCCCTGCCCGGCAGACGACCAGGTCCCCGGTCCGCACGTGGATCCCTACGGCGCCGGCCACTCTTCCACCATCCAGGAGGAGTTTCAGCCCCATGGTCCGGTTAACCACCAGGGACCCCTTCTCCTCAGCCTTCCGGGCGATGATCACCTTCAGGTCCGGCTCCTCCATGGCGGTGAGAAAATTCCCGACGGGGTGGTATTGGAGGGTGCGGTAGTTTCCCTTTTCATCCTGGGGGAAATAGACCCCCCATCCCTCCAGCTTCTGCAGGAGCCCGAAGGAACGGCGGGCCATTTCGTGAGAGGGCGGCGCGTCGAGGATGCCTGCGCACTGGAGGGTGCTGGACTCCACGTAGAGTTCGGGGGTGGTGAAATTGGGGATGGCCACGATGTTGAGCGCATCCATTCCCCGGGCGATGGAGCCACTATACTTGATGTCTCCCTTTTCAAAGATCGCCACCTTGAGGCCGGGGTTGATCTCCAGGGCTCGGTTCGCCGCCAGGCAACCGCCGCTCCCTCCGCCGATAATCAAGATATCGGCCTGCAGTTCCCTCACTTCCATGGTCTTTCCTTTTCTTGCCCGGTTTCTATTCTTTTGCCGGATTCGCGCCTGAGTTCAACATTCGGTATCAAAAAAATCACGCCTTCTCCCCGGAAGGGTCCACCCCGGCACTTTCGATTCAGCATATCCTCTTTCTCCAAAATTGAAAAGGGAAGTATGCCGGAAAGTACTTTCCTTCCTCCATCCTCCAGGCCGTTCCTTCAGGGTCCATAATTTCTAAGAAATTCTGTTGAATTTTTTTCTTTTCTGGAATATGGAAATGATGGGGTTAAGAACGGCGAGGGGTCAAAGAAGACAAGACAAAGGAGGAAGATAAATGGCCAGCGAAAAACCGTCCCTTCCCCAAAGGAGGATCGCCTCCGCTCTGATTCCCATCCTGGTGCTTGCGGTGATCTGGTTCTCCCCTGCACCTTCTGGCTTGGCTCTTCCGGCCTGGAGGATGTTCGCCATTTTCGCGGCGACCATCCTGGGGATTCTCCTGCAACCCCTGCCTTCCGGTGCCATCATGCTCCTGGGGGTAGCCTTTCCCATTTTTACCGGGGTTTTGAGCGAAGCCAAAGCCCTTTCCGGCTTTGCCAACGGCACGGTCTGGTTGATATTCTGCGCTTACATTCTCTCCATCGGATTCGTGAAGACGGGGCTGGGGAAGAGGATCGCCTACAAATTGATCTCCTGGCTGGGCGGGAGCAGTCTGGGCATCGCTTATGCCCTGGGGGTCAGTGATTTAATCATGGCCCCAGCCATGCCGTCCGTGACCGCCCGCGCCGGCGGAGTCATCTTTCCCATTGTCCGGTCGGTCAACGCGGCCATGGGGTCTGCGCCGGGGCCCACGGGCAAGAAGATCGGGAATTTTCTCATCATGACCTGCTTTTTGTACGCCACGGTTACCGGGGCGATGTTCCTGACGGGCATGGCCGCCAATCCCCTGTGCGCCGAGCTGGCCAAAAAGACCTTGAAGCTGGATATCACCTGGGGAGGTTGGGCCCTGGCGGCGTTAGTCCCGGGGTTGATCAGCTTCCTCCTTCTTCCCCTGGTTCTCTACTGGCTGATCAGGCCGGAGATGAAGCGTACAGCAGAGGCCCAAAGGATGGGCGAAAAGGCCCTGGAGGAGATGGGGCCCATGACCGCAAAGGAATGGGCCCTGACGGTTATCTTCATCCTAGCCCTGGCCGGCTGGGCCACGAGTTTTTACACCAAGATGAGTGCCACTACGGTGGCTCTTGGAGGAGTGGGGTTGTTGTTCCTTTCCGGGGTGGTAGGTTGGAAGGATGTGCTCCGCGAGCATGCCGCCTGGGATACGCTGATCTGGTTCGGCGCCATCATCAGCCTGGCGAACGGACTTTCGGACCTGGGATTCATCAAGTGGCTGACCGCCCAGCTCAGCGGGGCTTTTGCCGGATGGTCCTGGCTGGCCACTTTTGTGGCTCTCGGTTTGATCTACATCTACATTCACTATGCCTTTGCAACTGCCAGCGGGCATACGGCGGCGGTCTATGCCCCCTTCATTGCCGCGGCCGTGGCTGCCGGAGCTCCCCCCATGATGGTGGCCATCTGCTTCGGCATCTTCACGAATTTGATGTGGGGCCTGACGGAATACGGCGGCGGGCCCGGGCCCATCTATTTCAGCCAGGGATATTATGAGCGGCCGGCTTTCTATCGTTTGAACCTGATCGTAACCACCATAAACGTGGCGATCATGTTCATTGTGGGGATCCCCTGGTGGAAATTTATAAACCTTTACTGACCGCAAAGGAGGAATGAATATGGCCAGTATGATCGATAGCCCCCTCTTCGGGGGCCTGTTCACCACGGAAGAGATGCGCAAGGTCTGGAGTGACGAAGCCACCATCCAGAAATGGTTGGACGTGGAGGCGGCCCTGGCCCGGGCAGAGGCCAAGCTGGGGATCATCCCCCCAAGACACGCCCGGGAGATCACCCGAAAGGCCAGGGTGGAGCTGATCGACATGGAGGAGATGAAGCGTCAGCTCTTCCATACCCACCATCCCATTATGCCCCTGATCCGCTGCTTCCAGAAGGCCTGTTCTCCCGCGGCCGGGGAGTTCATCCACTGGGGAGCCACCACCCAGGACATCATGGACACCGGCGCCGTGCTTCAGCTGCGGGACGCCAATGATCTGGTGATCCGGGACCTGAAAGAAACCTATCGCTTGTTATCCCGGGTTGCCAAAAAATATAAGAATACGGTCCAGGCTGGGCGGACCCACGGCCAGCACGCGCTGCCCATCACCTTCGGGTACAAGGTGGCGGTGTGGGCCTCGGAGATCAAACGGCACCTGCAGCGGATCAGGCAACTCTCCCCCCGCGTATTCCAGGGCCAATTCGCCGGGGCAGTGGGAACGCTGGCCTCCATCGGCGCCCCGGGGTTCAAGCTGCAGAAGCTCATG
>DASPRR010000122.1:0-51990 GCA_035624375.1 Thermodesulfobacteriota bacterium | reverse complement strand
ACTCCCCGCCCTTTGCAGAATCAGTATCCAGGAAATGTGCCGAAGGGTCAAGGAGATTGGAGCAGAGCGTTTGGTTCTCACAACAGATTCATTCTTTGATTGGGCCTCCCTTCCTTCAGAAATGATGCGGATGTTTATCGCTTCTCTATTAACCCAAGGGATAACCGGGGAAGAGATTCAGATAATGGTCCCAAAAAACCCCAGTGAGCTGCTGAATGTGTAATGGGAACCCCTTCTGCAGAGCGTAACCGTCAAATATTAGGGGTATTTTCAAACATCAGGCGCGGTAGAGGTTCTGGTGGCCAGTACCCCATAGGCCGCAAAAAAACCCTTGACAATATGTGATTTTTAAAATATTTTTTTTAAATGTTTCCGCCTACCGGGGTCGTAGTTAAGCTGGTCTATAACGCCGGCCTGTCACGCCGGAGGCCGCGGGTTCGAATCCCGTCGACCCCGCCAGTCGAAAAAGGTCCCTTGTAAGTGGGTGACAGGGGACCTTTTACATATTCCGCCGCCACCTGAGGAAGCGAAAAATGAAAATTCTTTTTATGCAGCCCTCGCAAGAGCGGGGCTTGGGATTCCGCAGCCTGGCCGTGGTGGAGCCGCTGGGACTGGAGTCCATCGCCGCGAACCTGCCCGAGCACAACGTAAAGATTCTGGACTTGCGTATCGAGAATCGCCTGCCCCGGGTCCTGGAGGAATTCCAGCCGGATTTCTGCGGCATCAATTGTTCTTTCACCATCGACGTCTACCAGGCGCGGGAAATAGCCACCACCATCAAGAAATGGAACCCGAGGATTCCTGTTTTCGTCGGGGGGCACCATGCCTCGCTCTCTCCGGAGGACTTCTACTGTTCGGATATTTACGGAGTAGTGGTGGGGGAAGGCGAAGCTGCCATCCGCGACCTGGTCCGAGCCTGCGAACAGGGACGGGACCTGAAAACCCTCCCCGGCCTGGTGATCAACGAGCCCTCCGCCCCCTTTTACACCCCGGAGCGCCCCATGGTGGAAAACCTGGACGAAATCCCCATTCCCGCCCGGAACCTGACCCGGCATTACCGCAAACATTATTACCTGGGGTTCCAGAAGCCCTTCTCCATCATGGAGACCGCCCGCGGGTGTGCCTACCGCTGTGATTTTTGCAGCGTGTGGAAATTCTTCAACGGGAAATGCCGGATGAAAAGCCCCGAGCGGGTCCTTGAGGAAGTGAAAACCATCCCGGAGAAATACATCTTCTTGGCGGACGACAACTTTCTCCAGAGCGTGCCCCGGGCCAAGCGGATCGCCCAGCTCCTGATTGACAGCAGGATTAAGAAACGCTTTACTTTTCAAGCCCGGAGCGATGCCATCGTCCGTCACCCGGAGGTCATCCCTCTCCTTCGAAAAGCCGGATTCTGGAAAGTCTTCATCGGTTTTGAAAAGATCGACGAAGAGGCCATGAGCCAGCTGAACAAGCATAACACGGTGCAGAATAACGAGGAGGCTCTCAAGGTCCTCCGGGCACATGGAATGGAGGTGATCGCCGCCTTTATCATCGATCCTTCCTTCCAGAAG
Organism: Thermodesulfobacteriota bacterium; assembly: GCA_035624375.1. GTDB lineage: Bacteria > Desulfobacterota > SM23-61 > SM23-61 > SM23-61 > SM23-61. Next base: position 50,437 of record DASPRR010000122.1, on the reverse strand, counting down.
CAGGATTTTCAGCGCTTGCGCCAGTATATCCTGGACCGGAAGCTGTATTCTCCTTCCCTGACCATCCTGACCCCTCTTCCAGGGACGGACCTCTTTGCCCGGGTCAAAGAAAAGCTGGTCACCACCAATTACGAGCTCTTCGATTACGTTCACGCTGTTCTCCCCACCAAGCTGAAGCTGGCCGATTTTTACCGGGAGTTCACCGAACTCTATAAGACGGGCTACGCCTGGTCGCAGATCGGCTGGGAAGGCGCAGCTGCCATCCTGCGTCATACCTTTTCCATTTCTCACCTGATTTCCATGAAGCGGGCGGCGTGGGACTCGGTCAACCCGATCAACTACCTGGCTGGCCACGAGCGGGAAGCGGTTCCGCTGAAGGTGAATCAGGGCTGGGCTGGGCTATCGGGTTGCGGGCAGTAAAGCAACCGATAGACCTGGGCGCTGCCGATGACCCGGATGACATAATTCCGGGTCTCCAAATAGGGGATGTTCTCCACAAACTCATCTTCCGCCGAAGAAAGGCTGCTTGCCAGCCATTTCCGAACTGCCTGGGGCCCTGCGTTGTAAGCAGCCAGGGCCAGATGGACCTTTCCTTCGAATTCCTCCAGCATCTTGGCGAAATACCGGCTCCCCAGACGGATGTTGACCGCCGGGTCGAAGAGCTGATCCTCGGAGAAGGGGCGCACCTTCAGTTCCTTGGCGATTTGCCTGCCGGTCTGCGGCATGACCTGCATTAACCCCCGGGCACCTGCCGGGGAGACCGCCTGGACCTGAAAGCGACTCTCCTCCAGGATGAGGGCGGAAAGAAGGGCGGGGTCAAGATTGCACGCCTGAGAAAAGCGATTGACCAGGGAGGAATTCCCCAGAGGATAAGCAAGCAGGTAGAGAGTCCTTTCTTTTTCGGAGGAACTGCCGGAGAAGGGTTTCAGAGCAAACTTCTTGCGGACCAGAAGATTGGAGCGGTAATACTCCTCGCTTTCCCGGTAGAGACGGGAGACTTCGATCCATTTTTCATCCAGGGATCCCCCTTCTCCCTCCGCGGCCTCCAGTTCGTCGATGGCCCAGGGGCTCAGGGCCAAACGGGCCAGGAGTCTCCCCTTTTCCAGATGAATCGACTTGGGGCCGGGGGAATTGGTTTTCATTTCCTCGACCGAGGAGAGAACCCGGTCCTGGAGAATTGGGACCGGCCCTGGAGAAGCCCGGGGCTCCAGTCCCCGGGATGAGATCAACTGGCTGTAATAGGACGCCGGGTACTCCCTCAGAAGTTGCTGGTACTGTTCCTCTGCTTCTTCCTTCCGGTCGATCTTTTCCAGCGCTTTGCCACTCCAATACAGCGCCTTTTCCATCCACCGGAAATGGGGTTCTGCCTTCTTCAACCTTTCCCATGCCTGAAGGGCTGCGGCCCAGTCCTTTTTCTGGTACTGGACCCAGCCCGCGTTCCATAGGGCCGGAAAACGGAAAGGGCTTTGGAGGAATTGGTCCGCCACGCTCAGGTAAAGAGACACCGCCTTCTCGGGTTCCCCCCGGTCTTCATACAGGCTGGCTTTCAGGTACAGAGCTTGAGGCAGAAAGGAACTCCGGGGGTAGGAGGCCTGGAACAAATCATGAATCCTCAGCGCCTCTTCCCTGCGGCCGCTGCGGGTCAAGGTCTGAAAGAGGGAGAAGAGGCTCTTCTCGGCCATTCCTTCGTTTCGCGAAGAGCGGACCACGAGGTCCAGGTTCTCCACGGCCTTCGAGTACTGTTTCAGGCGGAAGTAGCTCATTCCCCGGTGATAGTAGAGATCGTCCACCCACAGTTCCCCAGCATAAGTGGCAGGATAACTCTGTGCAGGAAGACCCTCGATCCGATTCATTTCCTTCAGGGCAGTTTCATACTGATGGGCTTGGTAGAATTGGAGGGCGCGGTTGAAGAGCGCTTCAGTGGATATCTTTTTCACCGCCACTTTCTTTTCCTGGGCCAAGGCCTCCCATCGGGTGCGGGCTTTCTTCGCTGCCCCATGAAGGGGATATTTCATCCAAGTTTCCTGGTAGGCCTGGATCGCCTCCGAATATTGGTTCAACCCTTCCCGGGCCTGCCCCAGAAGGAACCAGGCCTGGGCAGGGATATCCTTCCAGGGGCTCCCCTGCAGAATCAGCTCACAAACCTCGGCCGTATTCTGGAAGTCCCCGGACTGGAAGTAGATCTCGGCGGTCCGCAACCGGGCCTGGGTATTCACGAGGCTCTGGGGATAAAGGTCAAAAAGGCGGCGGAAAACGGCCAGGCTCTTCTCTCCTTCGCTCATTTTCTGCAAGGACTCCCCTTGAAAGAAGAGGGCATAGTCGGCGAGCAGCGGATGGTTTTCAGCTGCCCGGGAGAAAGCCTGAGCCGCCTCAGGCCAATTCTGCAGTTCCCGAAAGACCTGCCCCTGCATGAAGGCTAAGTCGGCAGTAGAAGAAGGTTCTTTGGAGGCTTCTTCCAAACCTTGGAAAATTTTCAAGGCCTCGGAATATTCCCCCTTTTTAAAAAGCAGGACCCCTTGCTCGAACTGCCCAGGGAGGGAAGGAGCCGCCGGAAGATCGCCCCCGGGAAAAAGAAGAGTGATCAGAACGAAGAAGGAGGGAATACCCAAACGGGGATTGTCTCTCAAGATTCTTATCGCCATAGGATAATAATAGGGTCTCCTGGTTTAAGGCCCAAGGTTTTCCGGGCATTTCCCCGGTTCACGGAAATTTCCAAAAATCCTCCGCTCCCGAAGAGGGCCATGGGCTGTCCCGGGAGCCCCTCGCCGTAGGTCCGGTAGACCCGGTCGATCTTCCAGCCCTTCCCCTTGATTTGAAAGGGACGGGTTTCCAATTTCCGGCCGTAATCCTCGCGGGCCAGGTTGGTAATCAGGTTTCCGAAAGAATCAGCCCAGAGGATGCGGGCCCTCAATCCTCCTTTGACCATTCGAGGCCGGGGCAAGACAATGGTTTTCAGGCCCTGAATCTGCGGGCCGAGCTTTGAGGGGTCTAGGCCCAGAGATAAATGCCCGGCAACAGGAGCAAAGATGTCTCGGCCATGAAACGTATCGCTCACCGGAGAGAGAAAATATTTTCTCTCCTTGATTTCGTACCCTGAGGCCGTTTCTTTCCCCCCCAAGATACCGCTGAGAACCCCGTTGTCCGGACTAACGAAAAGATGCTCTTCTCTTTTTACGACGATGGCCTTCCGCCGGGAACCTACCCCGGGGTCGACGACTGCCAGATGGACCGTTCCCGGAGGAAAGAATGGAAAGGTGTTTTTCAGGATATAGGCCGCCTGGAGAATGTTCTGGGGTTCAACCTGGTGAGTGAGGTCGACGACGCGGCATTCCGGGTTTACTCGGAGGATGGCCCCCTTCATGGCCCCCACGTATTCTCCACCCCAGCCAAAGTCGGTTATTAGGGTCACAATTCCGGATCGGTTCTTGCTCATTTAGAGTCGCAAATAAAATTATTTTCGGGATGACTTTTGACGGTCTTTCAATCTCTTGAATCGTCACCCCGGTGAAACCCGAGGTCTAGAACATCTTGGAAAAACTGGTTTCCGGAGCCTGCCCCGGACCCGATCCGGGGTACGCCGGAGTGTCGAGTTTTATGAAATTTCGACTTTCCACCAATTCATCAATTTTCTTTTTTATACCTTTCCAGATAGTCTTGAATGTACCGCCGCACCTCTTTCTCCGGTTGGACGATCCCAAAATGACCTTCACAGAGGATATCGGCTTTCAAGCCCAGGAGAATTCCCATGGACTTTCTCCAGGCCGCCAGGTCCGAGCCGAAGGAATCCGAGAAGGGCCCGTGGATATCTTGCCCGAAGAGGACCCTTTGCCCCTCCCGGTCCAGAATGATAGAAATGGACCCCGGAGTGTGACCCGGTGTGTGAAGGCAAAGGACCTCTCCTTTTTCGAATTTCAGAACTTCCCGCACTTCATTTAACTTGATGTCCACCGGAGTGGGCGGAAAGGTCATCCGGTACCAATCGGCGGCGGTCTTCCCCGAGTCCCCCTTCTCCATGGCCGGGGCATCCAAAGAATGGGCGATGATCTGGCATCCAGTCCTCTGACGGATTTCGGGAATGCCTCCGATGTGGTCAATATGGCAATGCGTGGCGACCACAGCGGCCAGGGTTTTGTGGTGCAGTCCCAGAGAGGCGATATTTTCAAGGATGGCAGGCACGGTCCTTCCCGCACCGGCGTCGATCAGAACCAGGTCCCCCAGGTCCAGAAGGTATACGCAGCAATCTTCAGGGGCGGTCAACTCTGGAGACCCGACCAGGTACACGCCTCTCACCACTTCCCGAAGATGATTCATCCGTGCGAGCTCTCTTTCTCAACCGTTTCGGTGAATGGTTCGAAAGATCGGCAGGGTTTCGACGGTCTGTCCGTTCAGGAGGAACCCATGCCAGTTGGGGTGATGAACTTGGGTTGGCATTTCTTTTCCTCCAATGTAAGAAATCGAGGCCGTTGTGTCAAGTCACTTAGTCATAAAGTCGTTAACCCCATTTTTCTAAGAGACTCGGGCCCAGGATTGTCTGCCTTTCCGCGTCGTAGGGCAGGCCATCACCATACTAAAAGTCTTCCATGTCCATTTTTGGCTTTTCCTCCCCCATTATTGTAACCTACCAAAGCTACAGGCACTTTCTCGATGAAAAAACACGAATCATCTTAACAAATTACCCCAAGAGCGCATTCCTTGCCCATTGGCATATGAATTGCTGATTCTCGGAAATCGGACGGGAGGTTTTCAGAAAATAAAGAGCGCTGCGTACAGGGGCCTTACAGGCCCCCCGAAGGACCCGTACCTCCGCTAACTCTACCACGGCCAGCGAAGGCCTTATATAAGGAGGACCTACTTGTTTTTTCATTTCCTCTCCCTGGTTTTATCCTTTTTCCCGTATATTCCCTCAATTTCTTGGCATGCATTGCGAGGGTTTCTAAAATTTTTCTTTCCAATCTTTTCATCAAGTGCCCCCAGCCCTCTATCCCCTTTCCTTCCTTGTCATCTCTTCTCCCTTCTTCTCGGGAGTTACTTTACCTTGCGCCGAGCCTTGGATTCTGATCTTCTATCCATTGGTGCATCTCTTATCCGTTTCCCGGGGTTTTTTTTCAAGAGGATTCGATCTTTCCTCCCTCGCTTCGGAGGTTTCCCCGGTGACATTTTCCCACCTTCTCTGCGTTCAACGCCATAGCCCTTATTCTTTTTTTTCTTTAATCTTCTTCCTTTCGGCCCGGGCGGCCCTTCGTTTCTTTCGCCTCTTAGTGGGTCTTGACCTGGCCTTCAAGTTTGGGGAAAAAACTCAAGCAGCTAAAAACCGGCGGGTTCTTGCGGTGGACGGAAGGGCTTCTGATTCAAAAAGGATTGGGACTTTGTTCTGGAGGTGGGAAAAATGCCCTTGGACTTCCGCTCCATTCTGGGACTTACTGCTGGCGACTTGAGATTATTTTTTCTTCCTGAACCCCGGGAAATAGGGAGATAAACCCTTTCTCTTAAGTTCTTGGATAACCTTCAACCCTTCTTCCCGGGTGTTGAACTGCCCGGCTACCGCTCGATACCAGGTTTCTCCCGAGGGCAATTTCCTGGGAATGACCTCTACGGTTTTTCCCCGGAGAGAAGGCTCTCCTTTCAAAAAAGCCGCGTATTCGGCCTTCAAAAATGTCCCCAGTCGAACCTGGCAGGTCCCATCGGCAGACGGGATGAGCAAGGATTCCTCATGGACCTCCGGCAGGCGGACGCTCTGGCGGTCCGAGAGTTTGTTGGGGTCGCCAATCTTAGGGTTGGCTTCCAATATTTGGTCTACGATGGAGGTATTGGCAACGCCATAATTCCGAAGGGCGATGGAATAAAGCGTATCTTTTCCTCTAACCAATACTGTTTTTTTCGCCACCGCCTCTTCCTTTGCTCCGGGCCCTGAAGCCTGCACGGGAATCGGCTTGGTGACTGCAAACTTGGGTTCGGCCTTGGCTGACGGTTTCGGTTCTCCAGCAACGGGCGGGGATTCGGGTTTCCTCGGGGCCGGCCCGGTCTCCGCGACAGGGAGCGGAACCGGAGATTTCGTTTCCCCTCCGGATGGAGGTGTGGACGGCTTCTTTTCGGCAATTGCGGGGGAAGAAGGTTCGGGAACGCCGGCGGAAGGCTTTTTCTCGGCCTCCGGCTGAGGAGGGGATTTGGCTGCCAAGTCGGGTTTCGCTTCCGGGGGTCTTATTTCTTTTACTACCGGCGGCTTGATCGGAAATCGGGAAGAGACCGTCTCTTCCGGACTCTTCAGGTACATTCTCCCCAGCAGGATGATGGCTCCCACCCCGCACAGGGCAAGCAGCGAATAAGCCAGCTTGCGAAAAAGGGGGTTCTTGATCCTGTAGGCTAGTGTTTTGGGCTTCAGGGATTCTTCCGATTTCCAGGCGATTCGCTCTTCTTCACCCGCAAAATCCAAGTCCTCGAGAACCTCGGAAACGATGGCGGAATCGACCTTTTTCTTGGAAAGGCCGTAACCGATCAAAAAGGAGTTGTCGCAAAGGATATTCAGCTTCCGGGGATTCCCTTTAGCGTGCTGGCAGATCAGGTCCAAAGCGTCCGGGGTGAAGACTCGACTGATCTCGCTGTCCGCTTTCTGCAGTCGGTGGGAGATATAGAGGCGGCTTTCTTCCTCGCTCAGGGGGTGGAGCTCTCCCTGGACTTCAATGGTCTCCAGGAAATCCTTCAGTCTTTCAGACTTCAGAACATCTTTTAATTCGGGCTGCCCCACCAGGAGGACCTGAAGCTTTCGGGAGCTGATGTTTTCAGGGGTCGGCAGAAGGCGCAGGTCTTCGATCACTTTGGAGCTCATTTCGTGGGCTTCGTCGATGACCAGAGCCAGCGTTTCTTCGGGAGAGAGGCGGTGAAGGAAATCATTCAGCTGCCCGACCAAGGAGTCCTTGTCATGCGATGCGGCGGGTACTCCGAGATTCCGGAGAACCTCTTCCAGCAGGTCTTCGATCGTTCCGGGGGGATGAAAGATAGCCTTGACCAAGGTTTTCGGATCGACCGTGTTCAGGAAATACTGGATCAGGGTGGTCTTTCCGCTGCCCAAATCGCCCAGGATCAAGGCAAATCCCTTTCTTTCCTGAAGGGCCCGGACCATATCGTCCAAAGCCTGCTGATGGGTTTTCGTCAAATAGAGGAAGACAGGGTCAGGGTTAACGTTAAAAGGCTCCTCGGAAAAACCATAAAACCAAGTGTACATGTTTCGTCCTTCGCTGAATAATTAGGAGAGAAAAAATAAGTGAAATTATAGAATGGGTATTTTGATTGTCAAGGAAAAACTTGGGAGTTGAAGAATGGTTTGAGGGATAGGCATCGGGCTTCAGTTCAGGTCGTCATTGAGTCACATAGTCGGGTCGTCATGATGCCGATGGGTTTTTGAATTTTAGCCTGTCCTGCCTTATGGAAAAATCCTCCAACGACAATGGTTCCATTCAACTCCCGGACCGATCGACCATGCGACTATTTGGCGAGAAACCACTCGGGCCTCCCATATTTCCTGGCCGCGGCGATAAAGAACCGAGCCCTCTCGACCGTGGCATTGTAGGGAAGCTCGCAGCCCGAGGACAGGATGAACGCCCCGCCGGGGGCTGCGGTCCGAATACACTCCTTCACCGAGTTCTCAATCTCCTCCCGGCTTCCGCTGACAAAAAGAGAAGTCGCCACGTTTCCCAAAAGGAGGATTCTCTTTTGGGAGACCTCCACCATCCTTTTCAGGGAAGACGGGCTGTCCATGCTTAAGGCCACGATCCCCAAATCCATCAGGTCCTCCATGAGGGGATCGATGTGTCCGCAAATATGCAGGGAAAGGTTTATTTTTTTCTCCCGAAAGAACTGGACGATATTCTGGTGGCAGGGCTTGATGAAGCGGCGGTAAATCGCCGGAGAGATCAGGCTGCAGGAAGAAGCCGCTTCCCCCATGGTCAGGCCGAGACCGGTCTCGACCACCCCGGCCCCCAGAATCTGGGTCACTTCCGTGGTGAATTTTAGGAGCTCCCCCACAAACCCAGGATCGTCCACGGTGTCGTAGATCAACTCCTGAGTCCCCCTCAGACCGGCAGCAATAGTCCACGGGCCAGTAACCGTTCCAGACATGGCCACCTCCCGAAGGGAACTTGCCACGGTCCTGCAGGCTTCCAGATAGAGGGGGTATCTCCCGCTGGATTCAGGCCGGGGAATTTGGAGAGCCGAAATCGCCGCCTTCCGAGAGAGCGCGTGTTTTCTCACTTGCGGAACCCCATCGTCCGGAAATTCCAATTCCGCCCCTGCTGCTTCAGCCTCCAGGAAGATGTCCCAGCCCACCTCCACGCTGTCATGCTGGAACATTTCATGACAGATCAAAGTAGAATGGGCCAGTTTACTCCCCTCTTGATAATATTGACGCGGGGAGCATCCCAGAACTCTCGCCCGGAAAGGCCCGAGGGTCAAGCTGTAGGGAATGCGGTCGGCATACGTCCGCTTCATCGCCGCTCGGATTCGGTCACGGCTGGTGATTTCAGGCATTAAACCTCCCCTCCAAGAGTCATAGCTCACGACTGATCATTCATGGGCTTTTCCAAGCCCTATCAGCTGCCAGCTTTGCTTATTGAACTAAACTGGCAAAAGGTTGACGCACAAGACCCATATGGCTGAAAGAAGGACGAAGGCGATCAGACAGTAACCCATGATATCCCTCACCGACAGGCCGCAGATTCCCATCAGGGGAATCGTCCAGAAGGGGTGAATGACGTTGCCCAACATTTCCCCCGAGGAAAAGGCCTGGATGACCCGGGGAAAGTGAAGCTCCAGGCTCTGGGCGGCCTTTGCCATCAGGGGCCCCTGGACCTCCCAGACGCCCCCGGATGTGGGGGCGAAGAGGTTCAGCACCACCGCATGGAGAAAAATCAGGGTGGGGTAGGTAGCCGGGCCGATCAGCCAGAGAACCCAAGCCGTGGCCAGGGCCGCAAGTCCGGAGGAGGCCAGCATGCCCTGGGTGCCGGCATAAAACGGGAACTGGACGATGATCCCGTGGGCGGCCCGGGCCGAGTTTTCCAGAGATTGCAGGAAATGCATGGGGGTGTCATGAAGGGAAAGGGCCAGGGTGAAAAGGACAAAGATCAGAGTATTCAGGTTGAAGGCAAAGCCTTGCCCGTAAAACCAAAAAACGATGTAGGAAAAGCCCATGATGGAGATAAGCCATACCGGCCAGCGGCTGTGTTCAAGCCATACGCCAAAGGCCAATTTCCCTTTCTGATGCACCTCCCGCTCTGCGGCGATGGTACCTAGCTCAGCCCGGTCCTCTCTTTCAAAGCGCTCCAGCAGTTCTCGCCCGGGAGGAGTGGCCTCCTTCTCTTCGGGGGAGAGGACCCCCAGCATGGCCATAACAGCGGCCAATCCAAGGATGAACCCTAGAAGGCTCACTAGACTCCAGGCGGTTTCCGGGGTGGGGCTTGAGCCCATGGCTTTTTCTAGAAAAGGGGCCGCCTTTCGAATCACTACGGGGTCAGAGGCGAAGAGGCCCAAGTTTCCAGAGGCCATTCCGATAAAGGCGCTGGCCACCAGAAGAGGATAATCGATGCCGGAGACTCTTCTCCCCATTTCTCTGGCCAAAAAAGAGCCGGCGATGATTCCCAGCCCCCAATGCAACAGGGAGCAAAGGGCGGTAAAGGCGGTGAGAAACAAGACCGCCCCCCGGGGAGAAGAGGGAAGGGCGGCCAGAAAACGAAGGACTCTTTGGCTCAAGGGGGCGCTGGCAACGCTGAACCCGGCGGCCACCAGGAGAACCATTTGCATGGAAAAAGAAAGAAGGTTCCAAACTCCCCGGACCCAAAATTGTACCATGTCGAAGGGGCCTTGGTAGGTAACCAGGATACCCAAAAAATATACGAGAAAGGTTAGCAGGATAACGAAGAGAAAGGAGTGGGGGACAAAATAAGCCACCCAGAGGTTCAGCCTCCTGGCAAATTTCTGGAATCCTTGGGAGCGCATCATCGAGGAAAATCATTCCTTCCATTCAGAGGTGGAACCCGTGGCAACCCGGACGGTTTTTCTACACCCCGTAAATATTGATACCCCCATGAGGAAAAGTCAACTTCAAAAATATGGAAGGGTGCAAGGAGATTTCCGATGGGCCCACCCCCACCCCTTTTTCCCCTTCCGAATTTGGCCGATGGAAGCCCTTCAGGTGCCCAAAACTTTAAGGAACTATTCATATTGACAAAATAAAAACCATAGGTTATAGGTGGATAGTTCGGTGAAGACGTTCCTCCCTGAAGATTCCTCGGGGAAAAACCGTCAAGCAGACCTTTGGGTTGCGCTTCCTGCGGTTTTAAATCAAAAAGAAAAGGAAACGGAAAGGAGACTCTGTATGGCCCATAACGTAACTGCTCCCATGGTGGGAAAGATCGTGGACATTAAAGTGAAAGTCGGAGACCAGGTCAAAGAAGACGATGAAATCGCCGTCCTGGAAGCCATGAAAATGGAGATGCCCATAGTGGCTCCCGCCTCCGGCGTGGTAAAGGAAATCAAGGTTTCCGTCGGCCAGACCTGCGAAACCGACATGGTCCTGGCAGTCATCGAATAAAGTCATAAGCTTCAAGTCACAAGTCTCAGGCCACAAGTCATAAGCCGTAATTCTCGAACTCGACACCTGGGGTCTGAAGCCTGGGAACTATTGCTTGGGACCTGAGACTTGAGACCTGTGACTTTTTTCCGGGAGGGAAATATGGACTTCAAGCTAAGCGAGGAACTGCAAGCCATCCGTGAAACAGCCCGTGATTTTGCCGAGAAGGAAATCATTCCTTTTGCGGATAAATGGGAGAATGAAAACTACTTCCCCCGGGAAGTGATCAGGAAAATGGGAGACTTGGGCTTCTACGGAACCCTGGTCCCCGAAAAATACGGCGGCAATGGGATGGGATTCCTGGCCGGGACAATCATCACCGAGGAGATTGCCAGGGCCAGCGCCTCTCTCCGGGTCACCTTCAACATGCAGACTTTCGGCCCCGCCCTCTCCATCTACCGCTACGGAACCGAAGAGCAGAAAAAGAAATACATCCCCAAGCTGGTTTCCACGGAATTCATCAGCTGCTTTGCCATCACCGAGCCCAACGCCGGCTCCGACGTGATGTCCATGAAGACCACCGCCATCCCCAAGGGGGATTTCTTCCTGGTCAACGGCTCCAAGACCTGGATCTCCAATGCCCAGGTGGCCGACCTGTGCATTCTCTATGCCTACCACGACCCGGCGGCCAAGAGCAGAGGGCTTTCCACGTTCCTTCTGGATATGCACCAACCTGGAGTCTCCACCCGGCCCTTGGACAAGCTGGGACTCCATTCTGCCCCCACGGGAGAGATCATCCTGGAAGATGTCAAGGTTCCCAAGGAAGCCGTTCTGGGGGAGCTGGGCGAAGGGGTCAAACACGTTTTCGGGTCCCTGAACCAGACCCGCCTCTCCTGCGCCGCCGGAGGTGTCGGAATCGCCCAGGCCTGCCTCGAGGCAGCGGTCAAGTACTGCAACGAGCGCAGCCAGTTCGGCCAGCAGATCGGCCAGTACCAGATGAATCAGGACATGATCGCCATCATGGCCACGGAGATCGAAGCGGCCCGCTTCCTGGTGTACCGGGCGGCATTGCAGAAAGACGAAGGGATGCTGAATAACGTGCTGGAGACCTCCATGGCCAAATACTATGCCGGAGAGGTGGCTGGACGGGCGGCGGACTTCGCCATGAGGATTCTCAGCGCCTACGGCTATTCTACGGAATACCCGGTGGCTCGTTACTACCGAGATGCGAAGTCCATTTCCATCGTCGAAGGCACGGCCAACATCCAAAAGACGATTATCGCCATGGACCAGTTGGGATACCGCAAAGCCAACCGGTAACCAGGAGAAGGCCTTACCATGGAATACAAAGAAAAGGGCTTTGAAGCCCTGTACAAAGACTACCAGGAGCGGGCCACCAAAATCAAACAGATGGGAGGCCCGCAAGCCATCGCCGGCCAGCATAAGGAAGGCAAAATGAGCGCCCGGGAGCGGGTTGAATACTTTTTTGACCCCGGGACCTTCACCGAGTTGGGGATGTTCGTCCGTAACCGCACCACCGCCTTCGGTATGGACAAGCGCGAGGTGCCCGCCGAGGGCGTGGTGACCGGATTCGGCAAGGTGAATGGAAGAATGGTGGTGGTGGGAGCCGAGGACTATACGGCCATGGCCGGTACCTTCGGCGAATACCACGGAAAAAAATTCTCCCAGGCCATTGACTTCGCCAAGGACAAAGGCTGGCCCTTCGTGGGCATGAATGATTCAGGCGGCGCCCGCCTGCAGGAGGGGATGGATACCCTCCAGGCTTACGCCTGGCTTTTCCGCTCCCAGATCCTGGCATCCGGGATCGTCCCCCAGATTGCCCTCCTCATGGGACCCTGCCTGGGGGGGCAGGCCTACCATCCCATCATGCAGGACTTCATCTTCCAGACCCGCAAGACCGGTTTCATGGGGATCGCCGGCCCGGCTTTCGTTAAGACTCAAACCGGCGTGGAAATCTCCCTGGAAGAACTCTGCGGCGTCAAGGCTCACGCCTATAAGACCGGCCAAACTCATTACGTGGCCGAAGACGACAAGGACTGCCTGGACCGGGCCAAAGAGCTCCTGGCCTTTCTGCCGTCGAATAACCGGGAGAGGCCTCCCCGGAAAGCGACTTCGGACGACCCGGACCGCCCGACTCCCGAACTGGACACGCTCATTCCCGAGACCCCTTCCAAGCCTTTCGACATGCATAAGGTGATTGCCCGCATCGTGGACGACGGGTCCTTCTTCGAGACCCAGAAAAATCACGCCACTAATGTGATCGTCGGTTTCGCCCGTTTTCACGGCCGACCCGCGGGGATCGTAGCCTCCCAGCCCATGTCCAAGGCGGGGGCCATCGACTGCGACGCCGCGGACAAGGTGGCCCGTTTCGTCCGCTTCTGCGATCTCTTCGGCATCCCCCTGGTGAACCTCCACGATACCCCCGGGTACTGGATCGGCCCGGAACAGGAGTGGAAGGGCATCCTCCGTCACGGAGCCAAGATGCTTTACGCCTACATCGACGCTACGGTGCCCAAGATTTCCGTGATTGTGCGCAAATCCTATGCGGGGGCCTACCTGGGGATGTGCTGCAAGGACACCGGGGCGGATTTCATGTTCGCCTGGCCCCAGGCGAAAGTTACCATCGTGGGCGCCGACACCGCGGCCAGCGTCATCTTCGCCAAAGAGATCAAAAGCTCCCCCAACCCGGAGGAGACCCGGAGGCAGCGCATCCAGCTCTACAGCGATCTCTATGAGAACCCGTACCGGGGCGCGGAACGGAATTACCTGGATGACGTCATCATGCCCCGCGACACGCGAAAGATCATCAACCGCTGCCTGGACGTGCTGGAGAATAAGTCCGAAGCACGGCCCTGGAGGAAATATTCCAACATCAACCTCTAATCAACTGAGCGGAGGGGCAATTCATGAATTGCCCCTACAGCTGGGGGAATTCTATGCCGCAAGCCCTGGCTGATTTGAAAATCCTGGACCTTTCGCGGGTCCTGGCTATGCCTTACTGCAGTATGATGTTGGGCGATCTGGGGGCGGAAATCATTCGCGTGGAACGCCCCGGGGTCGGGGATGAGACCCGTCACTGGGGTCCCCCTTGGGTAGGGGAGCTGAGCGCTTATTACCTGTGCACCAACCGGAACAAGAAGTGCATCACCGTGGACCTCAAGAAGAAGGAGGGACAGGAGATCATCCGCCGTCTGGCCCAGCGGAGCGACATTCTTCTGGAGAATTTCCTCCCCGGTGACCTGGCCAAAATGAACCTGGGCTATGAAGATGTCCGGGCCATCAACCCCAAAATTATCTACGCCTCCGTCACCGGGTACGGGCAAAACGGCCCCTACCGCGACCTTCCCGGTTTCGACTTCATCCTCCAGGCTCAGGGCGGGCTTATGTCCATCATCGGTGAGGAAGAAGGTTCTCCCATGAAGGTGGGGGTGGCCATCGTGGACATCACTGCCGGCCTTTTTGCCTGCTCCGCAATCCTGGCTGCTCTTCACTACCGGGAAAAGACCGGCGAAGGGCAATACATCGATATGGCCCTTCTGGACGCCCAGGTAGCCTGGCTGGCCAACCAGGCCAGCAACTTCCTGGTGTCGGGGAAGGTTCCCCGCCGGATGGGCAACGCCCACCCCAACATCGTTCCCTACGAAACCTTCAAAGCCAAGGACGGCATCTACCTCGCCCTGGGGGTCGGAAACGACAATCAGTGGAAGAAGTTCTGCAAGATTGCCCGGATCGAGCATCTCATGGACGACCCCCAGTACGCCACCAACCCGAAACGAGTGGAAAATCGCAAGAAACTCGTTCCCCTTCTCCAGGAAGTTTTCCTCCAACGAGACTCCGGGGAGTGGCTCAAGCTCCTCGGTGAAGCCGAGATCCCCATCGGTCCCATCAACACCATCGACCGGGTCTTTGCCGATCCCCAGGTCTTGGCCCGGGAGATGCTGGTGGAGATGGGGCACCCGAAGGTCGGCAAGTTCAAACTCGTGGGGTCTCCCATGAAACTATCCAAGACTCCCGTCCAATACCGAATTCCCCCTCCCCTTCTGGGAGAACATACCGAATCGGTTCTTCACGAAGTGCTGGGATACGATAAAGAAAAAATCGCCCGTCTGAAGGAAGGCAAAGTAATTTAAAGCCTCAGGGAGTGGAGGGAATAGAGCATAGCGCCTTGGGTCTTATCCTCTCCACCCTGGGCTTGTTGTTCGATGCCCTTCTTTTTTTGCGTTGGGAAATGAGCGGAGTGGCAAGAGTCTTTTGATTTTCTTAAATCCGTTAACTCTATGCCCTTTGCCCATGAAAAGGAGGAAGACATGGCAACCAAAACCGGAGGGGTCTTTTCACTGATTTTCATCTTCACCGGCTTCATCGTTTTTTCCGGCGCGGCAGGGGCGCAAACAAAAGCCAACCGGCTCTCCCTCGCCACCGGAGGCACCGGGGGCGTGTATTATCCCCTGGGGGGCGGGATGGCCAATGTCATCTCCAAGTACGTCCCCAACACAGAGGCCACCGCCGAAGTGACCTCGGCTTCCGTAGACAACTGCAAGCTGATCCACGCCGGGAAAGCCGACCTTGCCCTGATCATGGCCGATACCGGCTATGACGCCGACAAGGGTTTGGAGCGGTTCAAAACCACGGGCCCCCAGGCTATTCGAACGGTCGCCGTGGTCTACCCCAATTACATGCACTTCGTGACCGTCGACGGCCTGGGAATCAAATCCATCACCGACTTGAAGGGAAAGCGGGTTTCCACCGGGTCCCCCGGGAGCGGGACCGAGGTCATGGCCCTGAGAGTCCTGGAGAGCTACGGAATCAATCCGGATAAGGACATCAAAAAAGAACGCCTGGGGGTGGCTGAATCGGCGGGCGCCCTCAAAGACCGGAAAGTGGACGCCTTCGGCTGGGTGGGAGGCCTGCCCACGGCCGCGGTCATGGACCTGGCTGCGACCCCGGGAGTCAAAATCCGCATCTTGAACAATGCGGAACACCTCGACCGGATGATCCAGAAATATGGCCCCATTTACTTCAAGCGTGACATTCCCCGAAACACCTATACAGGCATGGATGCGGATGTCCCGGTGGCCTGCGTGGCCAATCTCCTCATCTGCCGGGAGAAGATGGAGGAGAGCCTGGTGTACAACATTCTTAAGGTCCTCCTCGAGCATCAGCCCGAGTTGGTAGCCGTCCATAAAGAGGCCAGCAATTTCACTCTGGCTTCGGCAACGGTGGGTTCCTCCCTTCCCTTCCACCCCGGGGCGATCAAATACTATCGGGAAAAAGGAATCAAGGTCCAATAAGTCCTGGATAAAGGAATTGCAAGCCCCCGGTCTGGCTCCCGCACCTTCCTCTGAAAGATTTTTCAGGGGGAGGGGCGAGTTGAAATCCAGGGAAGGGGATTCAATGGTTTGGGGGGGTTCACCTTTAGCGGCAGGCCGTGTCTGATTCAACCATCTCTTAGAAAAAAAGCCGTCTCATTTTTCATCTAACCAATATAGGAGGGGACAGAGATGATGGGTAAGGGTAAATATGGGCTTGCTTTCCTTATTCTCTTCGTTTTCCTTTTTTCCTCCGAAAACGGTTGGGCGCAATCCAAGGAGATGAACCGGCTCTCCCTCCTAACCGGTGGGACCGGAGGGGTCTACTACCCGTTGGGTGGCGCGCTGGCTCAAGTTATATCCAAGTATGTCCCCAACACTTCCTCCACCGCGGAAGTCACTGCGGCAGCCGTGGACAATATCAAACTTCTCAAGGCCGGCAAGGGGGAGTTGGCCCTGGTGATTGCCGATGTGGCCAACGATGCCATCCTGGGAAAAGAAAGGTTCGAAAAAGATGGCAAGATCCCCTTGCGCACCCTGGCGGTCCTGTATGGAAACCTGAACCACATGGTAGTCCTCAAGGACAGCGGCATCAAGTCGGTCCCGGAGTTGAAGGGGAAGAAGGTCTCCGTGGGGGCTCCAGGAAGCGCCACCGAAGTCAAATCCTCCCGGATTCTGGAAGCCTTTGGAGTCGACCCGGCAAAAGAAATCCGCCGGGAACGGCTCAGCGTTGCCGAATCGGCCGGAGCCTTGAAGGACCGCAAGATCGATGCTTTCTGCTGGGATGGAGGTCTCCCCACGGCGGCGGTTATGGACCTGGCGGCCACTCCAGGAATTTCCGCCCGAATTCTTCCCCAAGACAAGGCTCTCCCGACGCTCAACCGCAAATATGGTCCGGTTTATTACAACGCCGTCATCCCCAAAGGAACCTACGCGGGAATGGAAATGGACGTCCCCGTGATTGGAGTGGCCACCATGCTGGTTTGCATGGAATCCTTCGATCCCGGTCTGGCTTACGCAATTGTCAAGGCGATTCTGGAGCATAAATCGGATTTGGTAGCGGTTCATAAGACTGCCGAACATTTATCCCTCCAGGGTGCGGTAACCGGTTCCTCCATTCCCTTCCATCCGGGGGCGCTTAAGTACTACGCAGAAAAAGGAATTAAGGTTCCCTAGTTGAAAATCAAAGGATGGCTCCCCCTCTTGGCTCTTCTGACCCTCGCGGCTGCGGGGGGAGCCTTGTTCATTTTCGAGGTGCCGGTTCTTCAAGTGGTGAATGCGGAACGACCGGCCAGACTGAACCTGCGGCTCGGTGAACCAACCCGTTTTTCCATCTCCTATATCCACTCGATTTATCTTCAAGCGGCCGCCGAAGAGTTCGAGGTGGAAGAAGGGGAGGTGATCCTCCTTCGGGGGGTGAGGACCCGAAGCCCCTCCGTAGCCCATTATTACGGGTTTGAGGAGGACAACCGGGATTACTATCCGGTGGACCGCAAGATGAAATCCTTTGCTCTCCGTCTGGGCATGTCTCAGGCTCAGACGCTCTCCCACGGCGAGAAGAAGATTTCCTTGGGGGACCTAGGGGAAAAAGGAGACCGACTGGAAGTCCGGGTGGTGCGAATGACCTGGGGGAAATATCTCCTGTCCCGGGTGGTAAAGGAGAAAAGTTGATGGCCGAAGAAAAGAAAACGGCCCCGGTGGCGGAAGAAGATTTCATTACCGAAGAGCGCTTGAAGAAAGCCGAAGCCTACATCGAGGAGGAAGAGGGGCCGTCTCGCCGACTGGTGGGGAAAATGGGCGTTTTCATCACTGTGGTGGCGGTCATCATGTCCCTCATCCATCTGTACGCTGCCGTGGGAATCATCATGACCCAAATCCTCCGTGGGATCCACGTCATGTTCGTTCTCTTTCTCACCTTCTTGGTCTTTCCTTCCTTGAAACGGTATCGCAACCAGATTTTCTGGTATGATTACCTTCTCTCCATCCTGGCGATCGCCTGCATAGTTTACACCTTCCTGGATTTTGAGGAGTTCATCTATCGCTCGGTTACTCCCACTTACGGGGACCTGTTTTTCGGCTCTTTGCTGATCGCCTTGGTGCTAGAAGCCAACCGGAGGACGACCAACTGGATTTTGCCTCTGGTCGCGGGTTCTTTCCTCATTTATGCCTACGTCGGACCCTGGCTCCCGCCCCCCTGGACCCACCGGGGGTACGGGCTGGACCGGCTCGTGGGCCACATGTACATGACCCTGGAAGGGATCTTTGGCGTGCCCATTGACGTCTCCTCGACTTTCATCATTCTCTTCACTATCTACGGAGCCTTTTTGGAGTTTTCCGGCGCCGGCAAGTTTTTTATCGACTTTTCTCTCACGGCCATGGGCGGAAAGCCCACCACCGCGGGGCGGACCGTGACCCTGGCCTCCTTCCTTCTCGGGGGACCCTCCGGGAGCGGTGTGGCTACGACGGTGACTCTGGGTGCGGTGGCTTGGCCCATGCTGGCCAAGGCCGGATACAACAAGGAAGCTGCCGGCGGTCTCCTTTCCGCAGGGGGCATCGGCGCGATTCTCTCCCCTCCCGTCCTTGGAGCCGCTGCTTTCTTGATCGCTGAATTCCTGAAGATCTCCTATTTAGACGTCATCGTCATGGCCAGCATTCCCACCATCCTTTATTATTGGGCCATCTTCCTCATGGTGGAATTTGATGCCAAGAAGTTTGGCGCCAAGAGTGTTGCCTTCGATCACACCTATTCTCTGGGGCAGCTCACTCGACTCTATGGGTTTCATTTCACCTCTCTGATCTCCATCGTGGTCATTATGGTTCTGGGGTTCACTCCCATCCTGGCCGTCTTTTGGTCTACGGTCATCGCCTTCGCGGTAAGCTTCATCCGTCGGGACACGGCGTTGGTTCCCAGGAAATTGATCGCTGCTCTGCGAGGAGGGTCTATTGGGGTGCTTTCCGTCGCCACTACCTGCGCTTCTGCGGGCATTATCGTTGGGGTGACGACTCTCACCGGCTTGGGACTGAAATTCAGCTCTATCGTGATCGAATACGCGGGGGGAAACCTCCTTTTGACCGCCATTTTTACGGCTTTTGTCGTATGGGTCGTTGGACTTGCCGTGCCGGTGACGGCCTCTTATATTATTTGTGCAGTTATCGCTGCTCCGGCGCTGATCAAGCTGGGCGTTCCCGACTTTGCCGCCCACATGTTCATCTTCTACTATTCCATCCTGTCGGAGGTTTCGCCCCCCACGGCTCTCTCTCCTTTTGCCGCCGCTGCCCTGACAGGCGGTGACCCCTATAAGACTACCATGCAAGCCTGGAAATACACCCTGCCCGCTTTTCTCGTACCCTTCAATTTCACCCTCCATCCCGACGGAGTGGCCTTGCTGCTCAAGGGAAGCCCCGCCGGCATTATTTGGACTTTCGTAACCGCCCTGGTGGGGATCTTTGCGCTGGCGGCCGGAATGGACGGTTGGATGTTCAAGAAGGCGACCTGGTATGAAAAGATCATTCTGATCATCGCCGGTCTAGCCCTGGTTTATCCCTCCTGGGTTTACGATGTGATCGGTCTGGCGCTGGTGGGTTTTGCCGTCTTCTCCCAGAAAGTCCTTCGAAAGAATGACTGATTTGAATGCGGATTTTGGAATGCGGAATTGAAGTTCTTTGCCTTTCCAAAAAATCGGTCTGCGGTGGGGGAGTGTGGATTTTGGAGTGCCCTTTGGATATAATGCGTACCATGCCAATGAAAAGCATTGAATTCTTATTCGGCATTTAAGAAAGGAGGCCAGTTCCATGTTCAAAAAGATTCTGGTTCCACTGGATGGTTCTAAATTGGCCGAGGGGATCGTTCCCCGGGTTGAATGGTTGGCCAAGGTCCACGACGGTGAAGTGACCCTGATTCGCGTGGCTCTCGCCCACACTTTTCCGGGAATGGACCCGGTCCAGCATCAGGTGAATGTGGTTCGGGAAGCGGAGGAATACCTGGCGAAAGTGGAAAACAACCTGAGGAGCGTAGGCGTGAGAGTGAAATCCGTTGTCCGGTACGGCAATGATGCCCAGGAAATCGTCGATCATGCCCGGGACCGTGACTTTGACCTCATCGCCATGTCTACCCACGGCCGCACCGGCCTCAGCCAGTTCGTCCTGGGAAGTGTGGCCAACAAGATCATCCACACGGCGACCGTACCTATTCTGCTGTGTCGGGTCTGCTGAAAGAAAGGGCGAAAAGGGGAAACGGGGAAGAGGCGAAAAGGACTGGGATTGAGGATTTTTTAGCCATTTCGCCCTTTCCCCTTTTCCCCCTATTTATTCCTTGAGTATTCGCTCCAGCTTCCACTCCACCGGCAATCTTACCCGTTGCCCCGCCCGGGTCTCGAACAGGAGATACCCATTGGCCAGGCCGAAAAGGAACAGGTCTTTGGTGATCTCCACGTCTTTTTTGCAGTAGGCGATGACTTCTTCGATCCTGCCTTCTTTGAACCACTGGAGGGACTGGAGGCCGTCGGCGGACTTCTCCGTGTTGAGCGTCTTGTGGGCCAGATGACCAAGGGAAAGGCGGTACCCCAGCTGGCGGGAAACCTCCTGCAGGATGTCAAAGGTCTTTAGCTGCTGGAAACGCAAGGAGGTATAGGCTTTTAAAACCTGGTAGTCGAAGTCGACGATGTTGAAGCCGACGATCAACTCCGCGGTCTTCAACCTTTCGATCAGCTCGTGAACGCAGTTCTCTTCGAATATCAGGAAAACATCTTCCAGGGAATCATAGACCACCGCTGCCCCCACTCTCATCAGGTGTTTGTTGTGCCAGCCCCCCACTTCTTCCGCACCCCGCTGGGTCTCGATGTCCAGGAAAAGAATCCGATGTCGGGCCAGTTCTTCTTTCAGCCAGGCAGGAGCAGGGGCGCAGGCCACGGATTCCGGTTCTCTTAATTCTGAATCTCCGGCAAAGATATCCGAGGGCGTGGGGAAGACCTCATCCTTGACCGCAACCCTGCCCTTCCCCCTTCCCTTCTTTTCGATCTTCGATTCTCCCAGAAGCCATTCCAGGACAAACTCTGCCGCCCTTTTGTCCAGGGGCTTGTTCCCCGAACCGCATTTGGGAGAATGGACGCAGGAAGGACAACCATCCACGCAGGGACAATCCCGGATCATCCCCAGGCTTTTCCTCAAAAGTTCTTCGATGACCCCGTATCCGTAATCAGCCAGTCCCACTCCTCCTGGGTATCCGTCATAGATGAAGATGGCCGGTTTCTCCAGCTGGGGATGATTGGGATAGCAGATTCCCCCCACGTCATTTCGATCGCAGAGGGCGAAAAGGGGGAAGAGAGCAATGGAGGCGTGCTCGACGGCGTGAATCCCGCCCATGAAGTGGAGCCCTTGGTCCTTAAATCGCTGGGGCATCTCTCCGGGCAGGATGATCCAGAGCCCCATGGTCTCGAAGATATGGGAAGGCATCTCCAGTTCGTGTACGCTGAGCAAATCCTGGCCGAAAATGCGCCGTTTTTCAAACCCCCGGACCCGTTCCGTCACTTTCAGCCTTCCGTAGCAGGCGGTGAAGTGGGCAAAAGCCTGGGTGCGGACGGTTGAAAGGATTTCCGTCTCCTTCTCCGAGAGGGCCCGGGTGTAATAGTCCACTTCCACCTGCTTGGCCCATACCTCCCGTTTGCCCTGATCCAAATGGGTAACCAAGTAGGGTTCAGCCCGGTGGAGGTAGATCGCTCCCGGATGACACTCGCTGTAAACCCGGGGCACGCTGATCTGGCCGATCAAACGCTTACTTTCTTCTTCGAAAATGGTGAACCCTTCTCCGGCGCTGCGGATGTCCACCAGGCGGTGGGGATTCAGGCGATGGGAGAACCATTCCCGGCCGGACGCGCTCTTCAAAAGCTCTCCGTCGGAGACAAGCTGGTCCAGAAGGGGGGCGTAATTCTTGACCGGGATGATCGATTCGTCGGTTCGCAGAGGGATCTCCGCGCTTGCGCAGACTAGGTGTTTAGAGACCACCACGGAATTGTCCGGGTCCACCACGGCGCTTTCGAACCCTCTCCCGAAGAAATCCTGGGGGTGGTGCATGAAGTACTGGTCCAGCGCATCGGGCTGGGCGATCAGGGCGATGAGGGATTCCCGGTCGGCGCGCCCTACCCGTCCTCCCCTCTGCCAGGTGGCGGCCACCGTTCCCGGGTAGCCGACCAGGATACACACATCCAGCCCGCCGATATCGATCCCCAGTTCCAGGGCGCTGGTGGAGATCACCCCGTGAAGCTCCCCGGAGACCAGCTTGGTTTCGATCTCCCTTCTCTCTTCCGGGAGGAATCCCGCCCGGTAAGAGCTGACCTTTCCCCGCAGGTCCGGCCGGTCCTTCAGCACCCAGGTGTGAAGCAGTTCGGTGATCTTTCGGGCCTGGGTAAACGCCAGAGTCCGAAAACCACCGTCGACACAGTCCAGAAAGAGCTTGGCCGCCAGGGTATAGGGGCTGGTATTTGGATTCAGGAAGAGGAAGTGTCGCCCCGACCGGGGAGCGCCGCTCTGGGTCACCGCTTCAAAAGGGAGGCCGGTCAGCTTTTCGGCAAAGGCCTGGGGATTGGCAATCGTCGCCGAGCAGGCGATGATCTGGGGGGTGGAACCGTAGAAGTCGCAGACCCTTTCCAACCGTCGGAGAACCTGGGTGAGATGGGAGCCGAAAATACCCTTGTAAGTGTGCAGCTCGTCGATCACCACAAAGCGCAGGTTGCGAAAGAAAGTTTCCCACTGGGCATGAAACGGAAGCAGGCTGAGGTGGACCATGTCCGGGTTGGAAATGAGCACTGGGGGAATGGACTCCCGGATCTTCTTGCGGCGGTAGCTGGAAGTGTCTCCGTCATAAATCTCCGCCTTAAACGGAACAGGGGCCTGGAAAGGTTGGACAAATTCCTGAAAAGCCTTCAGCTGATCCTGTTCCAGGGCCTTCAGAGGAAAGAGATACAGAGCTTTGTCTTCCGAATTCTGAAACAGTCGTTCCACAACGGGGAGATTGTAGATCAGAGTCTTTCCGCTGGCCGTGGGAGTAGCGATGACCACGTTCTTCCCCCGGCCAACCTGCTCGATGGCTTCCACCTGGTGGGAATAAAGGCGGCCAATTCCCATTTTCTCCAGAGCCCGGGCCAGGCCCGGGGAAAAGTCTTTTCCCGGGCGGGAAAAATTGGCTCTCTCAGAAGGAAAGGGTTGGTGGTAGACGACCTGGGGGGCGTAGAATCGATGGCGCTTTATTTTCTCAATAAATGAAATCATAATCATAGCACTCAGCCATCAGCGGTCAGCATGCAGCTTCAGCCACAAAAAGATCATTGGCTGATTGCTGAAGGCCGAACGCAGAAAGCTTCTTCTTGATTTACCATACCAGACGTGTTACTAAATTTCAAATATACCGGAGCGAAAAAGAGAAGAGATCATGCGGGGAAAGAAGGCACAGCTCATTGCCGGCCTGGTTCTGTTAACGGTGGGGGCTCTATTTATCCTTGACCGGCTGATCATTCTGGAGATTTACATCAGCTGGCCTATTATCCTGGTGGCCGTCGGGATCGCCCTTTTCCTCATCAACCCCCAGAGTCTTGCCAGCTGGATTGTCGGTGGAATCGGGGTCATCCTCTTCATCGTCAACTTCGTCATCGCCTTCTTCCCGGAAGTGGAGGCCTGGAGCGACCTGATCTGGCCTACCATCCTGGTGATTATCGGCGTTCTTCTCCTCTACCGTTACTACCAAACCCCTTCCCCCAAGCCCCCCGCACAGCCTCCGCCATCCAAGCAGGAAGAACAGGGGACGAATCCGGAAGAACCCCCCAAAAGGGCTGAGTCCTGAGTGCTGGGTGCGGAGAAGGAACATTGTTCGTTTCTTTCTCTGACCAAATCCCCGCCCCCTGCATGCTGAATTCCAATTCTGTTCTGAGCATAAAAAAAGGGAGGTGCTTTAAGCCTCCCTTTTTCCGCTCCAGTCAGGTTTCATGTCCGGCAGAGGTAATAATCCGCATCTTCCTGGGCCCAGTTCCGCTTGCGCCACTCCTCCAGGGGAACGGAGAACTGGCGTTCGATCTTTTCCCGGAAGACTGGGCCGGAATTGTAGGTGCAAAAGGGATAAATCCGACCGTTAGGGGCGGCGTAATGGATGCAGCAGCGTTTCACCCGGGCCACGTTGTAATTGTAGGAATCCTGGAAGTGCATGCCGCCCACGAGCAGCATGTCCCAGTTGTAGATCAGCTCCACTCTCCTCTGGGCTTCCTTGTCTACGACCCCCTGAAAGAGCTCCAGGCAGATCTCCGCGGTCAAACCGTCCTTGGCCCGGTCTTCCCGGAAGAACTTTCTCAGCAAGTGCTGAGCGCTGAGGGCGGTGAGGGCCCGGATGTTGGAGATCTTCTGTTTCACCAGCTTGTTCAGTTCCGAAGTGAACCCCTCGATGTCGATGGCCTGGGTTATGGGGGTCACACTCCTCGTTTTCCGGTTTACGAAGATGTAGGAGCCGATCCCGCAGTCCGAGTGGGAGGTAATCTTGGCCACATCGTACTTCCAGATGGAGCTCAGGAGCTTGGAGAATGGGGAAGTCACCGACAAAGGATACCAGTCCTCCCGCGCTCGGAGAAGGTCCGTCTGGGCCTCGATGTCTATGGCCAGGTCCGAGAGGGTGTAGCGCTGCCGCTCCCTCTCCTCCGTGGAAATTCGCCCGGTGAAAGCCACGGGCTGGTAGCTGATGCCGCTGATCACATCGGAGTTGTCCACCGCGAACTGAAGGATGTTCCCCACCTGGTCGTCGTTGATGGTCTTGATGATGGTCGGCACCAGGACCACGCGGAGCTCCGCGGCCCTCGCGTTCTCCACCGCCCTCTGCTTTAATTCCCAGAGACCGGAGAGGCCGCGGGTTTTCTTATACACATCGTCCGATGTGCCGTCGAACTGCAGGTACATGGTATAGAGTCCGGATTCTCTGGCCTTCTTGGCAAATTCCGGGTCCTTGGCGATCCGAATCCCGTTGGTCGCGATCTGCAAGTGGCTAAATCCCATGGACCGACCGGCCTTAAGGATATCCAGGAAGCGGGGGTGAATGGTCGGCTCTCCCCCGGAGAATTGGATGGCCGGCGGGAAAAAGGGCTTTACGTTACGCATCAGGGTGAGCATTTCCACCACCTGCTCGTAGGAGGGCTCGTACACGTACCCCTGCACGTTGGCGTTGGCGAAGCAGATGGGACAGCGAAGGTTACAGCGGTTGGTCAAGTCTATGTTCGCCAGAATCGGGGGGCTGATGTGCAGATCACACAGGCCGCAGTCATCGGGGCAGACTTTGGCCCCGGTGACCTGGGGGTTCAGAATTCCGTCAGCGTCTTCATAAGTCCAGCGCTCGCATTTCTTGTAAAGCTCGGCATCCGAATAGACCAGGTCCCGGAGGAAACCGTGGTCCGGACAGGTCTTCTCCATGAAGACTTTCCCGCCCCGCTCCAGAATGGAGGCGCGAATGATTTTCCCGCATTCCGGGCACAGGCTTTCCACTTCCTTGGGTAGCCCTAGGGGAACATTTTGGGTCGGGGGGTAATAAGGCTCAATCTTTCGCCAGTCTTTGAAAGCAGTTTTCTTGCGCAGGCCGCGAATTAATCCTCCGATGGCCATAAGTATCCTCCCTATTTATTCCGTTTAAGGGGAATACAGGCAAAATCTGAGCCATCCAAAAAATTCGAAATATTTTCCTAATAATTTAATATTATTAGATTTTTTTATAGACGGGGCCGCTAACCAACTGGGAAGATGCGAGAATTTAATGCAAGTGGAAGGGAAAAGTCGGAATAATGATTAATGTTAAATACTTAACAGTGCGAATGACCATTTCGCACTTTACACTCGTTTTTTCGCACTTTACACTCTCTTTCTCCTCTAATCTTTAAGAAAGTCCTTCCGGGAAATGCCGTATTTTCGGAGAAGGTTCTGGAATTGTCTCCGGTCCATGCCCACCATTTCTGCCGAGCGCATGACGTTTCCCCCCCCCTGCTTGAGTGCTTCAATGATAAACTTCTTTTCAATCTCCCCCTTTGCCTTCTGCTGGGCCACCTTTTTCATCTGCTTCAGTTCTTCCCGGTCCGTGGGCGGCCTCACTTCTTCTTCAATTTCTTCCGGACCCAGCCCCTCCGGTAAATCGCCAGGCTGAATCAACTCAGACCCGCAAAGGATCATGGCCCGGACGAGGGTATTCTCCAGCTCCCGCACATTCCCCGGCCAAGGGTACTCCGCCAGTAATTTAAGGGCTTCATCGCTCACCCCCGTTGCCCGGCTTTTGAATATCTTTCGGTGTTTCTCCAGGAAATAATCGACGAGCAGAGGAATATCCTCTTTCCTTTCCCGGAGGGGCGGGATGGAGATGGTGATCACATTCAGGCGATAGAAGAGGTCATCCCGGAAGGCCCCGGCTTCTACGGCCTGCTTCAAGTCCTTGTTAGTGGCAGCGATGATCCGGTTGTCCACCTCCACATCTTCGGTGCCCCCCACTCTCTGGAATTTCTGCTCCTCCAGCACTCGAAGGATTTTCACCTGCAATTCCTTGGGCATTTCGCCGATTTCATCCAAAAATAGAGTTCCCTGATCGGCCAGCTCCAGCCGGCCCTTTTTGGTCTTGATCGCCCCGGTAAAGGCCCCCTTTTCGTGGCCGAAGAGCTCGCTCTCCAGGAGGTTGCTGGGGATGGCGGCGCAGTTGATGACCACGAAGGGCTTGCTCGCCCGGTCGCTCTGGTAATGAATTGCCCGGGCGATGATCTCCTTTCCCGTCCCGCTCTCCCCCTGGACCAGCACCGTGGCTTTGGTCCCGGCCACCTGAGAAATGAGCTGGATGATTTTCTGCATGGCCGGGTGATTCCCGACAATACTGGCTGGACCGTAAACACTCTGCAGTTCCTGGCGGAGAGACCTGTTTTCGTCCTGAAGGCGGCGCACGGAAAGGGTCTTCTCAATGAGGAACTCCATTTCCTCCATCTTGACCGGCTTGAGGATGTAATCCACCGCCCCTTCCTTCATGGCCTGGACCGCCCCTTCCACCGTGCCATAAGCGGTCATGATGACCACCGGCAGATCGGGATAGACCCGGTGAACTTCCTGCAGCAGGGTCATCCCGTTCATCCCCGGCATCTTCAGGTCGGTGACCAGAAGGGTCACATCTCCGGATTTAACGACCTCCAGCGCCTGCTCCCCATCACCGGCGGTCATGACTTCATACTTCGGGCCCAGGTTGATCTCGAAGAGCCTCTGCATTCGGGCTTCATCATCTACGATAAGGATTCGTGGTTTCATAGACCCCCAAATTTTTCGCTGATGCCAGTCGTTCGTTTTCCTTTTTCCGTCGCTCGCATCTCGTTACTGGTTACTCGTTGCTCCTCCCTTTACGCTCCGAACTCCGAGCGGACGATTCAGGAATATGCCCTGAACCCTGTTCTTTGCTGTTTTGAACCGGCCCCACGGCCCCGAAGCACCCCATGATCGCCTTGGGGAAAGGCAGGGTCAAGGTGAAGGTGGTCCCCTCTCCGTTGTTGCTGATGACGGAGATGGTCCCTCCGTGGTTCTTCACCACCGAATGGACGATGGAGAGCCCCAGCCCCGTTCCCTTTTGCTTGGTGGTGAAGAAGGGATCAAAGATCTTGGACTCCAGCTCCGGAGAGATCCCTCCCCCCGTGTCACTGAGGCGGATAGTCACATCCCGGTTATCCTTCTGGTTCAATACGATCCTCAGCTTACCCCCCTGGGGCATGGCTTCCAGGGCGTTCATCTCCAGATTCACCAGAGCCTCGCGGACCTGCTCGGGGTCCACGGGGATGAGGACTTTTTCTTCTGGGTATTCTCTTAGGACCTCGACCCGCTGTTTCCGCGCCGGGATGGATATCCAATCCAGGGTCCGGTCCAGGACCTCCTTCAGGTCCACCTCCTGGAAGACGGGCGGTTTGGGCTTGGCGAATTCCAGGAAGTTGGTGAGCATGCGGTTGATCCGGTCGGACTCCTCGCTGATAAACTGGATCATCTCCGACTGGACCGGCTGGGGAACCTTCTTCTTAAGGGTCTCTGCCGAACCTAGAATGATTCCCAGGGGGTTCCGGATCCCGTGAACGAAGGAAGCGGCCATCTCCCCCAGGGCCGCAAGCTTCTCCGACTGCATCATCTGCCAGTCCTTTTTTTTCAGGTCCTGGTATAGGCGTGCCCGGGAGATGGCCATGGCCACGGCAGGAGCCAAAGCCTCCAGGGCTTCAATTTCCATGATGGTGAAGTTCTTCCCGTCCTTTTTCTCCCCCACCAGGATGAATCCCAGCAGGCCTTCCTCCCATTCCAGCGGGAGGACCAGGGAAAGGCGCGCATCACTCATTTCCCGGACTTCGGGCTGGAGGGCTCGAAAATCCTTGACCGTCTCCAGCTCCACCGCTCTTTCCGACTTTTTCAGGTAGGCGATGAAAGGGCTGTCTGCGGCGAAATAACGCTCCCGGGAAAACCCCTTCTGGCTGAAGAGTCGGTAGCAATTCGACTCGCTTTCCAGGATCCAGATTCCCACCCGATCCGGGAGAAGGGCCTGGGAGATAAAGGCGACCGTGGTCTCGAGCAGGGTCTGAAGGTCCAGAAGATTCAAGAGGGTGCGGGTAAACTCGAAGAATTTCAGGCGGAAGAAATACCTTTCCCGGTAGAAGAACCGGTCGATGAACTCTTCCACTTTCCTCTCCAACGGGCGCAGGAGGAAGACCAGGACCAGCACCATGGTAGCTTCCACCAGGAGCGAAGTCGTCTCCAGCTTCCGGGCCAGGATATCACATACGTTTTTGATGAAGAGAACGTAGATCACTAGGACCAGACCGGAGAGGAGCGAATACAGAATCCCGCCCCGGATGATGAAGTGGATATCCACCAGACGGTATTTCACGATGGCCAGGGCGAAGAAGAAGCTGATCAGGAGAGAATACAGGCTGGCCACAAAAAAGAAGGAATAGCCCAGGTCAAAAAAATAGTTCATCACGTGGAGGACAAGCCCGATGACGAACATGGAGATGATTCCTACCAGAAGGTACAGGATCTGCAGCCGCTGTCGGGCGATCTTGGTTTGCCGGTAGGAAATGATGAAGTTGACCACCCCCCAGGTGAAGTACCCGAGGCCGATCAGGCCCAGGATCAGGGCCATAAGCTGGGACTCCAAGCGCCCGTGGAAAGTGAAGACATAATAAAAGATGGAGCCGATTTGCACCACCCGCCCGATGTCCACCTGAAGAAGAAGGATAAAGGGAACCAGGAGGGCCACCGGCCCCGCGTAGAGAATGAGGCTGCGCCAGCCGTCGAAGAGGGGGGTTATTTTTTGGGGAAAGACGTAGGAAAAATGGAGGAAGAAGACGGGGAAGAGGAAAACGCCGATGAATATGACTTTCACCCCCACCAGGGCGACGGAATGGAGGTCGCTGGTGATCATGATCAGCTCGCCGGCGTTCCAGGCTACAAAGGAAAGGATGAGGAGGGTGAAGACCCGGTTCACCACCCCCTTGGGATTGTCATAAAAGACAATCAGGCAGAGGGTCAGGTTGATGCCGAAGGCTAATGCCGCGGGGATGGCATAAACGCTCATCGTTGACGATTCCTGAGCTTCCGAGGGGTCTGATTTGGTCTCATTTTACCGCGACCCTCGGGGTTCCCAATAGAAATATACCCTTTTCCGCGGACAAAAAAAAGAGGGAGAGATTTTCAGCTGCCCCTCCCTCTATCACTGTCTCGGCTTCTCCTGGTCGGATTAGACTAAGGTTCAATAGGTAAACCCGAAATACGGTCCTGCAGTGCCGCCGGATCAGAGCACTCACAATGGAATCCCCAGAAGAATCGGAGTACTTCACTACGGCAGCGCCCGGGTAAAAATATTCCCCCATCCGAAATCCGCAGTTCGAAATTATTCTGTGGATTCCCCCAAATACGCCTGGCGCACGGTCTCGTTCTGCCGCAGGCTTTCCGAGCTGTCGCTGAGCAGGATCGTCCCGGTCTGAAGAACATATCCACGGTCGGCTACCTGGAGGGCCATGCGGGCGTTCTGCTCCACCAGAAGGATAGTGGTGCCGGTCTCATGAAGCTTCCGGATGGTGTCGAAGATGCTGTCTACCAGGACTGGCGCCAGTCCCATGGAAGGTTCATCGAGGAGAAGGAGACGGGGGCTGGACATGAGCGCCCGCCCGGTGGCCAGCATCTGCTGTTCCCCTCCGCTGAGGGTTCCCCCCACCTGATCCAGACGTTCTTCGAGCCTGGGGAAGAGGGAAAAAACCTGCTTCAGATTGGCCTGAACCCTCTTGCGGTCCGAGAGCAAGAAAGCCCCCATTTCCAGGTTCTCTAAAACCGTAAGGCGGCCAAAAATTCGCCGTCCTTCGGGGACCTGAACGACCCCCTTCCCGACAATTTCATGGGGAGGATACTGGGTGAGCTCTTCTCCTTCAAAACGGACCGTCCCCTGCTTTGGCCGAAGCAGACCGCTGATGGTCTTGAGGGTCGTGCTCTTCCCCGCCCCGTTGGCCCCGACGAGGGTTACGATCTCCCCCTTTTCTACAACCAGCGAAACATCTTTCAGGGCGTGGATATGACCATAGAAGGAATGAATATGTTCGATCTCCAGGATGGCCATAAAAACCCCTAGTGCGAGCCCCCTCCTTTGCCCAAGTAGGCTTCGATAACGACGGCATTGCTCCGAATTTCCGCCGGGCTCCCCTCGGCGATCTTCTTCCCGTAGTCCAAGACGGTCACGGTTTCCGAGATACCCATTACTACCCGCATCTGGTGCTCGATGAGCAGGATAGTGATTCCCAGTTCATCCCGCAGGTGGCGGATGAAATCCATCATCTCCTGCGTCTCTTTGGGGTTCATGCCGGCAGTCGGTTCATCGAGGAGCAAAAGCTGGGGGCGGGTGGCCAAGGCCCGGGCTACTTCCAGCCTCCGCTGGTCTCCGTAGGGAAGATTCTTGGCCAGGAAATCTCCCTTCCCCGCCAAGTTCACGAAACGAAGAATTTTCCGTGCTGCTTCAGCCGCCTCCTTTTCTTCCTTCCGGGTTCCCGGAGTCCCCACCACAATCCCGAAAAATCCCGCTTTCAAGTGCCCGTGGAGCCCGACCAGTACATTCTCCATCACGGTGAGGTCGGGGAAGAGCCGGATATTCTGGTAGGTGCGGGTGATTCCCAGGCGGACGATCTGGTCGGGCAGGAGGCCCACCAGGGAATGGCCGTTGAAAAGGATCTCCCCCTCCTCCGCCTTGTAAAAACCGGTCACGCAGTTAAAAAAAGTCGTCTTTCCTGCCCCATTGGGGCCGATGATGCTGTGAATGCTCTTTTCCTGGACCTCGATGTCCAGTTCCTGCATGGCCAAAAGGCCGCCGAATCGTTTGGTCGCTTTCTTTGCCGCGAGAATCGCCATTCCTGATCCCCATTCACTCTTGTCAACATCAATAAGCAAGCCAATTCCGAAACAAATTCAAAATCCAGATATCAAAACTCCAAACTTTTTTGTTTTGAGTATTCGGATTTTGAAATTTCCTGCTTCTTCCGGATTTCCTTCTTCGAAATTCGGATCGGCCAAATTTTTCCTGCTCACCCTTCAGCCCGCAATGGAGGATTCAGCCCGAATCCACCCTTTTAAGCCGGCGGAGGTTGTGTCTCGACTTCTTCCGCTTCCTCTTCGTGCAGCTCGCGGCGTCGGACTGCCTCGGGCCACAGACCTTCCGGCCGCAGGAGCATCATGGCCACCAGCGCAGCCCCGTAAACGAGGAGCCGGTACTCGGCAAACTCCCGGAGGAGTTCGGGCAAGCCCACGAGGGCGATCGATCCCAGGATGACGCCCGGAATGCTTCCCATCCCGCCCACAATGATGACGCAGAGGATATTGATGGAGATCATGACGTTGAAACTGTGGGGATAGACGGACCCGAGTTTGCTGGCGAAGATGGCGCCGCTCAAAGCCGAAAATCCGGCTCCCGTAGCGAAGGCCATCAATTTGGTGGCCACCAGGTTGATCCCCATGGCCTGGGCAACATCTTCGTCTTCCCGCACCGCCATCCAGGCCCGCCCCAGGCGAGAATCGCGCAGGCGCCAGGAGATAAACCCCACCAGGAGACACCCCGCCAGAATCAAATAATAGAGCTGCTGGGGGGTGGCAAATTCGATCGCTCCCAGAGAGGCCTTGGGGATTTTCCCCACTCCCTGAGCCCCTCCCAGCCAGGGCCGTAAAAAATCCGAAAGGACAAGAATGCGAATGATCTCTCCAAAACCCAGGGTGGCGATGGCCAGGTAATCACCTCGCATCTTGAGAACGGGGATCCCTAGGAGGACGCCGAAGATAACCCCCATGAAGATCGCGAAAGGAAGCGCCCCCCAGAAAGAAAAATGGAAGAAACCAAGCTCGGGGGAGGTGAGCAGCGCCATCGTGTAAGACCCGATGGCGAAAAAGGCCACGTACCCGAGGTCCAGGAGGCCGGCATAGCCGACGACGATGTTCAGCCCCAGGCCGAGAAGAACATAGAGGCCCACAATGGTCAATACCTCGCTCAAGAACAGGCCGAGGACCTGGGGAAGCAGGAATAGAAGGAGGGCCAGGAGACCCCAGCCGGCAAGGCGAAATAACCGCTGCCGTTCCGGGGGCATCCGCTGGAATCCCGCCTGGAGGGCACCTCCTCTTTTGGCCCACAGGAAAGTGGCCAGGGCAATCAAGATGAAAAGGGATGCGGCTCCTGGCAGAGTCAGGCCGTTGGCCGCATAAAGCCAGTCATTGATGATGGCGAGGGACCCCCAGAGGGCGAAGGTGGGGCGGAGCAAGTCCTGCAATACTCCGGTGATGACCATGCAGCCCAGGGAGGTTCCCAGTACCCGGCGAGCCAGGGGAGAAGAAAGATAGAAAAGGCCGGCCAACAGGCCACTCAGCGCCCCGAACAAAAGGAGAATAATGCTCCCGCCCCATGGCTCTAGGTCAAAGGCCAGCAGTCGATACAGGAGGGGAGAGGCATTGATGAAAATCTTGCGCAGATTTACCACGCTTCCCAGGAGAACCAGAAGGGAAAGAATCCCCCCGGCAACCAGTCCCGAGAGAAGGCTGTTGAGCATGGCGTATGGCGATTCCGCTTGGGTGGTGCGGCGGGCCGCCAGGTAGCCGCCGAACAAACCAACCAGAAGTAAAAGGGTATGGCCCATGGAGATGACCTCACTGATCACGCTCCGCTGGCTGAAGGCTTCCACTGTTCCGATCAGCGCCAGCAGGACCCCCACGGCGCCCATGATCAGGCCGACCTTTATCCCGTTGTGCCAGAGGCCGAAACCCTTCTTCATCTCCTTGCTTCCCTGTTTGAGTGACAGCTCGAAAATCCAAATTCCAATCTCTAAACCCCCTTTGGTCGTTGGAATTTGAGAAATTGGAATTTATTGGGGACTTGAGATTTGAAATTTGGTATTTCTTATGCCTTCTTCACGGCCAGCCTTTCTCCCAGCAGTCCGGTGGGCCTGAAAATGAGCACCAGCACCAGCATTGTGAAGGCGATGGCGTCCTTGAGCTGATAGGGCGCCACGATGCCCAAGCCGTCCAGGAACAGGCTGGGGCCCACCGACTCGACTAGGCCCAGGAAGATCCCCCCCAGCATGGCCCCGGGGATGTTGCCGATCCCTCCCAGGACCGCCGCGGTAAAGGCCTTGATCCCCGGGATGAAGCCCATGAAAAAGTGAACCTGTTTGAACATCAGCGCATAGAGCACTCCCGCCGCTCCCGCAGAAATCCCCCCGATGACGAAGGTGGTCACGATCATCCGGTCGATGCCGATTCCCATGAGGGAAGCCGCTTCCTTGTCCTCGGACACCGCCCGGATGGCCTTTCCCATCTTGGTCTTCTGGACGAACGCGTAAAGAGCGGCCATCATGAGCGCGGCAGCGATGATCACCACGGCCTGGAATTTGAGAATCCGAAACTCTCCGAGCATCCATTGTCCTTCCAGGACCTTCACCACCGGGTAGGCTTGGAAACCGGAACCGTAGAGCCCGCGAAACGTATACTGGAGAAAGAAGGAGGCTCCAATCGCGGTGATCAGGGGAACCAGGCGCGGGGAATTTCGTAGGGGGCGGTAGGCAACCCGTTCCAGCAGGACGGCGATGGCCGTTGAAGTCGCCATGGAAACGAAAAAAACGACGATCAGGCTGGGGATGGGATGTTGATCCAAAAAGCCGGAGGAATAAAAGGCCGCGGCTACGAAGTAAGCCGTGTAAGGGCCACCCATGAAGACTTCGCTGTGGGCAAAGTTGATCATCCGCAGGGTGCCGTAAACCATCGTGTAGCCCAGGGCGATGAGGGCGTAAATGCTCCCTTGGGCCAGCCCGAATACCATGAAATCAAACCAATGGTGCCCGCTGTACCGCCCGGAAACCAGGGTGGCGGTCGATCCCCAGAGAATCAGCAGGAGAATGGCCCCGCCGATCAGCCACATGAGGACATCCGTAAGGCTAATTCTTTCTCTCCATTGCTGCCGCATAATAATTTCCGGGAACGTTATGAAAAATTGAGTTCCTATCCCTTTTTCCTACCCAATGCCGGGGAGGTGAACCGGAGCAAGCACCGAATTCCACGCACCCATCCCCCCACAAGAATAACTCTCCAAATCCTGTTCGGATCATTGGGAATTGGATAACCGGGATTGATTTGAGGTTTGGTCACGCGTCTCGGGGGATCGGTGCTTGAGATTGAATCCCCTTCCCGCCTGCGGAAATGAAAATAGATTCCAAGCAGATGAGCCGGGCTTCTCTTCCCTCCCGGCTCATCGTCGTGGCTCGAAGGAATCCTTGGGCTACTTCTTCGCCGGGGCTTTCTGGACCGGCGGCTTTGCGGCTGGAGCGGCGGCAACGGGCGCCCAGAACGGCTTCTCGGGCATCACCAGCTTCTTCACGTTTTCTTCCGTCGTCTTATAAACGGCAATTCTCGGGTCCGCGCAGTCTCCGTACTTGTCGCAGGTAATGGTTCCGGTCAGCCCTCTCAATCCTTTGGTCGCATACAGAGCATCGCGGAGTTTCTGCCGGCCGATGTACAGAGTTCCATCCGGAGCTTTTTGCGCCACCTTCTGGATGGCCGCAAAGATCATCATGGCCGCATCATAGCCGTGGGCGTGGAACGGAGCGATCGGTTTTTCCCCGTATTTTTTCTGATGCTTATCCAAGAAGGCTTTGTAGCCTGCGCCAAAGGCGGAAAAATCGGGGCTGGAGTGGTACATGCCGACTGCGGTTTCTCCCGCAGCCTTATAAAAGTCGGTGGAGAAAATCCCGTCCGCTCCCATCAAGGCGGTTTTCTCCAATCCCTTTACCTCTTTCACCTGCCGGGTGATGTGCCCGCCCGCGGCAATGAAGATGGGAAAGTATAGAAATTCCGGGTTGCCTGTGGCGATCTTGGTCAACACCGGCCGCATGTCCGTGTCCGTGGGCGCCACAGCTTCCTGGGAGGTGATCGTACCCCCCATTTTCTTGAAGGTCTCGGCGAAAACGGCCTGCAGCTGTTCGGCGTACACGCTCCCATCGTGGATGGTCGCGGCCTTCTTAACTTTCAGCTGCTTGAAGGCAAATTCCGCGGCCACCGCTCCCTGGACCTTGTCGTTGTGGGCGGTACGGAGATAGCCGTCATAATCCGGCCCCCGATTCGGGTCGGTCAGGTAGGGGGCCGTATTGGAGGGAGACACCGTGGCGATCCCCGCTTTCCAGAGGATCGGGGCGCCCGGCCGGGCCTCGCTGGAGCAGTTGGAGCCGACCGCGGCCACAACGGTGGGGTCGGCGGCCAATTTGGTGGCTGCCGCCTGTCCGCCCTCCGCGTTGCACCCCGTGTCTTGAGCGGTGAGCTTGATAGGATGGCCGAGGAGTTTTCCGCCCTTATCATCGATGGCAATTTCCACTCCACGCTTGGTATCCGTTCCCAAAGAGGCGTCGGGACCGGCAATCACCATCCAGCAGGCGATGTGGATTGGCTCCCCGGATTTCAGCTTAATGACCCCGATTTTGTCCTCGTATTTAAAGGCTTCCTTTTGGGCCTGGCCCAGTGCGGTCCCCGCGGCAAAAACCATAATCATAACTCCGACTAGGGAATAAATAAGAAGGCGCTTCATGCTATTCTCCTTTCCTTGCCATGATGCGTTGTCTCCGGAAAACCATTTTTCCCCAATCCTCTATCTTCATCCCCCCTTCCCTTTTCCCGGATTTAAAATACCCTCATCCTATAGATCATCCCTCTTTTTGTCAAGTTCTCTTATTAATTGCGGATTCTGCATCACAACCATGCCCGCTCCAGAGTCAGAGCCACCCGATAAAAAAGCAGGATCTTTTGATCCGATCCTTTTCCCGCCGCAACGAACTATAGGAATGAGAATCGGAGGTGAACAATACTCAAAATATTGATAGAATATTATTGGGGAATTTATGAAACACCTGTATGAAGCCTGGGATGAGGTAGAACCTCGAATCCGAAACGCCCGTCTTCTATTTTTGCTTCTCGACTACGATGGGACTCTCTGCCCCATTGTGCCACGTCCGGACTTGGCTGTGTGCCCCCCCCAGGTGAAGGTCCTTTTGGAGAAATTGCGGGACTCCCCCAAGGTTAGGGTGGCGATTATTAGCGGGCGGGCACTGGAAGACCTCAAGGATAAAGTGAGAGTTCAGGGGATCATTTATGTGGGAAATCACGGCCTGGAAGTGGAAAATCCTGCCGGGACCCACAGAAAAAAATTATCCACCGAAAGGCAGGATGAACTGAGAAAAATCAGGGATTCTCTGGAAACCAACCTAAAACTCATTCCCGGGATTCTCTTCGAAGACAAAGGGCCTATCCTCACCGTCCATTACCGGAATACACCCCGGGAATTCACCCCCCGGGTCCAGAAAGCAGTGGAGGAGGTCTTGCAGCCTTTCCCGGACCGGTGGCAGTCTTCCCCCGGCAAGAAGATTGTTGAGATTCGTCCCAAAGTCGGCATTGATAAGGGGAAAACCGTGAAGGAGATTCTCATTCATTTTCCTTCGGTTAATCCCTTGCCTGTATACTTGGGGGATGATCGCTCCGATGAAGACGCTTTCCGGGTTATAGGTTCCCAGGGAATCTCGGTCTGGGTGGGGCCCGGAGCGGCCTCTTCATCGGCCCAGTATTTCCTGCGCGATCCGGAGGAAGTTAGAGGATTTCTCCAGCGCTGTCAGGAAATTTTAGAAAATTGATTCCAGGCCGAACCTCATCCGGGAGAAAGGAATTGAAACATGGATAGTCGTACGGCTGAACACCCTTTTGTCTTTGTGGGCTGCTGGGAGCTCCGCGAGATGCTCGGCAGGAGCGCCCGTGATGAGCGACAGCTCCTGGAGGCCATCGAAGAAGTTCCCCTCGATTCCATCTATTACCATACCCATAGTTTCCTCCTCCGCCATAAATACATTGCCGGGCCCTATCCCAATGATTTTGCCACCTGGGCCGCCATTCAGGTGCGGGATCGTGTCTTGGGAGAAAAATTGGGCATCCTCAGCCCTTATGATTTTCAAAACCTGGAATCCCTTCGGGCCGAAATCGTAACCATCATTTCCGATCACCTGTCCAGGCTGCAAATCATTCCCCGGGTCATTTATGAAGAACCCTTTCACTTCATGCAATCCCGTATCATTTCGGCTCCCACGGGCCTTCAGGTGCATACTTTGGCCGAATTCCGAAAAGTCCTGGCCACGGTGGATGACAGCGTCATTTATTATCACACCTTCGAGGCCATTCTTCGACTTGGAAAACCCAAGGGGGACTTCGCCCTGTGGATGGAAGAACAGTTGGGCCTGCCGGAATTGGGCAAGAGGATTTCCAATATCGATCCTTACCGAATCAGCCTGGAATCGGCTCGATCGCGAATCCTGAATCTTTGTGACCAATTCCTGCAAGAAGGGAGGGATCGGAAATGAGCCGGCTCGAGGCCTACCGGGAGATCGCTCCCCAGGGAAGCGTGGAGTTTCTCCTCCGCATGGCGGAAAAGATCGGGAAGAAAAGGATCCTGCACATGAACTCCACCAAATTGGGCGGAGGGGTGGCGGAAATCTTACGCAGCCTGGTCCCTCTGCTGGAGAGCGTCGGATTAGAGGCTCAGTGGGATGTGATTACTGGAAACGAGGAATTCTTTTCCACGACCAAGGCCTTTCACAATGCTCTGCAGGGTCAGGAGCAGCGGATTTCTCCGGAAATGCTCCAGAATTACCTGGAGATCAATCGCGAGAATGCCAAACGCCTCTCCCTGGAAGCCGATTTCGTGATCATCCATGATCCTCAGCCGGCCGCCTTGATCGAAAGTCGCCGAAATAAAAAGGGGAAATGGGTCTGGAGATGCCACATCGATGTTTCTCAGCCCCAAAGGAAAGTATGGGATTTCCTTCGTCAGTTCGTGGTGAAATATGATGCCGCGATCTTTTCCCTCCCCCGGTTTGCCCAGCGGCTCCCCATTCCTCAATTTCTGATCTACCCTTCCATTGACCCCCTGAGCGATAAAAACCGGGGAATCAGCCCGCAGGAGCTGGATCAAATTCTAAGTCGGTTGAAGATTTCTCTGGATAAACCCATCCTTCTCCAAGTCTCCCGCTTCGACCGCTTCAAAGACCCCCTGGGGGTCATTCAAGCTTACCGCCTGGTCAAAAAGCATCATGACTTGCAGCTGATCCTGGCCGGGGGGGGAGCTACGGATGATCCTGAAGGGGAGGCTGTCTTGGCCGAAGTGCGGCAGGCCGCCCAGGATGATCCCGACATCCGCGTTCTTGTTCTGCCCCCTGATGCTAATCTGGAGATTAACGCTCTTCAGCGGGTCGCGACCATTGTCCTGCAGAAATCCCTTCGGGAGGGCTTTGGTCTAACGGTGGCCGAAGCCATGTGGAAGGGGAAACCGGTGATTGGAGGTTTTACCGGGGGCATCACCGTCCAGCTCGTTTATGGCGTCACTGGATTCACGGTCAATTCCGTGGAGGGAACCGCCTTCCGAATCCATTACCTTCTGGACAATCCCGAGGCGATGGCCAGGATGGGACAGGACGCCAGGGAGTTTGTCCGCCGAAACTTCCTAATCACCCGACACCTGGGAGATTATTTGGCCTTGATGAGTTATATGGGGCGCTGATCCCCAGGGGCGGAACCGAAGAAAGGCGGATTTGACTCAGGCTGGAAATCAAATCCCCCGCCCAGCGGTAGATGTTTTTTTCTTTCACCGCCTCTCTCATCCGGTGCATTCGCGCCCGCTTCTCCGCAGGGTCCATCTCCAGGGCCAGGCGAATGGCTTCGGCCATCTGCTCCGTATCATAGGGGTTCACCACCAGAGCGTCCCGGAGCTCTCGGGCAGCCCCGGTGAACTGGCTGAGGATCAGGACCCCAGATTCATCCCATTTGGCTCCGATGAACTCCTTGGCCACCAGGTTCATCCCGTCATGCAGGGAAGTTACCAGGCAAAGGTCGGCGGCCTCGTAGAATGGGGCGATTTCCTTGTGGCTGTGGTGCCGCTTCAGGAACACGATGGGCCTCCAATCCTTGGCCTGGAAGCGCCAGTTGATCCTTTCGGCCTCCGATTCCACCTGGGCGGTCAAATCACGGTATTCCTTGATGTGGGTCCGGCTGGGAGCTCCCAATTCCACAAAGGTGAACATCCCTTGGTAGACCGGATATTTTTCCAGGAACCTTTCGATGGCCAAGAAGCGCTCCCGGAGGCCCTTGGTGTAATCGATCCGATCCACCCCCACGCCAAGGTATTTCCCTTGTATGCCCAACTCCCGCAGAAGGGCCTTTTTGAGGCCTCCATTCCGGGAGCGGAAAGAGGAAGAGGGATTGGGTGCGGCGATGCTGATGGGGAAAGGCCTCACCTGGGTTAGATGGTTCTCCCGTTCCGCTGTGAAATTTTCCCAGTCGATCCTCGACTCCAACGCCCGGTCCACGGTTTCGAGAAAGTTGTTGCAATGAAATTGAACGTGAAAGCCAATCAGGTCGGCCCCCAGCATGCCATGGAGGATTTCTTTCTGCCAGGGACAGATGCCGAAGGACTCGGGATTCGGCCAGGGGATGTGCCAGAAGAGGGCCACCCGGGCATCCGGCCTTTTTTCTTTGATTATTCGCGGGAAAAGGGCAAAATGGTAATCCTGGACCAGAATCCAGGGGTCCTGGGTTTTTTCCAATTCCTCAAAAGTGGCCTGGGCGAACTTCCAATTGACCGCTTCATAATGATTCCAATCCTCGGCCCGGAAGGTCGGGCGGGTGTGGGCGATGTGGCACAGAGGCCAGAGCCCTTCATTGGCGAACCCGTAGTAATACCCCTCTTCCTCTTCCTTGGTAAGCCACACCCTCTTTAGGAGGTACTGGGGGTCTTCCGGGGGAACTCGGACCTTGTCCTGGTCGTCAACCACTTCCCGGTCAGCATCTCCGCTTCCATGGGCCAACCAGGTTCCTCCGCAGGCCTGAAGGATCGGCTCCAGAGCTGTCACCAGGCCGCTGGCGGGGACGACGCACTCAATCTTTTTGCCCCGTCTCTCATGAACGTAGGGCTCCCGGTTGGAAATCACGAAGAGAGGCTTCCCCTGCAGGAGGGTGCGCACGTGTTCGCAGAGCCGCACCGGGGTCCAGAGAGACTCCGCTTTGCGCCGCAGCCGGGCTTCCTGCTCGGCGGCCGAACGCGCTTCCGAGATGCTTTTTACCATCCGGGTGGCTTCCCGGGCCAGGGGTTCAAAGACTTTCCCCGGAGGCAGCGGAAGGGGGGCTCCCCCCCTTCCGGTTCTCAGGGTCTTCATCCATTCCGCCATCCGGGCAATCGGGTGGACCATGCTCCAGCGAATCACCAGAAGGGTGGTGAGAGAGATGAAGAGGGCGCTCACCAGTAGGCGGATGAAATTATTCTGCCAGATGAGGGCCACCCGATCTTTGATTTGGTTGGTCTCATAAACCATCACCATCGCCCCGGCGACTTTTTCTTCGTTGAAAAGGGGAAGAGCGTAGAGATACGCTTCCTTCTCCCCGAGGGGGAGGAAGTTCCCCTCTTCCACAGCGGCTTTCATGACATTTTCGACGATGGATGGAGGGGTCTTGAGATAGGGTGTCAATTGGACGGTGACGGCTGAAAGTTTGCCCTGAGCGTCATAGATGGCTACTCCAGCCAGCCTTTCCCGATTGCCGAACTTGTCCACGATCTTCTGTACGGATGAACTCTGGCGTCTGGCCACCAGGGGTTCGATGCTTTCTTTCAGGCTCTCCCCCAGAATGGAGGCCCGTCGCTCCAGATCAAGGGTCATTCTCTCCTTTTCCTGCTCCACCTGCAGGAAAGTAAACAGTAGGACAATCACGCTGATTACGAAAAAAATAGAGAGAATGATGCGGAGGGTAATCCTCATCGGTTCCTCCTCAGGGTGAACCAGGAAAACGGGGTTTCCTTTTGGTTGATGAAGCCGGAGGGTGGATTTTAGTTTCCCATATTTACGACTTGCTTGTCAACCTTACAAACCTGCGAATGCGGAATCCGGAGTGCGCCCTGAACCTTGAAAGGTTCAGGCCTGCCCTGCACCCCGCGCGGTGCAGGGTGGAATGCGCAATAAAAAGAGGATGGGGTCTTGAGCACACTGTCGCGGGCTCGAAGTGGGTAGGGAGGGATTATCCAGGAAGGGATCAGACCAGGCTCAGGATCTTCCGGGCCTCCCGGGTGGTGGCGATCTCCCGGCCGTATTCCCGGGCGATCTTGACCACTCTTTCCACTAATTCGGAGTTGCTCCTGGCCAGCCGACCTTTGGAATAATAGATATTGTCTTCCAGGCCCACCCGCACGTGACCTCCCATTGCCATCCCCATGACTGCCAGGGGAAGCTGGCCCGGGCCAATTCCGATGACCGACCAAGTCGAATCCGACGGGATGATTTCGGTGAGGTAAATCAGGGATTTAGGGGTGGCCGGCATACCGGCGGGGGTCCCCAGGACGAACTGGAAATGGAGGGGAGGCTTGAGGAGGCCTTTTTCAAAGTACTTGAGGCAGGTGTAGACCATTCCCACTTCGAATATTTCGAGTTCCGGTTTAACCCCTCTTTCCAGGCATCCTTTAGCCAGTGCTTCCAGGAAATCCGGCGGGTTTAGAAAAACGTTCTCCCCCATGTTGATCGAGCCGGCGTCGTAGGAAACCAGCTCTGGTTTCAGGGCCAGAGGAGTCAGCCTTTGCTCGATGGGCAGATTCCGTCCCGGAATCCCGCTGGTGGTGAGGCAGAGAACGCAATCCACCTCGCTGCGGACCCGGTCCACCACTTCTTGGAAGATGGCATGGTCCTGTGTCCCCAGCCCGGTCTGGGGATCGCGCACATGAATGTGCAGGATCGAGGCCCCAGCCTTCACCGCTTCGACGCCCGATTGAGCGATCTCCTTCGGAAGGATGGGGATGTGGGGGGTTTGCTTCCGGCTGATCCGCGACCCGGTGACTCCGACGGTGATGATCATTTTGTCCATAAGGGCCCTTTTTTTCGAATTTCGATATTCCGATTCCGAATCTCTACTTCTACATCCCCAGATAGGCTTTGCGGATATGTTCATTCCCCAGGAGCTCCTGGGAAGTTCCCTGGAGGGTGATTCTTCCCGTCTCCAGAATGTAGCCCCGATCGCTGTGGCGCAGAGCCAGGGTGGCGTTCTGCTCGATCAATAAAAGGGTGACCCCTTCCCGGCGAAGTTTGTCCACGGTTCCATAGATCCCCTTGGTGATCTTTGGAGAAAGCCCAAGGGAGAGCTCGTCCATCAGCAGCAGCTGTGGTTTGGACATCAGCGCTCGCCCAATGGCCAGCATCTGCTGTTCCCCCCCGCTGAGGGTTCCGGCAATCTGCATCTTCCTCTGGTCGAGAACTGGGAAGAGGGAGAAGACCCACTGGACGGTCGACCTTAAGACCGTCCGGGCCCTGGGAGGATAGGCTCCCATCTCCAGGTTTTCGTAGACCGTCATGTCTTTGAATAACCTTCGCCCCTCCGGGACGCAGGAGACCCCCAGGCGGGTGATCTGGAACGGGGTCCTGCGGGTGATGT
Organism: Thermodesulfobacteriota bacterium; assembly: GCA_035624375.1. GTDB lineage: Bacteria > Desulfobacterota > SM23-61 > SM23-61 > SM23-61 > SM23-61. The sequence continues at coordinate 7,534 of DASPRR010000122.1, read as the reverse complement.
CGCTCCCCAGAAAAGCTATGGCACCGCTGGGCGGATGGTGGATTCCCAGGATGGATTCAACGAAAGTCGTCTTTCCCGCCCCGTTGGCCCCCAGGAGGGTGACCACCTCTCCTTTTTCCACCTGCATGGAGATGCCCCAGAGGATTTGGGCTTGGCCGCGGAATACGCTGATTCCCTTCACCTCAAGCATTCGCATCCCCCAAATAAGCCTCGATGACTCTTGGGTCGGAGACCACCTCTTCGGGTTTCCCTTCGCGAATCATCCTGCCCTGATCCAGGACGATGATCCGGTCCGAACCTTTCATGATGGCCCCCATCACGTGCTCGATCCAGAAGATGGTGATCTTCTGCTCGCTGCGGATCCCCTCGATCAAATCCAGCGCCTGATGCATTTCCGAAGGATTGAGCCCGGCCAGCACTTCATCGAGGAGAATGACCCGGGGCCGGGTGGCCAGGGCCCGGGCCATCTCCAGCCTCTTCTTCTGCATGAGGGTCAGGTTCTGGGCCAGCCGGTATTCTTCCCCCGGCAGCCCGATGAACTTCAAAAGTTCCCATGCCTCCTCTCTTTTCTCTTCCTTTCTTCGGGTTTCTTTCTCCTCCCGTCCCGCAATCCCCACCAGAACATTCTCCAGGCAGTTCATCTTCAAAAAAGGACGGACGATCTGGAAGGTCCGGGCGATTCCCAGCCGGCAGATTTCGAAGGACCTCAGCCCCCCGATCTCCCGGTCGTTAAACCGGAGGGTCCCCGTATCGGTGGGGAATACCCCGCTGATGAGGTTGAAAAGGGTGGTCTTGCCGGCTCCGTTAGGGCCAATGAGGCCTACGATTTCACCTTGTTCTAGGTGGAAGTCCACCTCCCGCACGGCCGTCAGCCCGCCGAAAGATTTGGTCAAATTCTTTCCTTCCAGAATGGCGCTCACGGCGATCTCCGCATTTTTGCCCAGGTTCCCATGATTCCTTCGGGGGCAAACCTGGCTACCGCCAAAGCCACCAGGCCGAAGAGCAGGACATGGTACTCGCCGTACACCCGGATGTATTCGGAAAGGATTTCCAGGACGAAAGACCCGATGACCGGCCCGGCAAAGCTGCCCATTCCGCCGATGACCGCCATGGCCAGAACCAGGAACATCTGCCCCAGGGAGGGGATGTCGGGAGTAATGAGCATGAGGTAATGGCCGTAGAGCCCGCCGGCCAGTCCGGCCATGCCGCTGGTCAGGGTGAAGGCCAGGACCCGGACCCGGATGGTGTTGATCCCCGAGGAGGAAGCGGCCACTTCGTCGTTCAGCACGGCCCGAAAGGTGAGTCCCCACTCCGACCGGATCAGCCGGTGAATGAAGATCAGGATCACCACGGTGGCGACGAGAAAGACGAAGTAATAGTCCGTTTTGGAATACTTGGCAAACAGGCCGGGGGTCTGCAGGCCCATGGTTCCCCGGGTCCATTTTTCCTCGTTGGTGATGATGATCCGCAGGATCTCGGAAAACCCGAGGGTCGTCAGGGAAAGGTAAATTCCCCCCATGCGGATGCAGAGAAATCCCAGGCCAAATCCCAGTAGCGCGGCCATCGCCGTTCCGGAAAGGATTCCCAGCCACGGGGACACTCCCAGGAACACGGCCAGCATTCCCGAGACATAGGCGCCCACCCCGCAAAAAGCCGCATGGGCAAAGGAAACCTGCCCGGTATAGCCGGCCAGAAGGTTCCACGAAGCAGCCATCATCACGTAAAAGAGGCTGATGATCATCGTGTGGAGCCAGTACTGGGATAGGACAAAAGGCGGCAGGATCGCAAGAAAGGCCAGAATCGGAATCCACCAAAGTTTTTTCAAGTCCATATTTGAATCGTTACTCGTTGTTCGTTTCTCGGCGCTGGTTGCTTTACGGACCCTGTAGGGGCGATTCATGTCGGAGACTCGACTCTACGAGAATCGCCCCTACACTCTGCACCCCTTTTTAGGTCTTTTGCCCATACAGCCCCCATGGCCTGAAAACAAGGACCATGATCAGGATGACGAAGGCAAAAATATGGCGGTACATGGTGGAGATGTAGGCAGCGCCCAGATTTTCGATGATCCCCAGGATCAATCCTCCCACCAGGCACCCCTTGAGGGAACCCATTCCCCCCAGAACGACCACTACAAAGGCGGTCAAACTGATCGAGGAACTCCCGGTCGGGGTAACCGGAAAGACGGGGGCCAGGATGACTCCTGCGGCCCCAGCGAGGGCGGCCCCCAGCCCAAAGGAAAACATGTTCATCCGCAGATGGTCCACTCCCATGAGGGAAGACATTTCCCGGTCCTGGGAAATGGCCCGGATGCTCTTTCCAAACCATGTTTTTTTAATGAGATAAAAAATGAAGATCAGTATGCCGATGGAAATGAAGAAAGAGACCAGCCGCTGGTTTCCATATTGGAAAAGGCCGAAGAGGTTCGTGGCCCCGCTCACCAGGTTGGGGGGTTTGTTCGGGTATGGGCCGAAGATCAGGAGCGCCAGGTTCTGAAGGACGATCGACAGCACGAAGGTGATAATCAGGGAATACATGTCATCCCCGTAAGTGGGGCGGATGAGCGTGCGCTCCATCGCGAGTCCGAAGAGAAACACGAACCCGACGGCTACGATCATGGAAAGGACGGGGGGCAGGCCCAGGGAGGTGCTCAAGTGGTAACTGAAGTACCCGGCAAAGATGTACATCTCCCCGTGGGCGAAATTCACCACCTTCATGATGCCCACGATGAGGGACACGCCGATGGCCGAGATGGCGTTGATCACCCCGATAACGATTCCGTTGGTTAGATACATCAGGAATTCAGCCATGGTAAAAAACCTAAGTGTCAGTGTCAGCGGTAAGTGTCAGTAAAAATAGTCAAATCCTTTCACTTACACTCACACTGACACTGACACTGCTTTCTTACTTTGTTTTCTTCAAGGCACCCGTGGCCGCCTCTTTGGGGTAGACCACCACCTGCTGTTTGTTCTGCCACTGAACGACCAGCATGGGGGGCATCCACTGATGGTACTCGTACGATCCCTCCTTCATACCGAACTTGACCGTCCCGGTGGTGACTTCGAGGTTGGTCTTCTCCAGGGCTGCGACGAGGGCTTCGGGGTCCGTCGATTTGGCCCGGTTGATGGCATCGGCGGCGATGAGAATTACGTTGTAGATGGACCGGGTCTTGTAGTCCGAGGGGTCCTTCCCGTACTTCTTCTTGTAGTCATCCCAGAACTTCCGACTGGTAGCGGTCAGGTGGACCTTTTCGTGCATGCTGGACATGAAGAGTTCCAGCTCCCCGGCCTCGCCCACATTCTTCCAGTAGCTGTCCCAGAGGCTGGGGGGTCCGGCCCCGTCCAGGATGAGGGCCTTGGGGCTGAGCCCCACCTCGCTGGCCTGGCTGATGAAGAAGTGCAGGCCGGTCCCGTAGATGTAGGCCAGGATGATGTCCGGGTTCTCGCTCTTGAGCTTGGTTAGCTCGGTGTAGTAGTCCTTGCTCTCCCGCTCCACTTTCAGGGTGGTAAAGGGGATGTTCATGCTTTTGAGGTTCATCTCCGTCCGCTCGGCGATGCCGGCGCCCCAGTCGGAGTTCTCTCGGACGATGGCCGCTTTCTTGAACCCGTTCTCCTTCACGAAGGGGGCGATGTAGAAATCGACCACGCCGCTGTTGGCCGGGCCGGCCCGGAAAACCCACTTGTAGCCCTTCTTGGTGATGTCGTCGTGCCAGGCTTCGCAGATGATGAGGGGGATCTTATAACGGTTGGCCACTTCGATCTCTGCCAGGGCGGAAGAGGAGTGGCTCTCCCCGACAACCACTGGAACCTTCTCCCGGGTCGCCAGCCTCTCCAGGGCGGAAGCAGCCTTTTCGGGAACTCCGCCGGTGTCTTCGAAGATTACCTCGACCTTCTTCCCCAGCACTCCGCCTTTGGCGTTGATGTGGTCCAGGGCGATGGCAATCCCTTCCTCAAAGGCCTTTCCAGTGGCCGCGGCCGGGCCGGTCCTCGGCCCGACCACACCGATCTTGATCGTGTCCTGGGTCCAGCCCAGGGAGCCAAAGGCCAAAAACAGGATGAAAGTCAAACCCAACATCTTCTTCATCTTTGCACCTCCTTGTAGAGTCTAATACCGGCAAATGAAGAAAAAATGCCGGTCTCTCAGAGCTGATGCTGCAAATCAGAATTTCAGCCCTGGCCGCTTTGAACCATTCAAAAATATCTCCCCCCTTTCGGAATTGTCAAGACTAAAAGAAGACTGACCAAATGCGGAATCCGGAAGGATAAAGGGGGGGATAAAAGGCACAATCTGGAATTGCCAATCATGATTCCTTCAGAGTAAACTATTGATCATACTATAATTGTATGGACGCTGAAGACTAAGCCGTTCGTGCTGAGCTTGTCGAAGCATGAACGGCTTAGCGACGCACCCTTCGACAAGCTCAGGGTGAACGGTGCTAGGCCAAGTGAAGAGCATCGGGGTTAGAGGAGATTTTCGGAAGAATATGTCTTCTCAACCCCGGAATCTTTAGTAATACAGCTGCACCGATTTCAAATGAACCGGAATATGCCATGAAAATTTTCCGACTTAAAGATTTGGATTGGATTCCGGCCAGTCACGAAAGCCTGCAATCCCCTTCCGTCTGGAAAAAGGTCTTGCTTCAAAAAGACGATTTGCTGGAGGGACGAGTGCAGATGGTTAACTGGTGCCGGATGGAGCCGGAGAAAGCCTTTCAGGCCCATTATCACGAGGACATGGAGGAAATCTTCATCATCTTGAAGGGGCAAGCCAAAATTCTCGTCAATGGGGAAGAAGCTGAAATGGGGGAAGGGGAAGCAGTGATTATTCTCCCGAGAGAAATCCACCAAATGAAAAATGGCGGAGGGGAAGACCTGGAATACCTGGCCGTCGGAATCTCTCAGGGAATAGGGGGAAAAACAGTTGTGGTATAGACGGAATAGGCCTTGAAGCTGAAAAGAAAAGGCCCGCTCGAAGGCGGGCCTTTGGTTCATCCTTTGATCAGCCGGGGAAGCATCAGGTGGTGGTGGGGACAGATGGACCTGGGATTCTGGTAAGCCGCGCCCGTAAAGGCCACCATGTACTTCCGGATTTCCGGCAGGGGAACCACTTCATCGACGAACCCGGTCTTGGCGCAATAGATGGGCCGGGACTTGTTGTAATAGTCCTGCGCCAGAGCGTTCATTTTGTCGATGATCGGTTTCAGGGGCCGGTTCGAATCCTTCTCCTTCACCAGCCTCCGGGCGAAGGAGGCAACTGCGGCCGTCTCCCCGTGCATCACATAAATCTCGCTGGTAGGCGTCCCGAGGGTGAAAATATTGTTGTTGTTCGCCTGGGGCCCTCCCATGATGTAGTGGGCGGCGGCGGTTCCTTTTCTCAGGATCACGCACATCATGGGTACGTTGGACTGCTCGATGGAGTAAATCAGGGATTGCCCCAACCCCAGCAGTTCCGCCTTCTCGGCGAGGTCCCCCACATCGATGCCGGTGGTGTCCTGGAACCAGATAATGGGAACTCGGTCTCTTCCGCACTGGGTTACAAACTCGTTCATCTTGATGAGCCCCTGGCGGTAGAATTTCCCCCCCACCCCAGGATAGGGAGCGTATTCCGGGTATCCCTTGGGGAGGATTCCCTGTTTGTTGCCGATGATGCCCACCACTAAACCGTCCACTTTGGCCAACCCGGTGTAGACCTCGGGGCCGTAGGTGGGTCGAAACTCCATGTGTTCGCTGTTGTCGGTCAGCCTCGCCAGAACTTCCTCGAAATTGTAGGCCATCTTCTGGTTGAAGGGGACCAGGCGATTGATCTCTTCGGGCGAAAACTTCGGGGCTTTGGGTTCGGCCACACGGAAGAATTTGGGGTCGTAGGCGGGAAGGTATTTCATGTATTCCTTCAACCCGTCCAGCACCCCTTCTTCCTTCTGAAAGACGGCCTTGAAAAATCCCGTGGAGTCGTAATGAATTTCCACCCGGCCGGGGGGAACGGCCTTGAACTTTCGGGTGGCTTCGATGACCACCTCGGCTCCTTCTTCATCGAAGAAGCCCTTGGGGCTCATCCCGCTCACGATTCCTCCGCCGCCCACGGCGATATTGCAGTTCTTGTGGGCGAGGAGGATGGTCGGGCTGATTCCCTGGTATCCTCCCCCCGCGGGATTGGTCCCGTAGATTCCGGCGAGGACTGGAATCCCGAGTTTTTCCAGTTCGGCATGGCGGAAGAAGGTGGTCCCGCTTCCCCTCCGGTTGGCGTAGACCTTCTCCTGCTCCGGCAGCTTCACCCCGCTGCAGTTCACCAGCCAGACCAGGGGAAGGTGTAGGTTCTTGGCCATGTCGGTGACCCTAAGAACGTTGTCCGATTGTCCGGCAATCCAAGCTCCGGCCATCACTTTGTTGTCAAACCCGATGATCACCGCCCATTTCCCGCCGATTTTGCCCAACCCGTCCACCACCCCGGTGGTTCCGGACTCCTCCTCCATCGGGTCATAGAGGGTGTGCAAGGGACACCAGGTGCCGGGGTCAACCAAATATTCCAGCCTCTGGTAAACGGTCATCTCCCCCCGTTTATTGATCTCCTCCGTGGAGATGCCGGCCCCTTTTACCTTTTTTACGGCTTCGGCGATCTCCTGTTCCACCTCCCGAATTTTTTTGATGTTCTCTTCAGAACTCTGCATTTGCCTTTCCGACAAAGGTTTGCCGAAAGCGGGCATTTTTTCGAAATAGGGTCTCATTTGAAACTCCTCCTGATATTCTTTGATTAAACTATGTTTGATGATCTCGTATAAAGTCTCGTTAAGCGTCACCCCGGCGAAAGCCGGGGTCCATAACTTATTCAAATAACTAGTCCGGCTTCCGCCGGAATGACGAATTTAATTGAATTTTGACTTTTTACGAGTTCATCAATGTTTAACATAGCCAAAATAAATATTTTTAACAAGAAATTTTTATATGCCCGAAGGGGAGCTTTCGAGCCAAAAATCTTCTCTCCTTCGTACTTTCTCTTCCCTTTCCGGCTGCCATAAAGTATTTTGAGAAGAGCCGAGGGAATTCAAGGAAACCGAACAGGGGGGAAAATGAATTTTGAGCTCCTCATGGAAGGGCCCTACGATCTCACCCGCTGCGCATGGGCATTTTGTCATTTTCCTCAGGACGGGACCGATGTCTGGATTCCCCCTCGGGAGACTCTGCCGGCGGAATACCACCGCCTTCATGTTGTGGAAGGTGAGCCCATTCTGACCAGGGTTCAGCAGGAATTCGGCTCGAAGAATGACCGAGTCCGCCTCATCGTCCGAACCTTCCCGGAACAAGTCCGAAAGGTCTCTCTCCTGAAAGAAAGGGTTCGATGGCAATTCCATGTCGAAGCTTCTCTGGAAGGCTTTTACCAGCGGGCCCGAAAGCACCCCTTCCTCCGCCCCCTGGTCAAGGCCCTTTATGGGGTGAAGCCCATCCGCCCTTCCACCGTCTTTGAAATGGCCGTTATTGCCCTTTCGGAGCAGCAGATATCTTTAAACGCCGCCATCCAAATCCGCTCCCGGCTGGTTAGG
>DASPRR010000116.1:0-15283 GCA_035624375.1 Thermodesulfobacteriota bacterium | reverse complement strand
TGGAGATGGTGATGCCCGGGGACAATGTGAATATCGAGGTGCAGTTGATCACTCCGATTGCCATGGAGAAGGAGTTACGGTTTGCGATCCGGGAGGGGGGACGGACGGTGGGAGCGGGAGTCATCTCCGACATCCTGGAATAGGAGCCCGAAGACCCAAGCCCGGCGAAGACCCAAAAAAGAAAGAGAGTTCATCCCCCAGGGTTGAACTCCTTTGCCGTTTATCAAAAGGAAGAGGGGCCTTGTGAGAGAAATTGTCACATTGGCTTGTGCCCAGTGCAAGCGGAGAAACTATACCACTACCAAGAACAAGCGTTCTACACCTGACAAGCTGGAGTTCAAGAAATACTGCCGTTTCTGCCGGACCCATACTCCGCATAAGGAGACCAAGTAGGTCAGGGAAAGAACCAACGGCACCATAAACCTTCCTCCGGTTTATCAGAGGTCGATCCATCGATCAGCGGAAAAACCCGCGAGAGAGCAGGCCAGTAGCTCTAACGGCTAGAGCACCGGACTCCAAATCCGGGTGATGGGGGTTCGAATCCCTCCTGGCCTGCCAGGATAAGGGGATTTTCCAGCTCCAGGAAGAGGGACATGGAGAAGATCAAGGAATTCATGCGGACCGCTCAGCAGTTCTTTCGAGAGGTTCGAGTGGAACTGAAAAAAGTGACTTGGCCCACCCGCAAGGAAACGATCGCCTCCACCTCGGTGGTTTTGATCACCGTGTTTTTGGTGGCTTTTTACCTGGGGGTGGTGGACTTGGGTCTTTCGCGGCTGATCAAGATTTTTTTGGAATAAGGCAAGGACAAATCCTATGTCCCAGAAGTGGTACGTGGTTCATACCTATTCCGGATTCGAGAACAAGGTCAAATCCGTCCTGGAAGAGCGGGTTCATACAGCCAAGAAGGAGGATTTTTTCTCCGAGGTTTTGGTCCCGGCGGAGAAAGTGATCGAGATGATCAAGGGGAAGAAAAAGGCTTCCTCCCGGAAATTTTTCCCGGGTTACATTCTGGTAAAGATGGAACTCAACGAAGAAACCTACCATCTGGTGAAGGAGACCCCTAAGGTGACCGGATTCGTGGGCGACCGGTCCAATCCCGCGCCGATCCCCGACGCGGAGGTGGAGGAGATCAAAAACCAGATGAGCGAAGGCCTGCTCCGGCCCAAGCACCGCATGACCTTTGAAAAGGGAGACCAAGTGCAGGTCGTGGACGGCCCCTTTTCCAACTTCAACGGGCTGGTGGAGGCGGTCAATCCGGACAAGGGAAAGGTTCGAGTTCTGGTGAGTATCTTCGGGCGCTCCACTCCCGTAGAGCTCGATTTCGCCCAAGTGAAGAAGGGATAGAAGAAGAGGACGAAAATGGCTAAGAAAGTCGTCGGCTTGGTGAAATTGCAGATCCCTGCTGGACAGGCCAATCCGTCGCCTCCGGTGGGACCGGCTCTGGGACAACACGGGGTCAACATCATGGAATTCTGCAAAGCCTTCAATGCCCAGACCAAGAACATGGAAGGCACGATCATCCCCGTGGTGATCACCATTTATGCGGACCGTTCGTTTTCCTTTGTCACCAAGACCCCTCCGGCGGCGGTCCTCCTGAAAAAAGCGGCGGGGATCATCAAGGGGTCGGGGGAGCCCAATCGGACCAAAGTGGGTCAGGTGACCCGGGCCCAGGTGAAAGAGATCGCCCAAACCAAATTGCCAGACCTGAATACCACCCGGTTGGATTCGGCCGTTCGGACGGTGGAGGGGGCGGCGCGCTCGATGGGCATCGAGATCATAGAGGGGTAATAGAGGGGTAAAGGTATGAGCACTCGAGGGAAAAAGTACTCAGAAGCCAAAAAGAAAGTCGACCGGACCAAACGTTATGACCTGGACGGCGGGATACAGCTGCTCAAGGAAACAGGCCAAGCCAAGTTTGACGAGAGTGTGGACATGGCCATCCGCCTAGGGGTGAACCCCAAGCACTCCGACCAGATGGTCCGGGGCACCGTGGCCCTCCCCCATGGGGTAGGCAAATCGGTCCGTGTTCTGGTTTTCGCCAAAGGAGAAAAGGAGAAAGAAGCGAAAGATGCGGGGGCTGACTTTGTGGGGGCCGAAGACCTAGTGGAGAAGATCACTGCGGGCTGGACCGATTTCGACAAGGCCATCGCCACCCCCGATATGATGGGAACGGTGGGAAGACTGGGGAAGGTTCTGGGTCCCCGGGGATTGATGCCCAACCCCAAAGTGGGGACGGTCACCTTTGACGTGGCTCGGGCGGTCAAAGAGTTAAAAGCCGGCCGGGTGGAGTTCAAGGTGGATAAAACCGGCATCGTTCACACCACGGTGGGGAAAATCTCCTTTCCGGCTGAAAAATTGAAAGACAATGTGATGGCCCTCATGGATGTGATCCAACGGGCCAAACCCGCATCCAGCAAGGGGACTTACATGAAGAGCATCGCCATCTCCACGACCATGGGGCCGGGGATCAAGCTAGACCCCAATGATCTGCGGGTGGCCACGAAAACCTGATACGGAACGGGTGAAGGATTTCGTCGAAGACCGTAGGTACGTCGCAGCCAACGCTTAAAGGGATTTCGCCCGCCTACCGAGACGGATGGGAACCTGAGGAAGAGAAGATTCAGGGAAGGATCATCGGATTCTGCGGTGCGGGATCCTCTCGGAGGTCGGCGAAATAATAAGGGAGGTTGAGGTTTGAAGCGCGAAGAAAAAAAAGAACGGATCGCCGATCTTCAGAGGCAGATGGGGCGGGCCAAAGTGGCCATCTTAACCCGTTTCTCGGGCCTCAATGTGGAAAAGATGACCCAGCTTCGCCGAGAGTTGCGCAAGGCGGCGGTGGAGTATCAGGTGGTCAAGAACACCCTTTTCCGACTGGCCGCCCGGGGAACGGACAAAGAGGGGTTGAGTTCCCATCTGGAAGGCCCCCTGGGGGTCGCTTGGAGCGACTCAGACCCAGTGGCTCCCGCCCGGGTTCTGGCGAAATATGCCAAGGAATGGCCGGAACTTAAGGTCCTGGTGGCCGCATCCGAGGGCAAAATCTGGGGACCGGCTGATATTCAGGCGTGGGTTTCGCTGCCCGGCCTGGACGCGCTGAGGGCCAAGATTCTGGGCCTCCTCCAGGCTCCGGCAACCACCCTGGTCCGACTGATGGGGGTTCCGGCTACCCAGGTGGCCCGGGTGCTCCAAGGGCGGAGCCAGCAGAACGAAGCGGTAATATGATGATCTTTCGGGATCAAAAAATCATCCTCAAGGAGAGAAAAAATGGCTGATCTACAGAAACTGGTTGAAGAATTGAGCGGTTTGACCCTGCTGGAAGCAGCCGAACTGAGCAAACTTCTGGAGCAAAAATGGGGCGTGTCTGCTGCCGCCGTGGCGGTGGCCGCCGTTCCGGGGGCAGCGGCCGGGGGCGCAGCCGCGCCGGTGGCAGAAGAAAAGACCGAGTTCGACGCGATTCTCGCCACCGTGGGAGAGAAAAAGATCCAGGTCATCAAGGTCGTCCGCGAGCTGACCAGCCTCGGTTTGAAAGAGGCCAAGGACTTGGTGGAAGGGGCTCCGAAACCGTTGAAACAAGGAATCTCTAAAGAAGAGGCGGAGACCGTCAAAAAGAAGATGGAAGAAGTCGGGGCCACCGTGGAGATCAAATAGCGACCTGCCCTTTCATCGGTTTTCAACCCCCCTTGGGGGGAAATGAGGAGGAAATAAGGAATGGCTTCCTGGGGAAGCGGCCAGCCGATTGTTCGCTTGAATTTTTCCAAAATCGAAAAAATTATCGAAACCCCCAACCTGATCGATGTGCAGCGGAAGTCCTATGAGAGTTTTCTGCAAAAAGACGTTCCCCCCGAGGAACGCCAGGATATGGGGCTGCAGGCCGTTTTCAAAAGCGTCTTTCCCATCCGGGATTTCAACGAAACGGCCTCCCTGGAGTTCGCCAGTTACTCCCTGGGGGAGCCGAAGTATGAAGTCGACGAGTGCCGCCAGCGGGGAATGACCTTTGCCGCCCCTCTCAAGGTGATCGTACGTCTCATCAACTACGAGGTGGACGAAGAGGAACGGAAGGGCCGGCCCAGGGTGAGGGATATCAAGGAACAGGAGGTCTACTTCGGCGAAATTCCCCTGATGACCGATAAAGGGACCTTTATCGTCAACGGGACCGAGAGAGTCATCGTAAGCCAGCTGCATCGCTCTCCCGGCATCCTGTTTGAGCACGAGAAGGGCCGGACCCATACAGGCAAACCCTTGTATTCGGCCCGGATCATTCCCCACCGGGGGTCCTGGCTGGACCTGGAGTTTGACACCAAGGGCCTGCTCTACGTGCGCATCGACCGGAGGCGGAAATTCCCGGTGACCATTCTTCTGAGGTCCCTGGGCTACTCGGCCGAAGACCTTCTCAACTTCTTCTATCGCACCGAAAAGGTATTTTTTAAAGACGACAAGGTTTACAAGAACCTTGACTTCGATCTTCTGGTGAATAAGCGGGCCACCGAAGACATCCGCCATCCCCAATCTGGCGAGGTGGTGGTGCGCAAGAACCGAAAGATCACCGCGGGAGCCCTCAAGAGGCTGTCCGAGGCCAAGGTCAAAGCGCTCACCCTGGAAGTCGCTGAACTGGCGGGGCGCTACCTGGCCCGGAATGTGTTCCATCCCCAAACCGGCGAGCTCCTGTTGCCCTGCAATACGGAACTGAACAAGGAACGGGTGGAGGAACTGCGGGCCCAAGGGGTGAAAGAGGTCGAGCTTCTCTTCATCGATCATCTGAATGTCTCTTCCTCGATGCGGGACACCTTGGCCGCCGACCGGATCGAGGATACGGAGGCTCGAGCCATTGAGGAGTATCGTCGCCAGCATCCCCAGGATCAAACCCCCCGCTCCATCTACAATGCCATGCTGGAGGTCTACCGGCGTCTGCGCCCCAGCGAGCCTCCCACTTTGGATACGGCCAAGACCTTTCTGGAAAACCTTTTCTTCAACTCCGACCGGTATGACCTCTCTCGGGTGGGACGGCTGAAGATCAATCACCGCCTGAAACGAAGTTCGACGCCGGAAAGCCGGGTTTTGCAGCGGGAAGACATCCTGGAAGCGGTGAAATACCTGATCGAGTTGAAAGATGGAATGGGGGAAGTGGATGATATCGACCACCTGGGAAACCGGCGGGTGAGAGCCGTGGGGGAACTCCTGGAGAATCAGTACCGGATCGGGCTGGTGCGGATGGAAAGGGCCATCAAGGAGCGGATGAGCCTTCAGGACGCCGAAACCCTCATGCCCCATGACCTGATCAATCCCAAGCCTGTATCCGCAGTGGTCAAGGAGTTCTTCGGGTCTTCGCAGCTCTCCCAGTTCATGGACCAGACCAATCCCCTGTCCGAAATCACCCACAAGCGGCGTCTCTCCGCGCTGGGGCCCGGGGGGCTGACCCGGGAGCGGGCTGGCTTCGAGGTGCGCGACGTCCATCCGACTCACTATGGCCGGGTCTGCCCTATCGAGACCCCGGAAGGTCCCAACATCGGGTTGATCGCTTCCCTGAGCACCTATGCCAAAGTGGATGAATACGGATTTATGGTGACTCCCTACCGCAAAGTGGTCAACGGCCAGGTCACCAAGGAAATCGAATATCTCTCGGCCTTGCAGGAGGATGAGACCCGGGTCATTGCTCAAGCCAATGCCCCGGTGGATGCCAAGGGGCGGTTCACTGCGGAAATGATTCAGGCACGAATCGCCGGCGAGTCCACGCTGGTGCAGCCGGAGGAAATCAATTACATGGATGTCTCCCCCAATCAGCTGGTCAGCGTGGCCGCTTCGCTCATCCCCTTCCTGGAAAGCGATGACGCCAACCGGGCGCTCATGGGGTCCAACATGCAGCGCCAGGCGGTTCCCCTGCTGCGGGCCGAATCCCCCCTGATCGGAACGGGGATGGAAGGGACGGTGGCCCGGGATTCGGGGGTAGCGGTGGTGGCCAAGCGGGACGGGGTGGTGGAAAAGGTGGATTCCTCCCGAATCATCATTCGGGCCGCCGACAACACCGGCCGGAACGGGTCCCGCTCCGAAGTGGATATCTATAACCTCATCAAATACCAACGGTCGAATCAGAATACCTGCATTAATCAGAAGCCCATCGTCCATGAGGGACAGCGGGTCAAGAAAGGCCAGATCATCGCCGATGGTCCGGCCACAAGCAACGGAGAGCTGGCCCTGGGACGCAACGTTCTGGTGGGCTTTATGCCCTGGGGCGGGTACAACTTTGAGGACTCCATCCTGATCAGCGAGCGGGTGGTGAAGGACGACAGTTTCACCTCGGTGCATATCGAGGAGTTTGAAGTGGTGGCCCGCGATACCAAACTGGGCAAGGAAGAAATCACCCAGGATATTCCCAATCTGGGGGATGAGTCCCTGAAGAACCTCGACGAGAGCGGCATTATCCGCATCGGGGCTGAGGTGAAGGCGGGGGATATCCTCGTGGGAAAAATTACCCCCAAAGGGGAAACGCAACCCTCTCCGGAGGAGAAGCTCCTGCGGGCCATCTTTGGGGAAAAGGCCGGGGCGGTGAAGGATACCTCGCTCCGCGTGCCGCCGGGAGTCGAAGGGGTCGTGATCGGTACGAAGATCTTCAGCCGCCGGGGAGTGGAAAAGGATATCCGGGCCAAAGCCATAGAGGAAGAAGAGATCGCTCGAATTCTGAGGGACCAGGAGGATGAAGTCCAGATCGTCCAGCAAATCGCCGCCCAGAAGGTCCGAAAACTCTACTTGAATGAGGTCCTCACCCACCGGGTGGCAGAGGAGCGGAGCGGCAAGACCCTCATCCCTAAGAATACCAAGCTCACCAAGGAGATGCTAGCTGAGGTTGCGGACCACCGGATGCGGGACGTGAACATCCAGAACCCGAAGAAAAAGGCCGAGGCGGAGAAGGTCTGGGAGGGGCTGGATGAGCGGGTCCAGCTCATCCGGGGGGCTTTCGAAAGGAAGATCGCTCGCCTGAAAAAGGCCGACGAACTGCCCCCGGGAGTGATCAAAATGGTGAAGGTGGATATTTCCATCAAACGCAAACTCTCGGTGGGGGACAAAATGGCCGGGCGGCACGGGAATAAAGGGGTCATCTCTCGAATCCTTCCCGAGGAGGACATGCCCTATCTGGCCGACGGGACCCAGGTGGACATCGTTCTCAACCCTCTGGGCGTCCCCTCCCGTATGAACGTGGGACAGATCCTGGAAACCCACCTGGGATGGGCGGCGCAGGGGCTGGGGGAGCAGATTGAGGAGATCATCCGCAAGGAGTTTAACCCCAAAGCCTTGCGGGAAAAGGTGCGGAAAATTTACAGCTCGGACAGTTTCTCCCGGGTGATCGAGGAGATGACCGACGAGGAGCTCCTGGAGCTCGCCCGGAGCCTTTCCGACGGCGTATTTATGTCCTCGCCGGCCTTTGACGGAGCCACGGAGAAGGAAATTAAACATCTGCTGAAAGAGGCGGGACGAACGGTCCAAGTCACCCTCTATGACGGGCGCAGCGGAGAACCCTTCGATCAGAAGGTGACCGTGGGAGTCATTTACATGATGAAGCTTCATCATCTGGTGGACGACAAGATCCACGCCCGTTCGGTAGGACCCTACTCCCTGATCACCCAGCAGCCCTTGGGCGGGAAGGCCCAGTTCGGCGGACAGCGTCTGGGGGAGATGGAAGTATGGGCCCTGGAAGCCTATGGAGCGGCCTACGGGCTGCAGGAATTCCTTACCGTAAAATCCGATGATGTCCTCGGCCGGACGCGGATGTATGAGACCATCGTCAAGGGGGGGCACGCCCTGGATGCGGGAGTCCCCGAGTCCTTCAACGTTCTGGTAAAGGAGCTGCAGAGCCTTTGCCTGGACATGGAGCTTCTGGAGAAAGAGGAAGCCTAAAGGAGGTCCGTATTGGAAGACCTTTTCAGTTTTTTTGAAAAACCCAAACACCCTTTGTCCTTCAATGCCGTTCGAATTTCCCTGGCTTCACCCGAGAAGATCCGGGCCTGGTCGTACGGAGAGGTCAAGAAGCCGGAGACCATCAACTACCGGACCTTCAAGCCGGAGCGGGACGGCCTTTTCTGCGCCAAGATCTTTGGCCCCACGAAAGATTACGAGTGTAACTGCGGCAAGTACAAAAGGATGAAACATCGCGGCGTGGTCTGCGAAAAGTGCGGCGTGGAGGTGATCCAGTCCAAGGTGCGGAGGGAGCGGCTGGGGCATATCGAGCTGGCCACCCCGGTGGCCCACATTTGGTTCCTGAAGAGCCTGCCCAGTCGCATCGGCAGCCTTCTGGATATGACCCTGCGAGAGCTGGAGAAGGTCCTCTATTTCGAAGCCTACCTGGTGGTCAATCCCAAGAACACCTCCCTCAAAGAGAAAGAACTGCTCAATGACGAGCGCTACCGCAAGGCGCTGGAGGAATTCGGGCCGGACTCTTTCGTGGCCGGAATGGGGGCCGAAGCCATCCGCGAACTCCTGCGGAAGGTGGACGTCCAGCGGCTCTCCGAACAGCTCCACCAGGAGATGAAAGAAGCCACCTCCGATGTGAAGAAGAAAAAGTTCGCCAAAAGACTGAAGGTGCTGGACTCCTTCAAGGATTCGGGGAACAAGCCGGATTGGATGATCCTGGAGGTCATCCCCGTGATTCCCCCCGACCTTCGGCCTCTGGTTCCCCTCGACGGCGGGCGGTTCGCCACCTCCGACCTGAACGACCTATACCGCCGGGTCATCAACCGGAACAACCGGCTGAAGCGGCTCCAGGAACTGAACGCTCCAGAGATCATCATCCGCAACGAGAAGCGCATGCTCCAGGAGGCGGTGGACGCCCTTTTTGACAACGGTCGCGGGGGACGGGCGATCCTGGGTTCCAACGGCAGGCCCCTCAAGTCCCTGAGCGACATGCTGAAGGGAAAACAAGGGCGCTTCCGACAGAACCTGTTGGGAAAACGAGTGGATTATTCCGGTCGTTCGGTGATCGTGGTGGGCCCCGACCTCCGCCTCCACCAATGCGGGTTGCCCAAAAAGATGGCTCTGGAATTATTCAAGCCCTTTATCTACAACCGTCTAGAACAGAAAGGGTATGTGACCACCATCAAAAGCGCCAAAAAGATGGTGGAGCAAGAGAAGGACGAAGTCTGGGAGACCCTGAGCGAAATTGTCCGAGAATATCCCATCTTGCTGAACCGCGCCCCCACCCTCCATCGCCTGGGAATCCAGGCTTTCGAACCCATCCTGATCGAGGGGAAGGCCATTCAGCTCCATCCTCTGGTCTGCGCGGCGTTCAATGCTGACTTTGACGGCGATCAGATGGCCGTTCACATCCCCCTGTCGATCGAAGCCCAGATCGAAGCCCGGGTGTTGATGATGTCCACCAACAACATCCTCTCCCCGGCTCATGGAAAGCCGATCATCGTACCCACCCAGGACATCGTCCTCGGCCTCTACTACCTGACCCGGGAAAAGCCCTTTGTGAAGGGGGAGGGAAGGAACTTTTCTGGTCCAGAAGAAGTCCGAATGGCCTACGACGCGGGAGAAGTAGACCTTCAGGCGGCGGTCAAGGTCCGCCTGGGGACCAACGGGACGCAGGAATTGGTCTCCACCACCGTGGGACGAATCCTGCTGCGGGAAATCGTCCCGCCGGAGATCCCCTTCTCCTTCGTGAACCGGGTGATGAACAAGAAAGAATTGGCCAATCTGATCGATCAGTGCTACCGCTATGCGGGCAATAAAAAGACTGTCATCCTGGCCGATCAGCTCAAAGATTTAGGGTACCGGTATGCCACCCGGGCGGGAATCTCGATCTGCATCGACGATATGGTCATCCCCGCCCGGAAGGCGGAGATTCTGGGGAAAGCCAACCGCGAGGTTCTGGAGATCGAGAGCCAATACAAAGAAGGGTTGATCACCGATGGGGAACGGTACAACAAGGTGGTCGATATTTGGGCCCAGGTGACCGAAAACATCGGCTTCGAGATCCTGGAAGAACTGGGCAATGTGGTCATCACCGATCCCAGCGGGAAAAAGAAGCGGGTCCCCTCGTTCAACCCCATCTTCATGATGGCCGATTCGGGAGCCCGGGGAAGCGCCCAGCAGATCCGGCAGCTCGCGGGAATGCGGGGGCTGATGGCCAAACCCTCCGGAGAAATTATCGAAACTCCCATCACCGCCAACTTCCGTGAAGGTTTGACCGTGCTCCAGTATTTTATCTCCACCCACGGGGCCCGCAAAGGTCTGGCGGATACGGCGCTGAAAACGGCCAATTCGGGCTATCTCACCCGGAGGCTGGTGGATGTAGCCCAGGATTTGGTAGTGACCGAGCATAACTGCGGGACCCTGGACGGAATTCCGGTGACTCCCTTGGTGGAGGGAGGGGAGATTATCGAGCCCATCGGGGAGCGGGTCCTGGGCCGGGTGGCCCTGGAGGATATCGTCGACCCCTTTACCGGGGAGATTCTGGTCAAAGCCGACGAGGAGATCGACGAGCGTCTGGTGGAGAAGATCGAAAACGCCGGGTTGGAGAAGGTCAAGATCCGGTCCGTTCTGACCTGCCGGTCGAAGCGGGGGGTTTGCGCCCTTTGCTATGGGCGGGACTTGGCCCGGGGGCAATTGGTCAACATGGGGGAGGCCATCGGGATCATCGCCGCCCAGTCCATCGGGGAGCCGGGAACCCAGCTGACCATGCGTACCTTCCACATCGGGGGGACGGCCAGCCGACGCGCCGAGCAAACTGCCCTCCAGCCCCGGAATGATGGGCGGGTGAAGTTTTTAAACGTATCCACAGTCTCCAGCAAAGAAGGGGACTTGGTGGTCATGAACCGCAACGGAGAGCTGGCCATTGTGGATGAATCCGGACGAGAAAGGGAGCGGTATCCAGTCATTTACGGGGCCAAGATCAAGGTTGAAAACGGGAAGGCGGTGAAGAGCGGTGACCTGATTGCGGAGTGGGACCCCTACACCATCCCCATCCTTACCGAGGTGTCCGGAAGGGTGAAATTCGGGGACATCGTGGAAGGGGTCACCATGCAAGAGCAACTCGACGAGGTGACCGGATTCTCCACCAAAGTCATCATCGAATCCAAGGACCCGGAGGCCCGCCCCCGGGTATCCATCAAGGACGAGAAGGGGCGGACGATGAAGATCCCCGACGCCGAAAGCATGGCCCGGTATCTCCTGCCGGTTGGGGCCCATATTGTGGTCACCGAGGGGGACAAGGTCCACCAGGGAGACGTGATCGCCAAAATCCCTCGGGAAACGACCAAGACCAAAGATATTACCGGGGGACTTCCCCGGGTGGCGGAACTCTTTGAAGCCCGCAAACCCAAGGAATACGCCCTAATCAGTGAAATCACCGGAACCGTTTCCTTCGGTAGGGACACTAAGGGGAAGCGCAAGGTGCTTATCACTCCGGAGGTGGGAGACCCCAAGGAGTATTCGATCCCCAAGGGGAAACACGTCAGCGTTCATGAGGGAGAAAAAGTTAAGGCTGGGGAGGCGCTCATGGATGGGTCGTCCAATCCCCATGACATCCTGGCCATTTTGGGAGTGGAAGACCTGGCCCGCTACCTGGTGGATGAGGTGCAGGAAGTGTACCGCCTCCAGGGGGTCAAGATCAACGACAAACATATCGAAGTGATCGTGCGGCAGATGCTCCGCCGGGTGGTCATCAAGGAGGTCGGAGACTCCAATTTTCTCGTGGGAGAGCATGTGGAACGGCACCTCTTCGAGGAGGAAAACGACCATTTAAAGTCTCAGGGCAAGCAGCCGGCTACCGCCGAACCCCTGTTGTTAGGGGTGACCAAAGCTTCCTTGAGCACGGAAAGCTTCATTTCCGCCGCCTCCTTCCAGGAGACCACGAAAGTTCTGACCCAAGCGGCGATCAGCGGAAAGACGGATTACCTCCGGGGGCTGAAAGAGAACGTGATTCTCGGCCGACTGATCCCGGCGGGAACTGGATTAGCCCGGTACCGGAACCTGGGGATTCAGGTGGAGGGCGGAGAAGAAGAGATGGAGAATTCGGCTAAATAGTGGATTGACAAATCGATTGAAGATGGTAGACTAAAAAGATTATTTTATCTCTTTGGAGGTTTAATGCCGACCATCAACCAGCTGGTCCGACTCGGCCGTGAAAAGATGAAATCGAGGATGACCGCCCCCGCTCTGACTCACTGTCCCCAGCGACGCGGGGTTTGTATTCGGGTTTATACCTCAACCCCCAAAAAGCCGAATTCGGCCTTGCGCAAAGTCGCCCGGGTTCGTCTGACCAATGGTTATGAAATCACCACCTACATTCCGGGGGTGGGCCACAACCTCCAGGAACACTCCGTGGTCTTGATCCGCGGGGGACGAGTGAAAGACCTTCCCGGCGTGCGTTACCACGTCATCCGGGGGACGCTGGATTCTGCCGGGGTGCAGAACCGAAAGAAGAGCCGCTCCAAGTACGGAGCCAAGAGACCCAAGTGAGGAACCCATGCCCAGAAGACGGGAAGTCACCAAGCGCGAGACTCTTCCGGACCCAAAGTACAAGAACGCTTTGGTCGCCCGGTTCGTCAACAATATCATGGAACGGGGAAAGAAGAGCGTGGCCGAAGGAATCTTCTATGGAGCCATGGACCTCATCCAGAAGCGAACCCAGGAAGACCCCTTGAAGCTCTTCGAAAAATCGGTCGGTAACGTAAAACCGGTTATTGAAGTGAAATCCCGGCGCGTCGGGGGTGCGACCTATCAGGTTCCCACCGAAGTCCGTCCCGAAAGACGAACCGCTTTGGCCATCCGATGGCTGATTTCCTATGCCGGCGAGCGATCGGAGAAGAGCATGCAGGAAAAACTCGCCGGGGAATTGATCGATGCGGCCAACAACCGCGGAGGAGCCATCAAGAAGCGCGAGGATGTTCATAAGATGGCCGAAGCCAACAAGGCCTTCGCCCATTATCGCTGGTAGAACCAAAAAACGAAAAGGAACTTGACGGAGACGAGCCCTGGATTCCGCCGCAAGGGGCGGGTTCATGGCGCGGGGGCGTTTTTCCTTTGATTGAGGATGGAAAGCCTTGGCCAATCGAGGACACCTGGAAAAAACTCGAAATATCGGCATCATGGCGCATATCGATGCCGGTAAGACCACCACCACGGAGCGAATCCTCTACTATACGGGGGTCTCCTATAAGATGGGAGAGGTCCATGAGGGGACCGCGGTCATGGACTGGATGGAACAAGAGCAGGAACGGGGCATCACCATCACTTCGGCGGCGACCACCTGCTTCTGGCGGGAACACCGGATCAATCTCATCGACACCCCCGGCCACGTGGATTTCACCATTGAAGTGGAGCGAAGCTTAAGGGTTCTGGACGGGGCGGTGGCGGTCTTTTGCGCTGTGGGGGGGGTGGAACCCCAGAGCGAGACGGTGTGGAGGCAGGCGGACAAATACCACATCCCCCGGATCGCTTTCGTCAACAAGATGGATCGGCTGGGAGCCGATTACCCGCGGGTCGTCCGTATGATCCGCGAGAGGTTAAACGCCCGGCCCCTCGTCCTCCAACTCCCCGTTGGACAGGAGGAAAAATTCCGGGGGGTCGTCGACCTTCTGCGACAAAAGGCGATTCTGTACCATGAGGAGACCTTGGGGGCGAAATTTCACGAGGAGCCGATTCCCGAAGAACTGAAGCCCCAGGTGGAAATATACCGGGAGAAGATTTTCGAGGCTTTGGCCGAGGCCGACGATCCTTTTATGGAAAGGTATTTAGCCGGCGAGACCTTTTCCCTGGAGGAGATTCAGGCCCTGATCCGCCGGGAGACCGTGGCCGCCCGGCTGGTGCCGGTGGTCTGCGGCTCGGGGTTTAAGAACAAGGGGATTCAACCCCTTCTGGATGCAGTGGTGGATTACCTTCCTTCTCCCCTGGATGTCCCCCCCATCCGGGGACATCATCCGGACACCGGGCTGGAGGAGATGCGCACCCCGCTGAACGGAGCGCCCCTGTCGGCCCTGGCCTTCAAGATCATGTCCGACCCGTATGTGGGACAGCTGACCTTTCTGCGGGTCTATTCGGGGTTGCTCTTGTCGGGGTCGTCGGTTTTCAATTCCAACAAAGGCAAGCGGGAGCGGGTCGGCCGTCTCCTGAAGATGCACGCCAACAAACGGGAAGAGATCAAGGAGGCCGGCGCCGGGGACATCGTGGCCGCCGTGGGTCTGAAGGAGACGATGACCGGCCATACCCTGTGTGCCGAAGATCATCCCCTGGTCCTGGAAGCCATGGAATTTCCGGACCCGGTGATCTCCATGGCCATTGAGGCCAAGGCCAAGGCCGACCAGGAGAAAATGGACCTGGGCCTGCACAAGCTTTCCATGGAAGACCCCTCTTTCCGGATGTTTATGGACCCAGAAACGGGGCAGCGCATCATTTCCGGCATGGGGGAACTGCACCTGGAGATCATTGTAGACCGGCTGATGAGAGAGTTCGGAATTCCGGTCAGCGTGGGCAGGCCCATGGTTGCCTACCGGGAGACCATCACCCAGAAGGCGCGGGCGGAAGGGAAATTTGTCCGCCAGTCGGGCGGACGCGGGCAGTACGGCCATGTGATCCTGGAAGTCCAACCCCTTCCCCCCGGAGAAAAGTTTCAGTTCGTCGATGCCATCAGGGGGGGAACCATTCCACGAGAGTATATTCCTGCGGTGGAAAAAGGGGTCAAGGAGGCTGCCGGCAATGGAGTCCTGGCCGGATACCCGGTGGTGGACGTAAAGGTCACCTTGCTCGACGGTTCCTTTCATGAAGTGGATTCCTCGGAAATGGCCTTCAAGATTGCCGGGTCCTTGGGCTTCAAGGAAGGGACCAAGAGGGCCCATCCCATTCTCCTGGAACCCATTATGGCCGTGGAGGTTGTGGTTCCCGAATCGTACGTCGGGGAGGTGACCGGAGACCTCTCGTCCCGGAGGGGGAAAATCCTGAACCTCGAATCCCGAAACGGATTGCGGATATTGGAAGCCCGGGTGCCCTTGGCCGAGATGTTCGGCTACGCCACCCAGCTTCGGTCGAGCACCCAGGGCCGGGCCACCTATACCATGCAGTTTTCCCGTTATGAGCGCGTGCCCGCGGCGATGGCCGAGGAGGCGATCCAGCAGGCCCGCGGTACCGAAGGGGCCGGCCGCCGCCGCCCCGGATGACCCAGTGAAGGAGGATTTATGTCGAAGAAGAAGTTTGAGCGGACGAAACCGCATGTGAATGTGGGGACGATTGGGCATATTGATCATGGGAAGACGACGTTAACGAGTGCGATAACGAAGTGTTTAGCGCAGAAGGGGTTAGC
>DASPRR010000534.1:0-6121 GCA_035624375.1 Thermodesulfobacteriota bacterium | reverse complement strand
CATCTCCAAGTCCACGGCCATGACCGAGCCCGGTAAGCTGCACCCCTATGTTTTCCGGGCCGCCGCCAACACGAACACCGAAGGCCGAAGCGCCGCGGTGTTCATGGCCAAAAATCCCTGGACCAAGATCGCGACCCTCGGGCCGGATTATGAATTCGGTCAAATGGTCACCAAGGCCTTCGTGGAGTGGATGAAAAAAATCAAGCCCGAAGCCCAGATCGTCCATCAAGGCTGGCCGAAACTGGGAGAGACGGACTATACCCCTTTCATCGCCCCCCTTCTGGCCGCCAAACCGGATGCCGCTTTCCTTTCCCTCTGGGGCGGC
Organism: Thermodesulfobacteriota bacterium; assembly: GCA_035624375.1. Classification (GTDB taxonomy): domain Bacteria; phylum Desulfobacterota; class SM23-61; order SM23-61; family SM23-61; genus SM23-61. Next base: position 5,796 of record DASPRR010000534.1, on the reverse strand, counting down.
CATTTTGTAACTTTTGCTAAGCAAGCGAAACCCTACGGCTTCTTTGAAAAGGTGAAGGTCGTTGCCGCTGGCGAGGGAGGCTCTCCGGAAACCGGCATGGCTCTCAAAGACGATCTCCCCCTGGGCATTACCACCAATGCCTACGACGTGTTCTATTATCCCGACACGCCGGAGCATAAATCCTATGTAGAGCGATTGAAAGCCTATACCAAGCAGGAATATGCCCCCAGCTGGGCGATAACCGGTTATATTGCCGTCCAGTTCCTGGCCGAGGCGATCCAGAAGGCCAAATCCACGGATAAGATGGAAGTCATCAAGGCCTTGGAAGGCCTGACCATCAACACGCCCATCGGCAAACAGACCATGCGGGCCAAGGATCACCAGGCCACCCGAGGGCAGGTCTGGGGCACGACGGCCAAAGTCCCGGAGTATCCCTTCCCCATCCTTCGCCCGGTGGAGTACATTCCCGCCGATAACCTGATGGATTAGCCTTCGTCGGAACACGCATGGGGCAGAGCTTCAGGCTTTGCCCCTGCGCCTCTCTCTTTTCCGGGGAAATAAAGCCATGCCAGACCCTTCATTTCTGCTGCTCCAGTCACTGAACGGCCTCACCTATGCGATGTTTCTTTTTCTGATTGCCTCCGGCCTCTCGCTGATCTTCGGCATCCTAGGGATTCTGAACTTCGCCCACGGCTCCCTTTACATGCTGGGGGCCTATTTCACCCAGCAGTTCGTTTCCCTCTTCATCGATGCCCCGGGGCAGTTCTGGTGGGCGGTGCTGTTCGCTTCTCTGACCATCGCCGCCATCGGCGCGGTCATCGAACGATTCTTCCTGAGCCACCTCTATGCCCGGGAAGAACTCTACCAGCTTCTTTTTACCTATGCCCTCGTTCTGATCCTGGCCGACTTTGCCAAAATCATCTGGGGCACCGGCCAGTTTTCCGTTTCCCGGCCGGCCCTTCTTAAGGGGGCAGTCCCCATTCTGGACCAATTTTTTCCCACCTACAACGTGGTCATCATCTTTCTGGGACCCTGCATCGCTTTCACCTTTTGGTTTACCTTGCTGCGCACCCGGTGGGGGAGGAAGATCCGGGCGGCCGCTCTGGACCGGGAGATGTTGAGCTCCCTGGGGGTCCACGTGAACCGCTTGTTCACCGTCGTTTTCTTTATCGGCGCCTGGATGGCCGGGCTGGGGGGCGCCCTGGTTTCTCCGGTTTCGGCCATCGTCCCGGGGATGGATGTGGAGGTCATCATCAACGCCTTCATCGTGGTGGTCATCGGAGGGTTGGGAAGCTTTTGGGGGACCTTTCTCGGGTCCCTAATCGTGGGCCAGGTCTATGCCTTGGGAATTCTGGTTTTTCCCCGGCTCTCCCTGGCTTTCATCTACGTCCTGATGGCTCTGGTCCTGATCATCCGGCCCTGGGGTCTCTTAGGAAGACCTTTGCAGCGGTAATCGAATCATGTCCAAAGAAAACTGGGTCCCGCTTCTCTTTATCTTTCTCCTGCTCTGCATCCCCCTTACTGAATCCCGGTTCTACGTTTTCTTGGGGACAGACATCCTCATCTTCGGTCTCTTTGCGGTGAGCCTCAACCTTTTGCTGGGGTACACCGGGTTGGTTTCCTTCGGCCACGCGACTTACTTCGGAATCGGCGCCTATACCTGCGCTATCCTGATGAAGAAGGCTTCGGTCCCCTTCCCGTTGGCCTTTGCTGCGGCAGGCGCCCTGGGAGGAATCTCCGCTCTTATCATCGGCTTCTTTTGTGTGCGCCTGACCAAGGTGTACTTTGCCATGCTGACCCTGGCCTTCTCGCAGATCGTCTGGGCGATGGCCTTCAAGTGGAATTCCCTGACCGGCGGGGACAACGGTTTCGTCGGAGTTCCATTCCCCCAGTTCCTGGATTCCAAGGTCCTATTTTACTATTTCACCCTGGGGGTTGTGGCTGGATCCCTGTTTCTCCTCCGCAAGGTGGTGAACTCCCCCTTCGGGCGGATTCTCACCACCATCCGCGAAAATCCCGAGCGCACCGAATTCATCGGGATCCACGTAAAGCTTTTCCAGCTGGTCGCTTTCATGATCTCCGGGGTCTTCGCAGCCATGGCGGGGGCTCTATTCGGGATTTTCAACCACAGCGTCTTTCCGGATATTCTCTTCTGGCCAGCCTCTGCGGAGGTGCTCATCATGACCCTCCTGGGGGGCATTTACAGCTTCTTCGGCCCCATCGTGGGAGCGGCCGTCCTGCTCTTCGTCAGGATGCAGGTTACCTCGTACACCGAACACTGGCCGGTGATCCTGGGATTCACCCTGGCTTTTCTCCTCTTCTTCTTCCCTGGGGGAATCATGGGGTTCCTCCAGGCTCGCATTGCCCGCCCGGGAGGGAACCGGTGATTCTAGGGGTGGAAAAAGCCAGAAAATCCTTCGATGGATTTGTGGCCATCAACGGGGTAAGCTTCTCCCTCCAGAAGGGGGAAATCTGCTCCATCATTGGTCCCAACGGTGCGGGTAAGACTACCCTTTTTAACTTGATTACCGGCCACCTGCGGATCGATGAAGGAAAGTTAATCTTCAAAGATCAGGACATCACCAACCGCCGTCCCTACCAAATCTGCCGTTTGGGCGTCGGCCGCTCCTTTCAACGTACTAATATTTTCCCCCGGCTGACCGTTTACCAGAATATCCAGGCTGCCGTGCTCGTCCACCGGGGAAGGAGCTTCACCTTCTTCCAGCCCGTGGATTCGTTCTTTCGGAAGGAGACCGAGGAGATTCTGGGCCGAGTCGGCCTCAAAGAATATGGGGAGACGGTGAGCGGGTCACTCTCTTATGGCTTTCAAAAGCAGCTAGAACTGGGAATCGCCTTGGCGAGTGAGCCTGAGCTTCTCCTTCTGGATGAACCCACGGCGGGAATGTCCACCCAGGAGACGCACCAAACCATGGAATTGATCGGCAAGATCACCCGGGAGAAAGGTCTTACCCTTCTCTTCACGGAGCACGATATGGAAGTGGTCTTCTCCATCTCCCAGCGGATCATGGTCCTGCATCAGGGGCGGCTGATCGCCGAAGGGACTCCCGAAGAGGTCCGCAGGAACCCCGAGGTCCAAAAAGTTTACCTGGGGGAAGGGCGATGATCCTTGAGGTCGACAACATATACACGGCGTACGGCTTGAGCCAGATCCTGTTCGGCGTTTCCCTAAAGGTCCAAGATAGGGAGGTTATTTCCCTCCTGGGACGAAACGGAGTAGGGAAGACCACGACGCTCAGGTCCATCATGGGCCTGACACCCCCGATATCCGGTTCCATCCGATGGAGGGGGGAAGAAATTGTCGGGAAGCCGACCTTCCAGATTTCCAGGTTGGGAATCGGGTTCGTCCCGGAGGATCGGAGGATCTTTTCGGACCTGACCGTTTGGGAAAACCTGGATGTGGCTATCCGCCCGGGCGGCAAAAAAGAGAACGCCTGGACTCTGGAAAGGGTTTTTGATCTCTTCCCGGCCTTGCGGCCCCTTCAGAAGCGGAAGGGGGGATATTTGAGCGGCGGGGAACAGCAGATGCTTACTATCGCCCGGACTCTCATGAGCAATCCCGACCTCCTCCTGCTGGACGAGCCCTCCGAAGGGCTGGCTCCCATCGTGGTTCATCAACTCGGCGAGCAGATTGCCAAATTGCGTGAAGAGGGGATGACGATTCTGCTCTGCGAGCAAAATACAAGGTTCTCCCTGGACCTGAGCGATCGTCTGTATATTCTGGAAAAAGGAGCTGTAAAATATGAAGGCAGGGTTCAGGATTTCATGAAAGATGAGAAAATCGGCCGCGCCTACCTTGCCGTATGATTTTCCGTACCCGCCTCAGCCGGCTGACCGAAAAAGATCGTTCCCTCAGAGATATCTTTGAATTTTGTCTCGACCAAAAACTCACAAGGTCTTTTCGAAATATCCATGGGACCCCCTACCCCTTTTGATACCGGACCTCTCCGCCTACAATGGTCATGTCCACGGGGATGTCCTTGATTTCATCCGGGTCGACGCGCCGGGGATCTTCGCCCAAGACCACTAAATCTGCCACTTTGCCGGGGGTGATCGAACCTTTCAAGTCCTCCTCAAATGACGCATAAGCAGAACGCATCGTGTAGAGGTGTAAAGCCTCTTCCACGGTGATTCGTTGCCGCGCACCCAGGATCTCTCCGGCCGAACTCTTCCGAGTGACGCAACTTTGAATCGCCAGGAGGGGCTCATAAGGGCCACAGGGATGGTCTGACGACCCCGATACCCCAATACCGGAATCGAGAAAGGAGCGGTGGGCAAACATCATTTCGACCCGTTTCGCTCCGTAAGCGGGGATCATCTTCTCCCCATGATGATGGATGTAAGACCCGAAGGGGGTTACCAGCAGCTTGAGTCTCCGGATCCGACCCAGAATGCCGGGGGTAACCACGGTGCAATGCTCTAAGCGGTGGCGATGGTTCTTGCGGGGAAGTCCCTTCAGGGCTTTTTCAAAGCCACTCAAAGTCATCTCGATAACCCGGTCTCCATTGGCGTGTACGCACACCTGGAACCCTGCCTCGTGGCCCTGCCGGATTTGGTCATGGAGCACCTCTTCCGATTCTACGGCCAGAATTCCTTTATTATCCGACCCAACGTACGGTTCGGAAAGGTAAGCGGTCCTTCCAGCAATGGCCCCGTCGGCCAGAATTTTGATTCCGCCGATTCTCAGCCATTCGTTTCCGAAGCCCGTGCGGAAGTTCAGGGCCCGAAGATGGGGCAAGTACTCGATGGCAATCAGCATGTACACCCGCAGCTTGCAATCCCCGCTTTTGAAAGCCTCTTGATAGGTTTCCAGCGTCTGGGCCGAAACCAGAGCGTCATGCACGCTGGTGATTCCAGAGGCGAGATAGCGGTCACAAGCCAGACGTAATCCCCTCATCCGGTCTTTCAGGGGAAAAGGGGGAATAATAGGCGGATGTCCGGTGGTTCCTTCCAGGACATAGGCAAATTGCGCCTGTTCGTAGAGAATGCCGTTTAACCTGCCTGAGGGGTCCCGCCCGTAAGCCCCTCCAATGGGATCCAGGGAATCCTCCCGGACTCCTCCAATTTCCAGAGCCTTGCTGTTGACAACCGCCCAATGACCGCTCACATGCCGGATGAAAACGGGACGGTCCGGCGCCGTTTCATCCAGGTCCAGGCGGGTCAAGACCTTTCCATCCCGAGTCTTGGTATCATCATAACCAATTCCCCGAATCCATTCCCCGGGAGCCCTGCGCTTGACCTCGCGGACAACCGCTTTCTTAATATGGCCGATCGTTGGGCATCGGACGGGGCTGCAATCGATCTGTAAAAGGTCCGTTCCGTACAGGGACAAGTGCTGATGAGAATCAATAAAACCCGGAATCAGGGTCCTCTCCCGGAGGGCAATCATTTTCGTGTTTCTTCCCGCCAGAGACCTGATCTCTTCATCACTCCCTGCTTTTTGAAACCGGCCGTTCCTGATGGCCACTGCCCTGGCCCCGGATTTTTGAGGGTCCATAGTCAGGACATTCCCACCCCAGAGGATCATATCGGCCGAGGCCTCTTGCGGTAACGAACAGGTTTGGCTCTTTTGTACCTTCATGGCTCTCCTTTATGAATAGCTATCAGCGATCAGCTTTCGGCTAAAACAAATACAAGTTCTTTGGTCCCTTCTCCATCGGTGAACCTAATCACCCCTAGGATGGTGAGCATTTTCAAAGCTCCTAAACATAAATTCAGAGAGAATTCAAATCTCATTCGTCAAAGGATGTATCGAACGCGGTATTTGGGTCCAGTGGA
>DASPRR010000060.1:0-4670 GCA_035624375.1 Thermodesulfobacteriota bacterium | reverse complement strand
GGATAAAGCCGCAGGGCCCGTTTCCAGGCCAGTTCGTCCAGAGGATTGCTGACGATTTTCAAGTAGGCGCTCACATCCTTGATATGGGCCTGTTCGAAGAAGCGCAGGCCCGACCGGACCTCGTAGGGGATTCCCCGCCGGGTCAACTCCATCTGCAATTCCATGGAATGATAGTGAGCCCGATAAAGAACGGCGATCTGGGAGAGGGGAATTCCTCCGTCGCGGATTTCCGCCACTTTTTGGGCAACAAAAGCCGCCTGGTCCATGGTGCCCTGAGCGGGAACGAGCGAAGGGATGGGCCCCGCCGGTCGGACGGTCTGCAACTCTTTGGGGAATTGGACCCGGTTGTTCAGGATGCTGGTGTTGGCCAGATGCAGGATCTGCGGCGTGGACCGGTAATTGATCTCCAGCTTGAAGACCCTGGCCTTCGGATAGCGCTGGGGAAAAGTCAGGATGTTGGCGAAGTTCGCTCCCCGGAAGGAATAGATCGATTGCGAGTCATCGCCCACTACCATGAGGTTCCCGTGTCCCTCCGCCAGGAGGTCCACGATATCGGCCTGGATGCGATTGGTGTCCTGGTATTCATCCACCAGAATATGCTGAAACTGGCCGCCGTAGCGCGCCCGCACTTCCCGGTGCTCCCGCAGAAGAGTTTCCCAGTAGAAGAGCAGGTCGTCAAAATCCATGGCATTCAGTTCCCGCTTCCTCTTGCGGTAGTGCTCGGCTACAGCCCGGATGTCGTCCAAGAGATCGTAGAAAAAAGGATAACGTTCGAAGACCAGCTCATCGATGGGCCGACGGGTATTCACGGACAGCCCGACCAGGTCCTCCAGGACTTCTCCCTTGGGAAACCGCGATCCTTTGGGGTTGATCTTCAGGTCGGCGATGCAGGCATCCATGAGGGCTTTGGCGTCTTCCCGGTCGAGAATCGTAAAGTTGGGCTGATACCCCACCAGGGAAGCATGCCGCCGGAGGATGCGGTTTCCGATATGATGAAATGTCCCCCCCCACACTCTTCCACCCACGCCCATCGACCCCGGAACGAGGATCTGAACCCGGTGGAGCATCTCCCCGGCGGCCTTATTCGTGAAAGTAACCAACAATATGCCAGAAGGGTCAACCCCGGATTCGATCAAATAGGCCACCCGGTACGTTACGACCCGGGTTTTCCCGCTTCCCGCTCCGGCAATGACCAGTATGGGTCCCCCGGCCGCTTTAACTACGGCCAACTGCTGGGGGTTTAACTCCTTTTCATAGTCCAGCAGAAAAGCGGACCGGGCTTTATGCGTACCCACCGTGCCCTTTCATCCTCCCGCCGATTCGGAGCTTTGAATTCCTTTTGGCGAAATCCTGCGAAACAAATTTTCAAGCCCGGGAAAAGCTTTGCCGAATTCCTCCGCTCCGTGCTGGGCAAGGCAATGTCCCACCATCTCGCCGGCCACGAAATACCCCAGGCGGGGAGGAAGTCCAGCGTTTGGATCTCCCGGCCCGAAAAGGACCGGCACGAGTTTCTCGGAAGCCAAATCCGCCCCGGCCAATTCGAGCAGCACCTCCTGGTTTGCTCGACACCATTGCAGCCGTTCCGGGGTCAGAAAGAGGTGTCGGTGCAGGGGAATCTCCGGGTAGACGACCCTGGTGAAAAGGACAGACAGGCCCTCCGCCACGATTTTAAAACCCAGGCTTTGTCCTCCGGGGGGAAAAAATTCTTTCAGGAGTGACCGTTGGACGCAGTGGCCGTACTCGTGGGACACCAGGAGAGAGAGGTCCCTGAAGTCCTTGAACCGCTCCATCCCCAGAGCGATGGACGGTAAGCCTTCGACTTCTACGGTCGCGCCATCGGCGCTGAAGAAACCAACGAATAGATAGACCTGGGGTTCTGGACTCAGGGCGAGAACCGACTGGCATCTCCGCAGCGCCTCTTCCGCTAAGGGCACGGGGTCCTGAGATTGGATCAACGATCTAAGAAGGCCGTAGTCTCCCTCTTTGATCCGCCTGACCCGCTCCCGAATCTGTTGCAGGTCAAAGTGATTGAAAGTTTTCCAGTAGGCCTGAAAAAAAATTTCGTGGGGGTGGAAGTAAAGTCGCTGGTAGCTCATCCAGGGGTCGTTCTCTGGCATTTGATCCAGGAACCTGAAGAAATCGAGGTACAGAGGTTTGACATTCATCAAATTGAATTGCCGAAGTGCGCTAAAGTTATGCCGGTGAAAATTCTAAAAATATCTCTGAGACAGGGACCAGAAGAAAGCTAAAACGCCGGCAAGGATAAAACTTCCATCGACCACCCCTTCGAACAGGAACCCTCTGCCCACGACCTGCTGGCGGTAAAGCCAGTAATAAATGAGTACATACACCAGAGGAAAAAGGAGCCAGGGGGTAACCGGAGCCGCCCACCTCAGGGGTCCGGCCATGATCAGCAGGCCCCCCAGGAAAATGAGGAGGGAAACGACCAGAACCTCAGCCTTCCGCCTTCCCAGAACAATGGGAATGGTTTCCTTGCCGACCATCAGGTCTCCCTGGATGTCTTTGAAGTCATAGAGCGTTGACCGGGCAAAAACCAGAATTACGCTGAAGAGAAAGGCGACCGCCGTCCCGGGTAGAAACCACTCCCCGGCAGCCAGTGCGGGGAGGATGGAGGTCACCGTACCCCAGGCGAGAGCGACGAAAAGGGTCTTCGACCCAGGGATGTCCTTGAGCCTCTGGTAACGGACCCCCTTTCCGGGACCTCCGGGAAAAATTCGAATATTATAAATCATCCCCAGTCCTGAGATGGCCAGAAGGAGAAGGAAGGGCAAAGGACCCTGGAACCAGGCTAGGGCCAAGGCCACGCCTGCCGAAGTGACCCCAGCGAAGATCATCCATGAGCCCCACCTCTCGTAGAACTCCGTTCGGCCGGGCTGGTTGTACCTCTCCGAGGCCTTATCGGTAAAACGATTCAGCACATGCATGGAAAAAACGTAGAAGGAAGCAACCAGGGCCCAGGAAAGCTCGGGCTGCATTCCCTGGATCATAACGCTGGCATAGGCTAAACAGCCCGCTCCCAAAGCTAAAAAGATGTAACTGATGGCCGCAATCCTGCCCAGGTTTTCCAAGTAATAAGTCATCCCTTTATGCAGCCGTAGGCGCCCCAGCCGATCCACCACTTTCAGGATCAGCCAGTTGGGCGTGGAGGCGCCGGCTGTGACGCCTATGACGGAATACCGGGAGAGCTCTTGCGGGTCCAGGTCATTTTCCGTTTCCACATGGAAGGTTGGAATCCCTGCTTCTTTCGAAATCTTCGCCAGGCGGCGGGTATTCCCGCTCTGCTTTCCCCCCACCACCACCATGGCCTCCACCTTCTTGGCCAGGGCCAACACCTCATCCTGGCGGCGGTGGGTGGAGTCGCAGATGGTGTTGAATACCTTCGCCTCCGGGAATCTCTTCTGAATCGCGCCGGCAAAGGACTGGAATTGCTTCTGGTCCTGCGTGGTCTGGGCAACCAGGCAGACCCTCTCCAGCGGGGGAAGTGCTTCCAGGTCCTCCAGGGTATTGACGACGTATCCCTTCCCGTTCGCGTATCCCAGCAAACCGATGACCTCAGCATGATCCTTCTCGCCGACGATCACCGTCGTATACCCATCTTTGGCGTGCCGCTGTATGATCCCCTGAACCTTGCCCACGTGCGGGCAGGTCGCATTCAGGATGCGCACACTCGAATCTTTCAGTTCCTTCCGCTCTCCCGGGCTCACTCCGTGGGCGCGGATGATCACCGTGACCGGAGTCCCTTCCTTCGGGCAAGAAACCGACATGCCGCTCAGCGTTTTTACCCCTTTCCCCTCGAGGATTTCAAGAACCTGGGGGTTGTGGATCAGCGGTCCATAAGTATAGATGGGGCCGCTTTTCTTCATGGCCTCTTCCAGGGCCATGTCCACGGCCCGGCGGACCCCCATGCAAAAGCCAGCATTTTTCGCCAGTTTCACCCGGGCCATTTCGACAACTCACCCATCCTTCCTGGACCTCTCCCCCATCCTTTGAGGGGAGGCTTGCTCCTATCAGAATTCATCGCTTACCCGCGCAATTTCCGGAAGAGCCTAGAAAAAGTGTAGTGGAATTATGAAAGGGTGTCAATACGCCTGACCCCTTACCCCAACCCATTTCGCTCTTGACAAGGGTTAGCCGGAGTGTAGAATAAGCGGACTCCCAACAAGATAATGGAAGAGGCCCAGTAAATGCCGGGCATCCGTAGGAACAGGGAAAAAAGATCCTCCAGCCTCCCCTCTCGGGGCACCCCCGAGTCCCAGGTACTTTCATTTTTTCTGAATCTTTCCGGGGAAATGAGGCGAGGTCTCAGTCTGGATCTGGCTCTTCGGCAGGTGGTTGAGAAAGCTCCTCTTTTATTGAAGGCCGATGCCTGTATTCTTTATCTTCTCGATGAAAAAGAAAATTTTCTGCAATTGGCCCAAAAATATAACGTGGGCCGGGGGTTTTCCAGGCCGTTGAAACCACGCGAAGGAAAGGTCGCCACCATCCTGCGCGGCGAAAAGGCGGCGGTGGTGCCGAATATCGCCAAAGACCCTTCTTTCATATTGCACGAGGAAGCCCAGAAGGAAGGGTTCATCTCAGCGATTTGCGCACCCGTGCGAACCGAAAAAGCCATTGGCCTCCTGGTGCTACTTCGCCGCAAGGGCCGGCGG
>DASPRR010000035.1:0-3441 GCA_035624375.1 Thermodesulfobacteriota bacterium | reverse complement strand
CAGCCGAAAGTCGTCCCCCGAGGCCTCGAGGAGCGCCTCCTGGGCCTGCGGGGACGAATATGTGGCCAAGGCTGCGGCAGCAGCGGAACGAACCAGGGGAGACGGGTCTTTGAGCGCCTGGAGGATAGCCGGCCATTTTTCTCCCTTTGGACAGGCCTGGAGGAGGCGGATCAACGAGGTAGCCACGATTTCATCCCGGTTCTTGGCGGCAGTGTACCGGAGCATCTCCGTCAGACGAGACCAGTCTCTCTTGCGGGCAGCGTCGATCAGGCCGGTACGGTACAGGAGAGGCGCCTGGTAGTCGCGGTTCCGCCATTTACGGACCCAGTCGTCGGCCCACCGTGCATCCCGGTCCTTGTGGCAGATGTTGCAGGCGTTAGGGGATTGAAGAAGCAGGGTTGCCGTGGGCGCCGGGGGTAGCATGGAGTGGTCGCTGCGGCGCATGAAAGCAAACTCGGTCATGGGCATATGGCAGGACACGCATTTATTGCCCACGCTCCCCGCTTTATGATTCGTGTGGGTCGGTGCATTCTGGACCCGCTCCGCGTGGCAGGGTAGGCAGGAGTTGTTGGCCGTCTCGTCCTGTTTGAAGCGGTAGCGGCCGCTGGAGGTGTGGCAGTGGATGCAGTCCAGTTTCCCCGATTTCACGCACGGGCTCATCCGCCAGAGGGTCAGGGTGAAGTTTTCGCCCAGGTCCCGACCGTCCGGGTAAAAATCGGAGTCTTCCAGGGTGACTAAATCAAAGTGGTCGAAATAGCGATCCCCCGGTGTGAAAGAAGGGGTAACAGGGCGCATTTTGGCGTGGCAGGGGGAGCAGGCATCGTTTTTTTGCTCGGCGGTGAAGGTTTTCCAACGGATCATTTTCACCTCTTCAGGAACCTTCTCCTTGGGTGATTTCTCTAACACTTTGATGTGTTCGGCCGCGGGACCATGGCAGGTTTCGCAATTGATTCCCGGCTCCGTCCAGACCGTATTGTAGGTATCGGTTTTCAGGTCATAGTTGGTGGAGAGCTGGCTTACGTGGCAATTGTAGCACATGGTGTTGAAAGTCAGTGGCCATTCTCTCCAATCGAGCGCTTCATCCCTCCGGTCGAGGGAATGGCGCAGGTGACTGGCGGTGGTGTCGTACCAGGTTTTCCGATTGACGTCATAGGCAAGCGGGAGGACCTGCAGCCGGCCCTTTTCCATGGGGGTCAAAAAATAGAAAACGTTCTTGCCTCCCATGACGTGCTGGATTTCGTATTTCTTTTCCCCGTCAGCTCCCTTTTCCCGCACATACCCGGTCTTCCCTTCGATGTCTACCCGGTAGGCGGCTTTGCCGATGGCGATGGATTGAGACATGGGCGACAGCTTTTTCCGGGCTAATTCCGCCGTGTAAGGCTGCATGGCCAAACCGTGGTAGGAAGTCGACCAGAGCTGATAGAATTTCTCGTGGCAACTGCGGCAACTGACCGAGCCGGTGTAGGTGGTTTTCTCTTTGGAGCAGGATGAAAGCCCCAAACCGACGGCGATCAGAACTCCCGCCAGTGCCAACCCCAATTTGAAATATGATTTCAAGACTCTTGCCTCCCTCTGGACATTAATGAAAGTTTGCCCCCATGGTAATGATTTCTGCGATAAAATTCAATAAGCGGAAGTCTTGCCTAAAAGAGGCAGATTGGCAAAAAAAATAGCCCTTACCCCTGTACAGACTCTCATGCAAATATTAAAATATTTTATTCACGGCGAAAGAGGAATGAATGGGCGGAAGCAGGAAGACCCGATAGAAGGTGGATACCCCAAAGGAGACCTTTTATGCGCTGGGAAGATCAAGAAAGAAGCGAAAATGTGGAGGACCGGCGGGGGATGCGCCTATCCCGCGGGGTGATGGGGGGCGGGATCGGCACCGTAATTCTGGTGCTGGCGGCCCTGTATTTCGGCGTCGACCCCTCGGTGATCCTGAATTCGGTTCCTATGACTGGTCCCCCGGCCGAGACCCGGCAACAGAAGCCCGGACCAGACCCCATGCGCGAGTTTGTTTCGGTCGTCCTGGCGGACACGGAAAAGACCTGGCACGAGGTATTCCGTCGCTACGGGAAAACCTATGAGGAGCCTAAGCTCGTGCTCTTCGCCGGTGCGGTGCAGTCCGCCTGCGGCTTCGCCCAGGAAGCCATGGGACCCTTCTATTGCCCCGAGGATCACCGGGTCTATATCGACTTGGCCTTTTACGAGGACCTGAAAAACCGCTTCAAGGCGCCCGGCGATTTTGCCCAGGCCTACGTGATCGCCCACGAGATCGGCCACCATGTTCAGAACCTACTGGGGATCACAGAGAAAGTCCAGGCTGCTATGCAGCGCTCAAGCAGGGCCGAGGCCAACCACTTATCCGTGAGGATGGAACTGCAGGCCGACTGCCTGGCCGGCGTCTGGGGGTATCATGCGGATAAATCACGCCATATCCTGGAAGCCGGCGACTTGGAAGAGGCGCTGCGCGCGGCCAGCGCGATCGGCGACGACCGCATCATGAAACAGACCCGCGGCACGGTTGTTCCCGATGCCTTCACCCACGGCACCTCGGAGCAGAGGGTGCGCTGGTTCCAGAGGGGCTTTGAGACGGGTGATATGAATCAGTGCAATACCTTCAAGGCGGGTGACGTTTAATCAACCATCGAGTGGTGAATACGGGGAAAAGCATGCCGTAGTTTAAGGTCCGACCTTTCAATAATTCAGAATTCAAATTTCATTGGTTTTGATCAACCGGACCTCCCCGGATCGGACAAAGAAAAAAGCGACTTCCTTGACCTCGCAGCCAGCTGCTTCCCGGACTGCACGGGCGTAGCAGAGGCCCTGCTCCCGGTAGGATTGAAAGCGCTGCTCCAAGGCTTCCCCGAAAACTTCGTCGGTTTTGTAATCCACGATCACCCAGCCGCTCCCCTCATTGAAGAGAAGATCGATTTTCCCCTCAACCAGACTGCCATCCAGAGAGACGGAAAAGGGAACTTCCCGGAATAAACGCTTCGCTCTCTTGACCCTCTCCATCAGAGGGTGCCCCAGGGATCGCCGCACCATGGCTTCCAACTTCTCTCCCAATCCAGGGATGGAGTATTCAAGGGCTTGGATCCGGCAGAGCTCCTTTAAATTGTCCGTGCCGGACAGGTCCAAACGCTCCATGACACCGTGGAAAGCAAGGCCGAAAAAAGGACCTCCTTCCTCCCCTTTCCCGCGAGAAGCCCCCGGTTCGATCCACTCATCCAAGCGGTGGGATGTGAGGTCGAGGGGCGAAGGAACTGCGGAGGATGGGGCCAATAGGGGAAGGCCTACGGAAGCCTTTTCTTTGACCGCATCCAAGGATTCTTTCCATTGAAGACGTCGTTCCCAGGGAGTCCCCTCTTCTTTTTTTTCTTTTTCCGATTCCTCCAGGTCCAATCGCAGGGGTGGTTTCTCCGCCGGTCGGAGGTTGAA
>DASPRR010000030.1:0-9628 GCA_035624375.1 Thermodesulfobacteriota bacterium | reverse complement strand
CGCCGAGACGAAAGTAGTCTGGCCCCCCCAGTTCGGCGGCGATGGGAAATTCGAGCGTCCCTGAAAGGAAAGGGCAGCGGAAACCGTATTTCGCGTAAATCCTCGAGGCCCCTCGGAAGGTTATCCTTCGGGGGGCCTTAAAGTCTCTCTTAAAGGAGAATAGAGCCATCGACCTGCACCTTTTCAGCCAGTATCTGATTGCCGGCCTCATCATGGGGGTCCTCTACTGCCTGATGTCCCTGGGGATCAATTTTATTTACGGCATCATGAAAGTGATCAATTGGGCGATGGGTGAATATTACATGATCGGCTCCTACGTCCTGTATTTATTGGTCACTTTTCCCCTGGGGGTGAAGTACTGGTACGTCGCCGTCCTGGCAGCGGCCATTGCCGTATTTTTCCTCGGGGCCTTTGTCCAGGTCCTTTTAATAAAACCCATGTTTACGGGAGCGATCGGGGAGAGGGGAGAATATGGAACGATTGTTACGATTGCCACGGCGATCTTTATTCGAAATCTGGCTGTCGTTATCGGGGGCCCGTACATTTATACGCCGCCCGATTATGCGGGCCCCACAAACATCGGACCCCTGCCGATTAGCGGGAATACCCTGGTGGCTCTCATGGGGGCCTTGATTCTGCTTTCCTTATTCTATTACTTGATAAAAAGAACCTGGGTCGGGAGGGCCCTCCAGGGGGTAGCCCAGAACCGAATTGGGATCCAAACCTCCGGCGTCAACATCCTGAAATTTGACATGCTGGCCTTTGGAATCGGGACGGCTTTGGCTGCTGCTGCAGGAGCTCTCTTAGCGCCCGTCTACCTGGTATATCCCACCTGCGGTCTCGTTTCCTCGGTTCGAGGGTTCGAGATCATTGTGATTGCCGGACTGGGTTCCATCTGGGGCGTTCTCGTGGCCAGTCTTGCTCTTGGGGTCGTGGAAAGCTTGGGCGCTGTATTTATTAGTCCTTCTTTTATGGACATTTATGGGTTTGTTCTTCTGGTAATCGTTCTATCGCTAAAACCCTACGGCCTATTCGGGAAAGAAGAACGGATCGCCTGATCTGGAAACCTGATCAAAATTTCGAGGGAAAGCTCCCGCCGATTCCAGGATCGAAGGGATCGAATTCCTGCGGCTTTGCCAGAAGTGATTCATGCAGACCTTTAAAAAATATTCAGTACTCTCCGTCCTATTGTTGATCTCGCTCCTGCTTCCGCATTTTATCACGGATTATTGGATTTACGTTTTAACAGTTGCTTTTTATTACGCCATCATGGCGGCAGGTTGGAATTTGCTGGGTGGCTATACCGGCCAATTCTCTCTTTGCCATTCTACCTTTGCCCTCATCGGGGCCTACGCTTCCGCTCTAACGATCGTCAAATTGGGACTTCCCCTTTGGGTGGGAATTCTGTCCGGAACTCTCCTAACCCTGGTTCTCAGTTTAGGGCTGGGGATCGTATGTCTGCGGGTTCGGGGAATTTATTTGGCTTTGATAACCTGGGCCTTCGCCGAAGTAATTCGAACGTTCATCCGGGTCGCCTATGAATTCACCGGCGGGGACAGGGGCCTGAATTCTCCTTACCTCTTTAGATCGGTAAAGCCTTTGCCTTACTACTACCTGTTCTTGGGCCTCACGGTTCTGGCTATCATTCTTATTGCGGTGGTCATGCGGTCCCGGATTGGCTTCTACCTGCGAGCCATCCGCAATGACGAGGTTGCCGCTCGGGCCATGGGGGTGAACACGGTTCGATGGAAAATCTTTGCCTTTATGCTCCCTAGCGGCCTGGCCGGGGTAACGGGGGCGTTCTATGGACATTATATCGGGTTGATCAGTCCCGTATTGGGCGAATTTAATGAGATGGCGATGATTATCATTTTCGTGGTGATTGGGGGTATGCGAACCCAGGCGGGGCCCATCCTCGGGGCCATCTCCATTCGTTATCTCATGGAATTTTTAAGGGAATGGGCTGAAATCCGGATCGTGATCCTGAGCGCCATTGTCATTCTAATCATGCGATTCTTCAATGGTGGGCTCATGGAGTTTCTCAGGCGGGCCGGGGGATGGGTCCGAAAGAAAGACGCCGTTTCGGCTTATGCTTCGATGGGGGAAAAGTGATCTTTCAACAGGGCGTTGATCTGGAAGGGTTCTTCGGGAGTGCATAGGATAGAGATGGATGGCCGAGAGAAACAGATATTGAGGTTAGAAAACGTAGTCAGAGACTTCGGCGGATTGCGGGCGGTCAACCATGTCTCTCTTCAGGTTGAGGAAGGGGAGGTCCGGGGTCTTATTGGGCCCAATGGTTCCGGAAAAACAACTCTCATCAACCTAATCACGGGTATTTATAAAATAACCGAGGGGGATATTTATTTCGGTGCGAAGCGAATTAGCGGGTTGCAACCCGACGTGATCGCCTCCTTAGGGATCATGCGAACCTTTCAGGTTCCCCGAGTTTTCCGCGACATGACCGTCCTCGAAAACATGATGGTCCCGGCCTTATCTCAAGGGCAAACGAAGCAGGAGGCTAAAACCCGTGCTGAAGAGCTTCTTGAATTCGCCCTCTTGACCCGGCTAAAGAACGAACCCGCCAAGAGTCTTTCCGGTGGGCAAAGCATGCTGCTTCAAATTGTTCGAGTGTTCATGAATAAAAGGCTGATGCTGTACGTAATGGACGAACCCTTTGCCGGGGTCCACGAGTCCATCAAGGGGATCATCCTCAAGACCATTAAAGCGATGAACCAGGAAAAAGGAATAACTTTTTTGATTGTCAGTCACGAGATGACGACGATCAGCAATCTATGCCCAAGAGTCTCCGTTCTTTATAGGGGGGGAATCATTTCTCAGGGTACCATGGAAGAAATTGCCAACGACCCTTTGGTCATTGATGCTTACTTAGGGGGACAATGATACCCGATGCTATTATCCGCTGAAAATATTACCTCCGGCTATGTGGAAGAAATCGATATCCTAAGAGACCTCTCCTTGGAAGTCAGGGAAAAAGCGATTACCGGGATTATTGGCCCGAACGGGGCTGGGAAATCTACTTTGATGAAGACGATCTACGGTTTTCTTCATCCCCGCAGGGGAAGAATCCTGTATGAGGGCAATGAAATACAAACCAAACCTCCCCATCAATTGAAACGAATGGGGATAAGTTACATGCTTCAGGAGTACAGTACTTTTCCTCAACTTACGGTTAAAGATAACCTCCTTTTAGGTGCATGGATTTATCGGAAGGATGCGAAATTGATAAAAAGGAGACTGGAGGAAGTTTTTGAATTTTTTCCCATGCTTCGGGATAAAAGAAGGGAAAAAGCCAATTACCTGAGTGGAGGCTTTTTACGGATGCTTTCTATCGGAAAGGAAACGATCACCAAACCAAAGTTATTCTTGGTCGATGAACCCTCTTCGGGTCTGGCACCGATCATCGTAAAAGAAATTTATAACTTTTTGATTAAAATTGTCGAAGAGGGTACCACCCTGCTCCTCGTTGACCAGAATATCAGAAAAGCCCTCGAAGTTGCGAGCTACATGTATCTCTTTGAAATGGGGCAGGTCAAAAAGAAGGGACCCAAAGAGGATTTTGAAGAGAGTATCCGGCAGATCATAAAAGAATCGCTCTTTACCAGGTAGTATTGAAGACATCGGTACCTCAGCTGCTTTTATCCTGCGGGCTTCTGCGGCTTAGACCCTCCAAGAAAACCAGTCCGAATCCCTTCTGCGCAAAAGGTTATAAGATAAAATAATTACCCAGGGCAAAGGAAAGAATATTCTCCCTTCTTAATCCTTCTTTTTTCGACGAGTTCCTCCAATCTCTCTTTCGCTTCGGTGGCCCGGGTTAGGGCAAACAAAATTTGGTAATATTCATCCACTAATGGATGTGGCCATGTTGATTCCAAATTCGCCTTGATGCAGTCAAGAGCTTTACAGGACTCTTCCAGGTTATTGACAATCTCTATTATTTTAGCGACATTAATTGTCACTATTTAAACCTCATTCGCGAAACATGGATATGCGCTTTTTGCCTCTCCCGATCAAGCATATAAGCATAACGACTCGTGATTCCAGAGATACTGTGGCCCAAGAGTTCCTGGCAAAGCCGCAAATCCCTGTTCCTCCTGAAAAGATAAGTGCCAAAATAGTGCCGAGTCTGAAAGCTAAGAATCTGGGAAAGAACAACAAAGGTGATCGAGCCCCCAGTCCTGAGGAAAGCCCTGGACGGTAAAAGGATTTTCCGTCTTCAGTCCCTCAGGCAAACTTGATCTTCACGTCCCCCAGATGGCCGAAATCAGCACGGATGAAATCGCCGGCAGCCACCGGGACTGCCGCGGTCAGAGACCCCGAAAGAATCACTTCCCCTTTAGCCAGGGAAATTCTGTACGTTGCGAGTTTGTTGGCCAGCCAGGCCACGGCCTGGGCGGGATGTCCGAGGACGGCCGCCCCTGCGGCAGTCGCCGCAATTTCTCCGTTTTTTTCCAGTACCATGCCCACGGTTTGCAGGTCCAGCCCCAAAACCGGGGTGATTTTGCCTCCCAGGACGATCCGCGCGCTGGAGGCATTGTCGGCCACAGTGTCGGGAAGCTTGATTTTCCAGTCCACAATCCGGCTGTCGATAACCTCCAGGGCGGGAATCACCCCCTCGCTGCAGCGAATGACGTCGGCAAGCGTCACCCCTGGTCCTTCCAGGTCTTCTTTCAATATGAAGGCGATTTCCCCCTCGACCCGCGGCTGAATCAAATCCGCCGTTCGAATCATCTCTCCTTCCGCGACCACCATCCCATCCAGGATGTGCCCGTAATCCGGTTCACTCACTCCCAGCATGACCTGCATGGCCCGACTGGTAATTCCGATCTTCTTCCCCACAACCACCTGCCCACTGGATTTCTTCATATCCATCATAAGAAGTTGGACCCGATAGGCTTCATCCACGGTGATTCCTCGGTCAGACTCCGTGAGGGGTGCAATGGGCTTGCGGGACCGCTCCGCAGAGAGAAGCATATCGGCCAGCGTCTTCATCCGACTCTCATCCATGGGCGTTCCTTTCGTTTATGGGTGTTTTTTAATAAGATTGCCTTGGGAATCGGTTTTTAGGCAATGCACTTTCTCCAGGAACCCCCCTTAGGCTTCCCCTCGATTCTTACTCCCTTTCCTCGGTCATGGAAATAAGGACTTCACTTGCACGCCTGTCCCGCATCGCCAGTGCCCCCCAATCGGGCTTCTGGGAATACAACTTTTCCACAAGAGGTTTTACCTCTTCCGCGCCATAAATGGCCATGCGGGCCAGCATGGCTCGAACCAGCCTTCCCATGTCCAAGGAAAATCCGGTTTTGTCCGGCTCAATCTGGCGCACAGGGAGGCCAGAATTCACCAGGAATCTTTTGGGAAAAATGAATTGGCCGGGCTTCGAGGGCTGGTTGAAGGTGATCTCTTCGAGGGTGCAGAACGGTTCCTTCGCGCCCTCGGCAATGAATAGTTCGAACCGTTTGTAGGAGCCGGCATCGCGGGAGGGGTGGATGTGGGCCACGATCCGCCCGCCTCTCGGGGTCCTTCCATTCAGGAGCAAAGTCCCTTCTTTGCCAGCGCGCACTTCAGGGACGCCCTCCGCGTTCATCCAAAAGGACTTCAAGTCCACCGATAGGCCGCTTGACGCTTTGGTCACATCGGTGGAAATACCGAACTCCAAGATCAAATTTCCCTTGCCCCGATCCTCTTCCCTTTCTGGGTTGCTTTCTTTCTCCATGCGCAGATGAAAAGAAGGCACCCCCTTGCCCATGACCACCTCGTCTTCCAGGGGGTCATAGAACAAGAATTCCCTCCCGGAGGCCCAGAGGATCGGGGTATGGTCTCTGGAGTCCAGAACCCTAAGAGCGGTCCGATCGGGCTTTTCGGCGCAAAGCTCGAACTTCAGATGCACCTGCTGCCAATCAAGCCGCCCGGTAGTTCGGAAAGAGCGTAGGTCCTTTTCCTGGAGCGACAAATGCGGTGCCAGGGGTAAGAGCTGTTGGGCTGAGGGCAAGGTCTGGGCGCGGAGGGTTGGACTTTCGCCCCAAACCATAAACAGTAGGACGGCGATCCAGAGAAATGAAGTTCCCATGCCCGCAGACCTCCGCCACTTAAAAGGGCAGGCCCAAAGGCCTGCCCTTGGTCACGGGTAGATGAGCCTTCTTCAGTAATTGGGTTCTCTCTCGAAGACCGCGGCCGCGCCCATGCCGAAGCCGATGCACATGGAGACGACCCCGTAACGGACGTTGCGGCGTTTCATTTCATGCATCAGGGTGGTGGTCAGCCGGGCCCCGCTGTTGCCCAGGGCATGGCCCAGGGCAATGGCCCCGCCGTTCACGTTCACCTTGTCCATGTTCAGGCCCAGGGTCCGGCAGCAGTACAGGGCCTGGGAGGCGAAGGCCTCATTCAGCTCGAATAGGTCGATCTGGTCCAGGGTGACCCCTGCCAGTTTGAGAGCCTTGGGAATGGCCTCCACCGGCCCGATGCCCATGAGTTCCGGCGGAACGCCGGCCACGGCAAAGGAGCGGAAGGTAGCCATGGGCTTCACTCCCAGAGCTTTGGCCTTCTCCTTGGACAGGATGACCGTGGCCGCAGCCCCGTCGTTTAAGGGAGAAGCGTTTCCCGGAGTGACCGATCCCGTGGTGGAGAATGCCGGCCGCAGCTTGGCCAGAGCCTCCAGGGTGGAGTCTGCCCGAACCCCCTCATCGGTGTCGAAGACGAATTCCCGGAACTTTACCTGGCCGTCTTCGGATACTTCCTGGGTCTTCACCTTGATGGGCAGGATTTCATCCTTGAACCGGCCGGCCTTGATGGCCGCCGCCGCTTTCTGGTGACTCTTCAGGGCAAAGGCGTCCTGGTCTTCCCGTTTGATCCCGAACTTCACGGCCACGTTCTCCGCCGTTACCCCCATGGCTGTGTATCCCTCGGGATACCTTTCGATCAGCTTGAGGTTGGGAACGGTCTTGTTCCCGCCCATGGGAACCATGGACATGGACTCCACTCCCCCGCCGATGATGACATCGGCAAACCCGCACATGATGTGCTCGGCGCCGATGGCGATGGCCTGGAGCCCGGAGGAACAGAACCGGTTTACGGTCTGCCCGGGTACCTTGTAGGGAAGGCCGGCAATGTAGTTGATCAGACGGGCCACGTTCAGCCCCTGTTCGGCTTCCGGGAAGCTGCAGCCGATGACCACATCATCCACTTCTTCCGGCTTCAGCCCGGGGACCCGGTTCATGGCCTCTTTGACCACCCAGCCCGCCATGTCATCCGGCCGGGTGTTGCGCAGGCTCCCCCGGGGAGCCCGGCCCACCGCGGTGCGAACGGCAGAAACGATGACAGCTTCTTTCATGGTTTCCTCCTTCTAGTTCCTGAGCGGTTTGTTGGTCTTGAGCATGGCGGTGATCCGCTCCTGGGTCTTCTTCTCCCCGCAGAGGCTGACGAAGGCCTCCCGCTCCAGGTCCAGCATCTTCTGCTCCGTGACCATGGCTCCGCTCAGGACGTCTCCGCCGGTGAGGATGTAGGCCAGCTTGCCGGCGATGAACTCTTCGTATGGGGTGATGAACCCCCCCTGGCTCATGGTGTTGGCCATGTACTTGATGGCCGCCCGCCCGCCGTCTCCGGCCACGGGGATGAGCTTGGGCCGGGGCGCTTTCCACCCTTCCTGGATCATAGCCAGGACGGTCTGCTTGGCCTCGTACAGGAGACGATCCCCATTGGCCACCACCCGGTCCGTGGGCCGCAGGAAGGAAAGTTTCCGGGCCTCTTCGGCGCTGGTCGAGACTTTGGCCATGGCGATGTTTTCGAAGGCCTTCCGCAGGAAGGGAAGGAGGTCTACGGACACCCCGTCGGGAATCCCTTCAATGCAGCGGAGGTAAACTTCCTTATTCCCGGCAGCCCCCGGCAGCAACCCCACTCCGATCTCCACCTGGCCCATGTACGTCTCCAGGGCGGCCACAATGCGATGGCTGGACAGGCAGACTTCGCACCCGCCGCCCAAGGCCATTCCATGGGGAGCGGCCACAATGGGTTTCTCGAAATACTTCATGGCCATCATGGCATCCTGGATGGCCCGGATGGCTGCATCGATCCCCGCCCAGTTGGATTTGGCGATCTCCCCCACCAGCATGAGCAGGTTGGCCCCCACGGAAAACCTCTCCGCATGGTTGCCGATGACCATTCCCACAAAGTCCTTCTCCACGATCTTGAGAGACTCGTGGATCATCTCGATGATCTCCTGGCCGATGGCGTTCATGTAGGTGTGAAACTCCAGGCAGGCCACGCCATCTCCCATATCGACCAGGCTGGCCCCGGCGTTGGACTTGACCTCTTTCTTCCGTTCCTTCAGCGAAGGCAGGAGGATGATCTCGGGCTTCTCCGCGACCTTTTTATACTTCCCCGTTTTCAGGTCAAAGAAAGAGACCTGCCCGTTTTTCCTCCGGTAGAAGGATTTCCCCTTGGCCGCCAGAAGCTTCCTCACCAGGAGTGGGATGGGCTTTCCTTCTTTTTTCATCCGGGCCACCGACTCCTCGACCCCCAGGGCGTCCCAGGCTTCGAAGGGGCCCGCATCCCAATTGAAACCCCACTTCATGGCATTGTCGATGTTGTACACGTCATCGGCGATCTCGGGGATCCTTTTGGCCGTGTAGAGCAGGGATTCATTTGTGATCTTCCAGGCGAATTGCCCGGCCCGGTCCTCGGCATAGATGAGGGCTTTAGCCTTGGCCGCGCCGGAGACTGCCTTGGCCGCGTCCAGGGAGGGATATTTGACCTTCTGCGAGGGCCGGTATTCCATGGTTTTGTAATCCAGCACCAGCTTCTCTTTCCCGGCTTCCGATTTCACCCGCTTATAAAAGCCTTGGCCGCTTTTATTCCCGAGCCAGCCCTTTTCCAGCATCTTCTGCACAAAATCGGGGGCTTTGAAAATCTCCCGCATCTCGTCCTTGGGGACGTTTTCGTATATGTTCCTGGCTACGTGGGCGAAGGTGTCCAGTCCCACCAGGTCGGTGGTCCCGAAGGCGGCGCTCCTCGGCCGCCCCATGGCCGGCCCGGTGATGGCGTCCACTTCTTCGATGCTGTAGCCGTCTTCCACCATGGCCTTCATCAGGTAGAGCATCCCGAAGATCCCGATCCGGTTGGCGATGAAGTTGGGAGTGTCCTTGGCATAGACGATTCCTTTGCCCAGAACTTTTTCTCCGAATTCAGCCATGAACTTCACCACCTCGGGCTTGGTCTCCGGCAGGGTGATGATCTCCAGGAGCTTCATGTACCGGGGCGGGTTGAAAAAGTGAGTCCCCAAGAAGTACTGTTTGAATTCCGGGTCCATGCCGGCGCAAATATCTTTTAGGGGAATCCCTGAGGTGTTGGTACTCACGATCGTCCCCGGCTTGTGAACGGCGGCTACTTTTTTGAAGAGCTCCTGCTTGATCTTCAGGTTCTCCACTACCACCTCGACGATCCAGTCCACCTCCGCCAGGCGGGAGAGGTGGTCTTCGAAGTTGCCCACCTCGATGAGGCTGGCCAATTCGGGAACGGCCAAGGCGGCGGGCCTCAGGCGAAGCAGGTTCTGTTTCCCCGTCACGGCGAAGCGGTTCCGCACCGCTGCATCCTTGAAGGTGAGCCCCTTCTTTTC
>DASPRR010000531.1:0-2280 GCA_035624375.1 Thermodesulfobacteriota bacterium | reverse complement strand
GCACCTCCGGGGTGGGAGGGGCTCAGCACCTGGTCATGGAACGGCTGGCCTTGAAGGAAAAGATCAAGTGGACACTCATCCCTTACGAAAGCGGAGAGGAGGCCGTCACGGCCCTCCTGGGCAGTCATGTGGAAGCGTCCTCTCAGACGACCACCTGGAAAAAGTATGTGGATGCCGGACGCTTCAGGCTCTTGGTGTTTTACGGGGAGAAGCGGATGACGAATTATCCCAGCGTTCCAACCCTGTTAGAGCTGGGGTACGATATTACGGCCGAACCCAGCCTCATGTCTTTGGTGGGCCCCCGGGGACTTTCCCCCGAAGTTGTTGAAACCCTCCACCAGGCCTTCAAAAAAGCGATGGAAGATCCCAATTTCATCCGGGTGAGTAATCAGGTGCACCAGCCTCCCTTCTATCGGAGCCCGCAGGAACTCGCCAAGCACCTGGTGCAAATCCATGAGCAACTGGCTCCGTTAATCCGCAACCTCGGTCTGCGAAAGGAATGATGGAACACCCATGCCCGGGCTCAATAATGATCAGGTAAGTACGATCATCTGGTTTGCTTGCGGGGGGTTCATTGCCTGGGCTTCGGCGGGCTATGGTCTGGGGACCCTCGCCTCTCCCGGATCGGGCTTCATCACCTTCCTGGCCGGCCTTGGCATCTCTTTTTTTTCCTTCATCGGATTGGTGGATGCGACCCTCAGGGGACGGAAAGGGGCTCGGTGGCAGCCGGTCATGAAGGACCTGGATTGGGGAAAAGCTTTCCGGGTCCTGGGCGCCCTGACCGCCTATGCCCTCCTGCTTCCTCGCCTGGGGTTTATCATTTGCACCGCTCTCTTTGTGGGATTCATGTTGCGGGTCGTAAAGCCGCAGGGGTGGCCGGTGGTCGTTGCCGGAGGGATCCTGGCTGCCCTGGGCACCTACGGGATCTTTGAGCTATGGCTCAAGGCCCAACTCCCGAGGGGTCCTCTCGGCTTCTAGCGGGGGAAAGTTGGATTTTTTCCAGAGCATCCTGATGGGCTTCCAGGTCGCCCTTTTGCCGGGCAACCTATTCTTCTGCTTCGTTGGAGTTTTGATCGGGACTTTAGTCGGTGTACTCCCAGGCCTGGGTCCGGTTGCCGCCATCTCCCTTCTTTTACCGACGACTTTTCATATCACCCCCGTATCGGCCGTGATCATGCTGGCCGGGATTTACTACGGGGCCATGTACGGCGGTTCCACCACTTCGATCCTGGTAAACATCCCGGGTGAAGCGGCTTCCGTAGTCACCTGCCTGGACGGCTACCAGATGGCCCGCCAGGGGCGAGCCGGCCCGGCCCTGGGCATCGCCGCCTTCGGCTCCTTCATTGCGGGAACCCTCGCGGTCGTCGGCCTCATGCTCGTGGCTCCCCCCCTGGCTGAAATGGCTCTGAAGTTCGGCCCGCCGGAATATTTCTCGCTGGTGATCGTGGGATTAACCATCCTCACCTTCCTGGCCAGCGGGCCGATGTGGAAGGCCCTGCTCATGGCCTGTTTCGGCCTTTTCCTGGGATGTATGGGGATGGACTCCATCATGGGGACGACTCGCTTCACCTTTGACATCGTCGAACTGGCCGACGGATTTGGACTCGTCCCTGTGGCCATGGGGCTCTTCGGCGTTTCGGAAGTCTTGCTGAACGTGGAGCAAACCCTGGAACGCTCCATCTTTGAGACGAAGATCAAAAACCTTCTTCCCACGGGAAAAGATTGGCGGGACTCGATCGGCGCGATTCTCCGCGGTTCGGTCATCGGTTTTTTTCTGGGAATTCTGCCCGGCGGCGGGGCCACCATTTCGGCCTTTACCGCCTATGCGGTAGAAAAGAAGGTCTCCCGGCATTCGGAAAAATTCGGCAGCGGGGCCATCGCGGGCGTAGCCGCCCCGGAGTCTGCCAATAACGCCGCAACCGGGGGGGCTTTCATTCCTTTGCTTACCCTCGGCATCCCCACCACCGCCACCATGGCGATCCTCCTGGGGGCGCTGGTGATCTACGGAACACAGCCCGGTCCCATGCTGATCCAGGAACACCCCGACCTTTTCTGGGGAGTGGTGGCGAGCATGTACGTTGGGAATGTGATGCTGTTGGTTCTCAACCTTCCCCTGATCGGGCTCTGGGTGAAAGTCCTCCGGGTGCCCTATCCCATCCTCTTTCCCTTGATCCTTCTTTTCTGCTTGATCGGAGCCTACAGCCTGAACAATAACATCGCCCAGATTCTCTTCATGATTATTTTTGGATTGCTAGGATACCTGTTCAAAAAATTCCGGTA
>DASPRR010000020.1:0-10671 GCA_035624375.1 Thermodesulfobacteriota bacterium | reverse complement strand
TTAAACCAGACACGTCCTCCAACCACGAGGGAGTCTTTCATATCCATTTTGGCCAGGGCATCCCGGATTTTGGATTTATCCAGGCTTCCGGCCATTTCCATGGCTTTGGCCATCACCCGGACCGTTTCGTAAGCCAATGCCGGGAACCATTCTGCGGGTTCATGGTAAGTCTGAGCATATTTTTCGGCAAATTTCCTGGCCGCTGGGGTGGGAACCTCCTTATGCCACCAATTGCAGGATACGATGTAGTCCGAAGCCTCTCCTAGAGCATCACGAGCCGCCTTCTCCGATCCCCGCGGGCCGTAACTCACGATTTGGTGATACAGGCGCAGCTCAGTATAACGCCGGTGGATGGTCGTGTAATCGGCCAGGCGGGCATCCGCCAAAAATACATCGGCATCGGAAGCCTTGAGTTTCTGCAAAAGAGGATCGGCATCTTTAAGGTTCAGCTCAAAGGGTTCGTCCATTACGATCTGGAAACGAGCTGGAGCCGCCTTGCTCTTATCCAGAACCCCCTGGCGAAACTCCTTGCCGTGGGAGGTGTTTTCTCCCATCACGGAAATTTTCAGGGGTTTTTTCAGATGGCCTGCATCCTGCTGGGCGGAGACCCAGTCCATGAGGGTATGGGCCAACTTTTCAATGCTGGCTAGAATCCCAAAGACATATTTCATGTTCCGCTGGTAAATGGCCGCAGTGGCCCCTCCT
This sequence comes from Thermodesulfobacteriota bacterium, assembly GCA_035624375.1. Lineage (GTDB taxonomy): Bacteria > Desulfobacterota > SM23-61 > SM23-61 > SM23-61 > SM23-61. The sequence goes on along the minus strand of DASPRR010000020.1, from coordinate 9,966 downwards.
CCATTCAAGTAAGGGACCCGGTATTTCTCCGCCACTATGGTGTGAGCGGTGATCAGAGGGGTGCCATAGCCGCCAAGGAGGGCATTCACCTTATCCTGGGTCACCAGCTTTTCATAGAGCTGGACGGAGGTCGTATTGTCGCTTTTATCGTCATAAATAATAAGTTTGATAGGAATATTTTTGCCATATTCCTTGATCGGGATTCCACCCCCATCATTTATCTCTTTTACTGCCAATTCATAGCCTTTCTTGAAATAGCCCCCTTCCCGAGACTGCCCCCCTGTTAAGGGTAAGGCGGTGCCCAAAACAATCTCTTTGGGCTGAGCCATAACCTCAGCCAAAGGAAGGGTTGAAAAAGCGAGAACCAAAAAAGAAATCAAAGAGAATATTTCCCGGATTCTCATGATCTCCTCCTTTACGGAAGATCAAAGAGGGAGACAAAAAAATGATCTCGGATAAAAAAATCTCTATCCCTATCTCTCCCTCTGAAATATTTATATGAAAAAGAAAAGGTTAACCGAAAAGAAGAAATGCGATTATGGATGATTATCATCCCCGATCATGACTGTCAAGTATTTTTTGAATTCATTTTCCCTGGCTGGGATAGGTGTTGAAGTTGAGGGGAGAATCAGGGTTCACAGGATGGTTTGATTTTGCGAATCTGTTTTAAAAAAAGAGTCGATGGGTAGAAGTCATTCTCCTCAAGGTTTTAACCCGGCAGCACTTCCAGGGCGCAAAGATTTCGATCAGGGCCATTTCCCTAACTCGCGGAAAAGGAGCATTTGGGTCTCTTTGTCCCACTGCTCGGGATTTTTCAGACCGATCTTTTCTTTAAAAGCCCGCAGAGCGGCTCGGGTGTCTCTGCCCCAGATTCCATCAATTCCCCCGGAGTAAAACCCCAACTCGGCCAGTCGGCCCTGGATCGTCTCGACGTCCTCCGGGTTGGACGGGGTCAGGAGAAGGGTCCCGCTGGCGAGGGGATCGCTCGTGTCAACCGGAGGCCCCGGAGCGCCCCCTTTTCCAAAGAGAGCTACCTGGGTTTCCTTGTCCCACTGGTCGGGGAACTTCAGGTTGTTCTCTTCCTTGAAAAAACGCAGGGCGGCGCGAGAATCCCTTCCCCACATCCCATCGATGGCCATCTTGTAAACCCCGAGTTCCGCCAGTCGACTCTGGATGGCCTTGGCATCTTCGAACACAGAAGGGTTGAGGAGCACGGCTCCTGAAGCAATCCGGTCTTGCGCGGCTTCTTCGGCCCCTGAGTTCGGCTTCGGGGCGGCCTGCGGCTCGGGGATCGGTGGCTCAGGGATCGGTGGCTCGGGCTGCGGGGTGGGAGGAGTCGGAACGGCAGAGGCAGAAGGAACCATGACCCGGTCGGTTTTCTGGACCTCAGACACTACCTCGGAAGTCTCCGGCTTCGGGAGAACTGGCTCGGACACCGGCTGCCGGGTTCGGGCGCAGCCCAGGAAAAGGAGAGTGAAGAGAAAAGCCATCGCGATTAAGGTCCCCCCCGGGGTCCTTTCCCATCGCATCTTCACGGCATGATCTCCTTATCAAACGGGTTCTTTCTTTCCCTTGCCATCGTTTCGAGGAGAAAATAACTCAATCTTTATTTACCATGCAGGAGTGAAAGTTTCAACCGCCAAGAAGAATCCGGGCAGACGAGACTTTGGACCTTTCCAGGAACTGCGAGAAAAAATGCCCCGCCGGAAAGTGAAGCAAAATTCCTTGACAACCTTCCAGGATCTTGTTACATATGGTACCGCATAGAGAGGGCAGGATACCTTTAGTCGTAGCTTTTCACATATTTTTCCTTTCCGTACGGATCGACTCCCAGATTGGTTTTTTCCATCGTTCTTGAAGCGTTGCTGAACCGAGGTCCACGAAACCTAGAAGGAGCAGGCGATGCCAGCTTCCCATCCGACAGGCGGGGGAGACCAGATCGTGCTCAGGGTGGACGACCTCGATCTCCGCTTCGGCGGGATGATGGCTCTCTCCGGGGTGAGCCTGGAGGTGAGAGATGCCGAGATCCTGGCCATTATCGGGCCAAACGGGGCCGGCAAGACCTGCACCCTGAACTGCATTAACGGATTCTACCGCCCTCAGCGGGGAGAGGTTTTCTTCCAGGGCGAGAGAATCACTCCTTTGTCTCCCCACCGCATAGCAAAATTGGGCATCTCCCGAACCTTCCAGAACATCGAACTCTTCACCGGCCTAAACACGCTGGACAACCTGATGGCCGCGCGGCACATCCACATGCGCCGCGGGGCCCTGGCCGGATTTCTCTATTTCGGCCCCATGCGCCGGGAGGAGATCGCCCACCGGAAAGTGGTCGAAGACATCATCGATTTCCTGGAACTGGAGCCGGTGCGGAAGAAAACGGTGGGCCTGCTCCCCTACGGCCTGCGCAAGCGGGTAGAGCTAGGGCGGGCCCTGGCGCTAGAGCCGAAAATACTTCTCCTCGATGAGCCCATGGCCGGAATGAACGTAGAAGAGAAGGAGGATATGGCCCGGTTCATCATCGACATTTCGGAGCTGAAGCGGGTCCCCATCGCGCTGGTGGAGCATGACATGGGAGTGGTCATGGACATCGCCCAGCGGGTGATCGTCCTGGATTTCGGCCAGAAGATCGCCGAGGGGACTCCGGCGGATATCAAACAAGACCCGCGGGTCATCAAAGCCTACCTGGGGGAGGGGGAGATTGGTTAGCCAAGAGGAAACTCCCCGCAATCTGGATACCCTCCCTAAGCTCCTGCGGTGGAATTATCGGAAGCATGGAGACCGCAAGATGGCCATGCGGGTGAAGGATCGGGGCATCTGGCAGAGCTACACCTGGAAGGATTATTACGAGAAGGTCAAATACCTTTCCCTCGGACTCATGAAGCTGGGCTTGGAGCGAGGAGACAAGGTATCCATTCTCGGGGAGAACAAGCCGGAATGGTACTGGGCCGAGCTTGCCGCTCACTGTGCCGGGGCCACGGTAGTAGGGATCTTCACCGACTGCATCCCCTCGGAAGTGAAATATTACCTGGAGCACTCCGACTCCAAATTTGTGGTGGCCCACGACCAGGAACAGGTGGACAAGCTCCTGGAGATCAAAGGACAGCTTCCGCTCCTGAAAAAGGTCATCTTCTGGGACCCGAAAGGACTCTGGCATTACCACGATCCGCTGCTTTTCTCCTTCGAGGAGGTCCTGAAACTCGGCGCAGCCCAGGAGAAGGTAAATCCCCAGCTCTTCGAGCAAAAAATCGACCAGGGGCAGAGCTCGGACATCGGGGTTATCTGTTATACTTCCGGAACCACCGGCCTGCCCAAAGGGGCGATGCTCAGCCAGAGGTGGCTGGTTGACGGAGTTCGGGCCTGGGCCTTGATGGATGACTGGAACGAAAAAGGGTACCAGTACCTTTCCTTCATCCCTCCCGCTTGGGCGACGGAGCAGGGCCTGGGGATCGGCGGCTCCCTGGTGGCGGACGTGTCCGTGAATTTCCCCGAAGAACCGGAGACCGTCCAGGAGAACCTGCGGGAGATCGGGCCGCAGATTCTTTTCTATGGTGCACGGCTCTGGGAGAACGTGAACCGAATGGTGCAGGCCCGGATGATAGATTCCACTGCCCTCCGCCGGCTTCTCTACCGGCTCTGCCTCCCTCTCGGCTACCGGATGGCGGATATCCTCGGGGCCGGGAAAACACCCTCTTGGCTCGACCGGGTCTTGTACGTCCTGGCCTACCAGACCGTCTTCCGGGCGCTCAAAGACAAGCTGGGCCTCTCCAATGCCAGGTGCGTGTATTCCGCAGGGGCAGCGGTCAGCCCGGAGATCATTCGCTTCTTTCAGGCCCTGGATGTTCAGATCAAGCTTTTTTACGGGAGCACGGAGCTGGGGGTCGTTTCGGTTCCGCGGGGGAGAGGGATCCGCCCCGAAACTTCCGGCACCGTAGTCCCCTGGGCCGAGGTCAGGCTTTCGGATGAGGGAGAGATTCTGGTTAAGAGCCAGTTTATGTACTCCGGCTATTACAAGGATCCCGAGGCCACCGCCCGGAAGTTGAAAGACGGATGGTACGCCACGGGCGATTTCGGGCATATCGACGAAAATGGACACCTGATTGTCATCGACCGGATGGAAGACCTGAAGGCGCTGGCCGGGGGCAAGAAATTTTCCCCGCAGTACACCGAGGTGCGCCTTCGTTTCAGCCCCTACATCAAAGATGTTCTGGTGGTCGGAGGAGAGGATAGGGAATTCGTGACCGCGCTCATCAACATCGACCTGGAGAACGTGGGGCGCTACGCGGAGAGCAAAAGGATTCCCTATACCACCTTCACCGATCTGTCGCAGAAACCCGAAATCGTCGAGCTGGTCAGGAAGGAGCTGGAGAAAGTCAACCGGACCCTGCCGGATTATGCCCGGGTAAAGCGCTTCGTCAACCTGCACAAAGAGTTCGACGCCGATGAGGCCGAGCTGACCCGGACCCGAAAGTTGCGACGGACCTTCGTGGAAGACCGGTACAAAGACCTGGTGATGGCTCTGTATGGGGACAGCCCGGAATACGCGGTGGAAGCGGCGATCACCTACCGCGACGGGAGAAAAGGAGTGATCAAGACCGCCATTCACATAAATAAAATAAATTAATGGGACGAAGATTTTCGCAGATCAACGCAGATCGATTTTTATAAAAAAAAGTAACAATTTTGCGTTCTGAAAAAAGGCGAAATCCCCCTTAATCCCCCTTTTTCAAAGGGGGAAAAGGCCTCGTGATTCATCGAGTTCCCGTAAATAACCTCTCCTCCCTTTGGAAAAGGGAGGCCGGGAGGGATTTCCAGGAGGGTCGTTTATGACCACAAAGCTATTAAAAAAACAAAGAATTAAAATTTATTCCTTTTTTGTTAATCCTGAAAATCTTCGTTCATCTGGGTCCAATAAAATAAATGAGGGGACTGGATGACTGAATTTCTCCAGCTGGCCATAACCGGATTGCTGACCGGTGGACTGTACGCCATGGTGGGGGCGGCCATCGTCCTGGTCTATAAGTCCACCCACGTGGTCAGCCTGGCTCACGGCCAGTTTCTGGCCTTCGGGGCCTTTTTCTTCTACGTCTTCATCGTGGTCCTGGCCCTGCCGTTCTGGGCTGCTATCCTTCTGACCTTCCTAGTGGCGGGGGCCATCGGCCTGGCGGCGGAGCGCTTCTCCCTGCGTCCTCTGATCGGCCAACCCCTCTTCTCCGCTTTCCTGATGACCTTCGCCATCTTCATGACCATGGACGGGATATTCCAGCTCATCCTCAAGGGAGAGACCCGAACCCTCCCCCGGTTCTTGAACACAGAAACCCTATCTGTAGGTGGGCTGAACATTCCCACCGGGGGCATTTTAAGCTTCGGCGTGGCCCTGGGTTTGTTCTTCCTGCTGGCGCTCCTTTTTCGCTTCACCAAAATCGGGCTGGGAATGCGGGCTACGGCGGAGGACCACCAACTGGCCCAGTCCACTGGGATCTCGGTGCGGACGATCTTCTCCATCGTCTGGATCGTTTCCGCCCTGGTTGCCGCGGTGGCCGGAATCTCCCTGGCCCGGGTGATGGACATTCACTACCCCTTACCCTGGGTGGGGCTGAAAGGGTTGGTGGTGGCCCTTTTCGGGGGCCTGGATTCGCTGCCCGGCGCGCTCTTGGCCGGGCTGATCCTGGGAATGCTCGAGAATTTGAGCGCGGGATACCTGGACCCTCTGGTCGGCGGAGGGGTAGGGGATGTGGCGGCCTATGTGATGTTGCTCCTCATTCTGCTGGTTAAACCCTTTGGCCTCTTCGGATTAAAACGGATCGAAAGGATTTGAGATGCTTCCTTGTGGAGTGTACAACGAGCGGTACGCGCAGGACATGGCCATTGTCCGGACGAAGCGGCACTGGGCGATTCTCCTGATCTCCTTATTCCTTCTTTATCTCTTTCCCGCCTTCGGCCAGGAATACTTCATCAGCCTCATCAATTATTTCTGCATCACCTTCATCATTGTCCTGGGACTGCAGGTGGTCACCGGGTTCTGCGGTCAGGTCTCCTTCGGGCAGGCAGCTTTCATGGCCATCGGCGCCTACACCTCGGCCATTCTAACCCTGAAATTCGGAGTCACCTTCTGGCTCGCTTTGCCCTTATCCGGCATTTCCGCCGGGGTCATTGGCCTGATCGGGGGAGCCCCTTCATTGCGAATCAAGGGCTTTTATCTGGCCATGGCCACCCTGGCCATTCATTTTCTGATCATGTGGCTGATCATGCACCTGGAGATCACCGGGAGCACCCAGGGCCTCCATCCGGCCCCGCCCAGCATCGGGGAATTCCAATTCGACAGCGACGGGAGGATGTATTACATCATCGTGTCGGTGATGCTACTCATGACCTACGGCGCCAAGAATATGATGCGCACCCGCCTGGGGCGGGCCTTCGTGGCCATTCGGGACAACGACCTGGCCGCCGAGGTCATGGGAATCAATCTCTACCGCTACAAGCTGCTGGCCTTCTTCATTTCGTGCTTCTATGCCGGAGTTGCCGGCTCTCTATGGGCTCATTGGATCCAGGTGGTCCATCCGGAGCAGTTCACCGTGCTCCACGCCGTCTGGTACGTGGGGATGCTGATCGTGGGGGGGATGAGTCTGACCGCCGGGGCTTTCTTCGGGGTCATCTTTCTGCGGGGACTGGACGAACTGGTCATGTTCTCGTCTCCCTTCCTGGCATCGACCTTCCCCTGGCTGGGAACCCATCCGGCAGCTTCCCTGGGGATCACCGCCTTCGGCCTGATCCTCATGGTCTTTCTCATCTTCGAACCCCGGGGGATCGCCCATCGCTGGGAGATTTTCAAGACCTCTTACCGGCTCTATCCGTTTGCGTATTGATAGCAGTGCAAGGGCGGGTTCGAAACCTGCCCGTAGAGGCTGAAACTTTAGAGGAAGGAGGGCATTATGAGGAAAGCAGGAGGAGGGTTCATTTTCGTTATTTTGGCTCTATGCATTTTGCTCTGCACCCTGGAGGGCGATTCTTGGGCCCAGGAGAAAATGGTTACCTACCTGAGCCTGGCCGATTATACGGGGGCCATTGCCGGCCTGAATGTCCCGGCCGATATGGGGGTGGAAGATTATTTCAAAGACCTGAATGCCCGGGGAGGGGTGGATGGAGTGAAGGTCAAATTCATTGGCGTGGACACCCGCTACGACGTGGCCCGGGGAGTTTCGGCTTACAAACGATACCGGACCGAGCATAAGCTCCTGGTGGTCAACGCTATCGGCACGCCCATCGGCAAGGCCGTGGCCCCCCTGGCGACGAAAGACAGGCTGGTCCAGCTCGTTCCGGGGGATGGGGAGTTCCAGGCCAAGCTCGGCCGGATTTTCATCTGGGGCCCGGCCTACCAGGATGCTTTTTCCGCCGCCATGGACTGGGTGGTAATGGACTGGAAAGCCAAAGGGAAGCCGGGGATGCCCAAGTTCGGTTTCATCAGCTGGGACAGCCCGTACGGGAAAGAGTTTCTCAGAGGGGGAAATGAGTACGCCGACAAGATCGGCCTGCCCATGGTCAAGCCAGAGTTCTTTCCCCCGGGGGCGCTGGATCACACCGTGTACCTGACCCGCCTGGCCGGCGCGGGAGCCAATTATATTTTTGCCGGAGGGGTTGACCCCACGCCGACCAACATCATCCGCGACGCCCACAAGCTCGGCCTGACCAAGACCATTCAGTTCTTGAACGATTACTGGGGACCCACCGAACCGGTGGGAATTCGGGCGCACCCCGAAGCATTGGAAGGGACGGTCATCACCTCCTACTACCTGCGCGGACAAGATGCCAAGAATCATCCCGGCTCTTCCCTGTGGACGAAATATCGCGGAAAACCCATTACCGATTTCAACGAGACCTACCTGGCCGGGATGGTCTGGGGAATGGACTTTGAAGAAGGACTGAAGATCGCCCTCAAGGATGTGGGGTATGAGAAACTCGACGGGGAGGCCATGTTCAAAGCTTATCAGAAGCTCGCCGGGTTCAAGCGGCAGGGAATCACCGGGATCAACGCCTACAGCCCAACGTCACGCAGGGGTAGCCTGGAGGTGAAGTTCTACCAGGTCAAGAACTCCAGGGCGGTGGCCATCACGGATTGGATCAAGGCCCCCGATGCCGTCTCTTTGCACAAATTCTGAACAGCATTTCACCGCAGAGTTCAGAGCGAAAGAGCCGCAAGCAAAAGAAGTCACCCCTCCCTCCCCTCCCCTCTCGGAGGGGGGGATAGGGTGGGGGGGAATTTCTGGGGAAATCTAAATAGACTGGAAAATTTTATAAACTACTTATGTGGCTGACAATAATTAAGGAAAGGAGGGAAAGGAAATGAAGAGATTTTCTTGGTTCATATATCTGGTCATGATCGTCTCCTTACTGGGAGCCTGCAAAAGCACAACGCCCCCGCCGGAGCAGCTTGCGACCTCCGCGCCGGCCCCCGAACCTCCGCCCCCGAAGGTGACTCTCCCCACGACCCTGCCCGCCATGCTCAGCATCCTCCAGACGCGTATCTATTTCTCGGGATCTGGCTACCAGCCCAAGGAAATGGTTGTGGTGGAGATGGAAGTCCCACCGGGAGTGGAGATTCCGGCGGTGAAGCCGGGAGAGCCGGTGGGGGTGGCCTTTGGATATGCCGATGAAAAGGGAGACTTTACTGCCGATATCACTCCTCCGACCAAGATCATGACTTTCCTGCGGGGGGACATCAGCCCGACGCTAGCTCCTGATCCCAAATCCTTCAAGCCCATTCCCCACGGGGTTTACACCTTCCGGATCACCGGGGCGGAGTCGGGGAGGACCGCGCTGTCAAAGATCGAGTTTGTTCCTCCGGGAAAATAGATGAGGCGGGAAGGGGTCCATGCTTCGTTTGAATAACATTGAAGTGATCTACAGCGACGTAATTCTGGTGCTCAAAGGGGTCTCCTTGGAGGTGGCCCCAGGAAAGATCGTGGCTCTTCTGGGAGCCAACGGGGCGGGTAAGACGACCACCCTGAAAGCCGTCTCCGGGGTCCTGCACACCGAAGAAGGAGAAGTAACCGACGGGAGCATTGAATTTGAGGGCCAGAGGATTGACCGCCTGGACCCGGAAGAGATCGTGCGCCTGGGGATTGTACAGGTGATGGAAGGCCACCGGCTCTTCGAACACCTCACGGTGGAGGAGAATCTCTTCGTGGGGGCCTATGCCCGGGGGGATGGACCGGCGGTGAAACGAGACCTCCAGAGGGTCTATGAGTATTTTCCCCGCCTGATGGAACTCAGTCCCAGGACCAGCGGATACCTTTCGGGAGGGGAGCGGCAGATGTTGGTCATGGGACGGGGCCTCATGGCCCATCCCAAGGTGATGCTCCTGGACGAACCGTCCCTGGGACTCAGCCCGGTCCTGGTGAGGGAGATTTTCAGGATCGCCCGGCGAATCAACCAGGAGGAGAAGGCTTCCATCCTCCTGGTGGAGCAGAACGCGGTGGCCGCTCTTTCTGTGGCCGAATACGGATACGTGATGGAGAACGGGAAGGTGGTTCTCGACGGGCCAACCTCTAAGCTGAAGGATAATGAGGATATCAAGGAATTTTACCTGGGTTTGAGCGGGGTAGGAAAGCGGAAAAGCTACCGGGAGGTCAAGCACTACAAGCGCAGAAAACGGTGGCTGGGATGAGACCCGGGTGCCCGTTGCGAGTTCCGAATTTCGTAAGGCTTTAACTTTTTGAAAGAAATCCACCCTATTTCTTCGCGGATTCCTCTCGAGCAAGGCGCCTGCAAAAATCCCCCCGTTCCCCCCTTTGAAAAAGGGGGGTGGGGGGGGATTTTTTAAAGGCGGGCGGGGGGGATTTCAGAGACGGGTTGGCAAATCAGGAGTTTCCGCCAGATTTCAAAGTTATTATATGAATCATACCTTCGACGAATCACCCACTTTCGAACAAAGCCAGAATTCAAGGAGATGCAGGAATGAAGGAGAAATTG
>DASPRR010000015.1:0-3196 GCA_035624375.1 Thermodesulfobacteriota bacterium | reverse complement strand
CGAAGAACTGAACTTCGTCAAGGATCAAATTCTGGCGATAGGTCAGAAGGTCCTGACTCTTGACGTAGGAGTTCTTTAGCCTTCCCCGGATTACGTGGATATTTCCAATGAAAAGGTGGCCGCTGCCGGTGGCCAGCCGATTTATGAATTGGTGAGCCGGAGAGACCGGGGGCAGGCGGTGGCGGTTATGGCCCAGGGCGCTGCGAAGATCACCCGTGAGTTGTTCGATAGAGGGGAAATCTCCGGCGTCATTTCCCTGGGGGGCGGTTCGGGAACGGTCATCGGGACGAGGGCGATGAGGACTCTCCCCTTGGGAATTCCCAAGGTCACGGTCTCCACCATGGCCTCCGGAAATGTCCGCCTTTATGTGGGGATTTCGGATATCTGCATGATCCACTCGGTGGTGGACATCTCTGGGCTTAATCGCGTTACCAAGAAGATTCTGGGCAATGCGGCCGCTGCGGTGTGCGGCATGGTCGAAGAAGAGGAAGACCTCTCCTTGGACGGGCGGCCGCTGATTGCGGTCAGCATGTTCGGAGTCACCACCCCTTGCGTGACCGAGGCCAGAAAGATTTTAGAGGAGAAGGGATACGAGGTTCTAGTCTTCCATGCCAACGGCCCCGGAGGGATGGCCATGGAGCAATTGATCGCCGAGGGGCATATCCAGGCGGTGCTGGACATTTCGACGACGGAACTGGCTGATGAGCTTCGGGGAGGAAAGTGCAGCGCCGGTCCAAACCGTCTGGAGAAAGCCGGGGAGATGGGAATCCCCCAAGTAGTGGTTCCGGGGGCCATGGATATGGTCAACTATTTCCCCGATGCCATTCCTGCCCAATTCCGCAAACGGCTTTTCCACGTTCACAATCCGGCTACTACCTTGATGCGTACCGACGAGGAGGAAAACCGGCAGCTGGCCGAGATTATGGCCAAGAAGCTCTCCCGGGCCAGGGGCCCGGTGGTTGTTTACATCCCCTTAAGAGGTTTTTCGGCCATCGATGCTCCGGGCCAGCCTTTTTTCTTCCCCGAAGCGAACCGGGCCTTCATCGCAGCCCTGAGAACAAACCTGCCCTCCCGTATCCCGGTGATGGAGAAGGATATGCATATCAACGATCCCTCCTTTGCCCGGGAGTTGGCCAAAGCTCTGCTCGATTTATTAGCCAAGAGCCATCCAAATGAGTCGGTAAAGAACCTATAGAAGGCCTCGCAAGGGCCCTGCCCCTTCGGGCCCCTGAGATTACTGCCCATTTCATAGCAGCTCCTTTTTTGGCCCTCATCTGATTTCGAGATGATCTAGGGGAATGAACTGGGGTACTTCTCCCTGTTTTTCCCCGACGGTTTCGTGATATATTCCCTCCACAGCCTAAGACCTCCGCAGGAGGCGGAAGGCGCGAGGGCACGGGGCAAGAGAAATTTCACACTTTCACCCTTTCGACTTGCGCCCTAGAATTTCTAACCGGCAGGCACCATCACTTGACCCTGGTTTCACCTTTACCGCCACGAACAGGAGGAGGCTCTCGATGATCAAAACAGTTCAGCAGTACCTGGAAAGCTTGAATGACGGCAGGCAGGTCTGGTGCCTGGGGGAAAAGGTTTCCGATGTGCGGACCCATCCCACTCTCAGCAGCATTATCAAAACGGCCTGCATGGATTATGTCCTGCCCAACCACCCGGATTTCCGGGAACTGTTTGTGACCCGGAACGAGGATGGCGAAGAGGTGAATTTCCTGCTCGCCTCCCCGAAGGCGGCGGAGGACCTTTTACGGAGAAGAGAATGCTACATCATCGGCGTCCGATCCGGCGGAGGGGTGATCGTTCATTGCATGGGGGCAGATGCCCTCGCCGCCTTTACGGTTGCGGCCAAGGTCATGGATAAGGAACTGGGAACCCATTATACGGAGCGGGTGGAAAATTACAGGAAAGTGCTTCAGAGACAGGACCTGGCCATTACCGGGGCCATAACGGACGTCAAAGGGGACCGGAGCCTGCACCCTTCCAAACAGAAGCAGCACCAGGATTACTACCTGAGGATCGTCGACCGACGGAAAGACGGCATCGTGGTGCGGGGGGCCAAAGTGCATATCAGCGCCACCCCCTGCGCCAATGAGGCGCTCTGCCTCCCCTGCCGGACCCATGGCGAAGAAGATAAGGACTACGCCCTGGCCTTCGCCATCCCCCTGAACGCCCCCGGGATCAAGCTTCTCGCCGTGGAGCCGGTATCCCGGACCTACGGGGAAGAAGGTGAATTTGATTATCCCAAGACGAGCGAGCTGCAGCCCACGGAATGCCTGATTGTCTTTGACGACGTGTTTGTGCCGTGGGAGCGGGTGTTCATGTGTGGCGAATGGCAGTTCAGCCGCCATCTCGCCTACGCCTTCGCCAGCTACCACCGCCTTTTCGGCACTTGCAAGATGATTGGCAAGCTCGAAATCATCACCGGGGCGGCAGCCTTGGTCGCCGAGTATAACGGGGTAGAAAAGGTCCCCCACGTGCGCAAGAAGCTGGCCTGGATGGCCATGATCACGGAAACAGTAGCCCAGCTGGGAAGGGCGGCCTGCCTGGACCCCGAGACGGAATTTGGCCACGATGTGGTCATGCCCAACCGCATGGCCATCAATGCTTCCAAGTACACTTTTGCCAGCAACTTTCACCAGATGTGCCAGCACCTTCAGGATATTGCCGGAGGATTGTCAACCACCGTGCCGACTTTCCGGGACTGGAACAATCCGGAGATTCGGCCCTACATCGAAAAATACCTGAGCGCCAAGGACGGAATTCCCACGGAAGACAGGCTTCGGGTGATGCGGCTGGCCAAGGATATGACCTGCAATTTTTACCAGATCGACACCATTCACGGGGAGGGGTCCATGGCCGCCCAGGAAATGTTCTTATACGGCAGCGCCGACTGGAAAAAGCTCAAATCCGCCGCCCGAAGGGCTGCCCATGTGGACGGCTGGCAGAACGACCCCGTTTACGGAAAGCTGCTGAGTCCCAGGGAGCAAGTCAAAATGCCCGCGGTGGATGAATCCTACCGGAGCATACCCCTAACGGCGAAAAAGAAATAGCCGGAGAGGACCGCCGGCTGCCGCAAGATTTAATTGTTCCTATGCCTTATATACCATAGGAGGTAGTTTCGTTGACCGCATGTGTAAAGACTAGCAGGGTACATTACTTCCAGTAACTATCGAGAGTCAAATTT
>DASPRR010000012.1:0-4218 GCA_035624375.1 Thermodesulfobacteriota bacterium | reverse complement strand
TGACTTCCTGAAGTACAAAGCCGCCAAGGCCTTGGGGGATGCGGCCAAAGCCGAAGGAGGAGGAGCCGCTGGCGCCGCGGCCAGCTCGGGCATGGGCCTGGGCGTAGGGGCCGGGTTGGGCATGATGCTCCCGGGCATGTTAATGAAGACCATGCAGGAGGGGAGCATGCCCAGCGAGAAGAAGATTCCATGTCCCAAGTGCCACAGCGAGATCTCTATCGATGCGCGCTTCTGTCCTTACTGCGGCACCCAGATCGTAAAAGTAAACAAGTGTCTCCACTGCGGGAAAGACCTGCCCCTGGAGGCTAACTTCTGCATGGTCTGCGGGGCCAAAGTGGAAAAGCCCAATATCACCTGCTCCAAATGCGGCACCCAAGCCTTGCCCGGGGCGGTCTTCTGCAATCAGTGCGGAGAAAAACTATAAAAAAAGTGTCAGGGTCAGTAATTCGTGTCATTCAATTTTAGTTTTTACTCACACGAACACTCATACTGACACTATCTTTCCCATGGAAATTCCTGCCGAGTCGAAAGTTCACATCATCATCCGCTGCCCCCAATGCGGCGGGACGATCGATTTCCTCGAGGAAGCCCAAGTCATTCACTGCCAGTTCTGCGGCACCGAACTCCTGGTCGCTGGCCGGGAGGGGGTGCTGCGCTATGTGCTTTCTCCGCAGATTTCCGACCCGAGGAAAGCCCAGTCTCTGGCCGGGGAACACCTTTTGAAGCTGGGAAGGCGTTCCCCCCGAATCGGAGAAACCCTCCTCTTCTACGCTCCATTCTGGCGTCTCCAGGGGACGGTTTACCGATGGGTTTTTGGGCTGAAACCCCTGAAAATGGAGAGCGAGGCGGGCGTTCCTCCGCCCATGGAGCGTTTCAAAATTCTCCTCGTCCGGGTGATGGATCATACCATCCCGGCCTATTGGGACCTGGAGATTGGGCTGAGCAGTCTGGGGGTCCGGCCGCAGGTCCTGCGCCTCCAGCCCTTTTCCCCCGAGCACCTGGAGATGAGGGATTCCTTCCTCCCCCTGGACCTTCCCCTTGAAGCGGTCCAGGCCCAGGTCGGGCGCTACGTCGATTTCTTCTTCCAGGCGGAGAAAATGATCTCCGAGGTGAACCTGGAAAGGATCGTAGGGCTTCAGTTTTCGGTGATCTATTTCCCCCTCTGGTTTGTGGAATGCCTGCATGAAGAGGGCTGCGAGATTCTCCTCCTGGATGCCGTAGGCCAGAGTCCGATTCAGATGATCCCGGACGGGTCTCCCATCCTGGCCAAGTTGCGGGGGAACGAAACCCGCAAGCCTTTCGAGTTCAGCGAGCTGCGCTTTCTCCCCTTCCGCTGCCCCAATTGCGGCTGGGCATTTCCGTTTTTCCCCCTCAGCGTTCTCCACTTCTGCCCTACCTGCCGCCATCTCTTCCGGGAAAAAGGAGGGGATTGGGCGGAAATGAATTATTCGGCGGTCCCGCCCGCCGGAGAACGTCTTCCGAAGGACCTGCTGTGGGTACCCTTCTGGCGGTGCCGGACCACCCTGGAGTCATCGGGCGAGAGGCTGGCAAGCATGGCGGATCTTTACCGCTTAGCCCCGCCCCCTCGGGTCTTCAATCCCGAGCGCGAGTCCCGCCGGCCAATCTTTTTCTACTTCCCGGCGGTAAAATTCCGTAATCCCCAAACCATCCATAATCTGGGGAGCCGGCTCACTTTCTTACAGCCGGATGTCCCGCTCGGCTGCTTCGAAGATGGTTCGCATCCCCTCACGGCGGGAGGAAGCCTGGGGATCAAGGATGCGCAAGAGTTGGGGATGATGATCCTGGGGGCGTTGATCCCCCAGGCGAACCGAAAAGCCAGGGCCTGGATCAAAGATTGTCGGGTCGAATTGCAAGATTCTCAATTGGTTTTCTTCCCTTTTACCCGGGCCGATCTTTTCTGGAAAGAGATGACCTCGGGGATCTCGTTCCAGGGCAACGCCCTCTCTGAAGACCTTCCTGAAATCGCCCGCTGATTTTTTCAGCTTCACCTCCGGTGAAGCTGGTCTGGCTCAAAATATTCTTGACAAACCATCCATCATAATATAAAAATTGCCAATATTCTTGGGACTATTCCAGCTTTTTGTCAGTCCTCTTTCAGAAAAAAATTGGAAGGGAACCCGGGGCTTTCGACCTGGACACTTTTCCTTTTTAACCAAGGGGGCCTGAAACCAAGTAGGGCCTTCTTTTTTTTACATTCAAATTCGGCCTTTTTTCACCCTGGGAGGGGGGATGAAAAAGACTTCGCTTCTTGAAAAGCATATTCTCGCCCCCGAAATTCTGGTCATGCCTAGGGCCCATGACGCCCTGAGCGCCCGGATTATTGAAAACGCTGGCTTCAAAGCGCTGTTTATCGGCGGCTATCCGGGTAGAAAAAGGAGTGTCCGTTGACCCTGGCCGAGAAGATCCTGGCTGCCCATACGGGGAGGAAATCGGTCAAACCCGGGGAATTCCTTAACGTCCCTGTGGATCTGGTCATGACCACCGATGGAACGGGCTTGATTGCGGTGCGGCAGTTCCAAAAAATGGGGGCCAGGAGAGTATTCAATCCTTCCAAAGTGGTGCTGGTCCTGGACCATAGCGTGCCTGCTCCGAATGTGGATGCTGCGGAGACCAGCCGGGTCCTCAGGGAATTCGCCTTCCAGTATGGGACTCTGCTCTACGACGTAGGGCGCTCGGGGATCGTTCATGTCCTTCTGCCCGAACAGGGACTGGTTTTGCCGGGGGACGTGGTCGCGGGGGGAGATTCCCATACCTGTACCTACGGGGCCCTGGGCGCTTTCGCCACGGGAATGGGAGCTACGGACATCGCCTTCGCCATGGCCTTCGGGCAGACCTGGATGCGGGTGCCGGAGTCCATTCGTTTGGTTTATCACGGTCACCTTCAGCCCTGGGTCGGCGGCAAAGACCTGATTCTTCACACCATCAGCCGGATCGGTGTGGAAGGGGCGAACTACAAGGCCATAGAGTTTGCCGGTCCCGTGATCGAAGCCTTGAAAATGGACGAACGTTTCACCATGGCGAACATGGCGGTCGAAGCAGGGGCCAAGGCGGGGCTTTTTCTTGTGGATGAGGAGACCCTGGCCTATGTGAAGAAGCGGGCCAAGCGGCCTTATACCGTTTACCATCCTGACCCGGAGGCAGAATACGCCGAGACGGTGGAGATCGATATCTCCTCCCTGGAACCGCAGGTGGCTTTCCCGCATTCTCCGGCCAATGCAAGGCCGGTAACCGAAGCGAAGGGAATAGAAATTGTGCAAGCGGTGATCGGCAGCTGCACCAACGGCCGCCTGAGTGACTTACGGATGGCGGCCCGGGTCCTGGCGGGCAGACGAATCCATCTTCGGGTGCGGTGCATTGTTCTCCCCGGTTCCCAGGAGGTCTATCTGGAGGCTTTGCGCGAAGGATTGATCGAAACTTTCATTCAGTCGGGAGCTGCGGTCAGCACCCCCACCTGCGGCCCCTGCGTGGGAGCTCACATGGGGGTCTTGGCCGCCGGTGAAAAATGCATTTCCACGACAAATCGAAATTTTATTGGGCGGATGGGAAGTCCGAAGTCTGAAGTCTACCTGGCCAACCCGGCCGTAGTCGCCGCCAGCGCGGTACAGGGCCGGATCGTCCATCCGCAAGAGGTTTTGGGAACATGATCCGGGGACGGGTCCACAAATTCGGAGACCACATCGACACGGACGGGATCATCCCCGCCGGGTGTTCTCACATAAGCGACCCGGCCGAGCTGGGCCGTCATTGTATGGAAAATATCGATCCGGCCTTTGCCCGGCGCGTCTCGCCAGGGGACATCATCGTGGCCGGAAGCAATTTCGGATGCGGCTCTTCCCGGGAGTTCGCCCCGTGGGCCATCCATGGGGCCGGCATCTCCTGCGTGATCGCCAAAAGCTTTGCCCGCATTTTTTTCCGCAACGCCATCAACATCGCCCTGCCGCTTCTGACATGTCCGGAGGCAGTCGAAGGAATAGAGGAGAAGGACCTCCTGGAAATCGACCTGGGTCGCGGTGAAATCAGAAATTTGACCCGAACCACGGTCTTTACCGCCCTTCCCTACCCGGAATTCATCCGGGAGCTGATTTCCGCGGGAGGGCTGTTGGAATATGGCCGACGCCTTTTGGCGCAATCGCGCGAATCAAAGGAACCGATTCGAAAATGATTCCCCTTCTGCTGACCCTGCTTCTTCTGGCATTC
>DASPRR010000009.1:0-17790 GCA_035624375.1 Thermodesulfobacteriota bacterium | reverse complement strand
GAATTTGCGGGCCCTCCCAAGGGTGCTTACAACGAGGAAATCCTGCGGGACTGGCTCGGGATTTCGGAAGAGAGATTGAAGGAACTGAAAGCCAAAGGGGTTGTTTAGAAAAAAATCTCGACCCGCACTCGGTTTCCTTGATCTGAGGCCCATCCCGGCTATTAGAAGAACAGGAGAAAAGCGGTGAGAATCTTTCTCCTTGACAGATTGTTTCTGGCATCATAACGTATCGTCCGAACCGATCAGCTCCGATTATCCCTTTATGGGACTTCCCTCTCATTCCTCTTTTCGATTTATGACTCGGAGGTTGAAAAAGGCTCATTCCCCTCGACTCCCATTTGGAACGAGATCATCGCGTGCCGAGAAACATTTAGACAAACCGGTAAAAGTGAAGACATGACCAGAAAAAAAATCGTTGCCTTGGGAGGGGATGGCGTGGGACCGGAGGTTATGGAGGTTACCTGCCACATCCTGGAAACAGCCGGATTCGATCTGGAAATTGTGAAACCCCTCTGCGGCATGGAAGCTTTCAAGGCGCAGGGAAACGCCTTTCCCGATGAGGCGAAGAGGCTTTGCGAAGAATCCGATGCCATCCTTTTCGGCGCGGCCGAAGGTCCCTCTGTCGCCATCCTGGTCTATCTTCGCTGGTTCATGGACAACTACATCAACCTCCGGCCAGTGAAATACTATCCCGGCGCCCTCTCCCCCCTGAAGAATCCCGACGGAATCAATTTCATGCTCATTCGGGAGAACAGCGAAGGCATGTATCCGGGGAGAGAGGGAGACATTTCCTGGCTGGCCCGGAAAATGCCCGACTACAAAGATCCATTCGATCGGACATTGGATTTCTATGGGGAGGGCAAGTTCGCCCTTCGCCTCATCACCCGTAAGGGAACCGACCGTATAGCCAAATATGCCGCCAACCTAGCCCGGGAGAGAAGGGCTCAGGGATTTGCCGGGAAAGTCACTTGCATCACCAAATCCAACGTACTGCGCCAGTCCTGCGGTTTTTTCCAGAAGATTGTGGAAGAAGAAGTGAAGAAGACCCCTGGAATTGGGTACGAACACTTCCATGTGGACGATGCCGCCCGCCGCCTCATCCGGTTCCCCCGCGATTTCGACGTGATCGTAACTTCAAACATGTTCGGGGACATCCTGGCGGACGAAGCCGGAGAAATGGTCGGAGGGCTGGGAATCGCTCCCAGCGCTTGCCTAGGAGGGCGCAAGCCCTATTTCGAGCCGGTGCACGGTTCGGCCCCCGATATCGCCGGCAAAGGAGTCGCGAATCCCACGGCCATGGTCCTTTCGGCGAAGATGATGCTGGATTACCTGGGGATGAAGGATGAGGCTCAAGCCCTGGAAAAAGCGGTGGCCAAAGTCTACGGGGAAGGAAAGCATCTCACCGCGGACCAGGGGGGAACCGCCACGACGAAGAAGATGGCAGAGGCGGTCCTGGAAAAAATATAGTGTCAGGGTCAGTGGTTCGTGTCAGTAAAGACTGAACTGACACTGACACTAATAACTGACACTTAAAAGAAGGTTTCCATGGGGATGACCCTGGCGGAAAAGATCCTGGCCCGGGCTTCCGGGCAGAAAGAGGTTTTCCCGGGACAGTATGTGACTGCGGAGATCGACCTCTGCATGGCTCATGAAGGGCTGGCAGCGGTCTTCATGAACCTGGCCCGGGCCGGATGGAGCAAGGTCTGGGACCCCTCCCGCATCGTTTCCATCCTGGACCACTACGTACCCGCGCCCACGGAGCGCTCAGCTGAAATTCACAAAGTTGTCCGCACGGCGGTCAAACAGTGGGGGATCCAGCATTTCTACGGCGAGCGGGCAGGGATCTGCCACCAGGTCCTGCCGGAGAAGGGGCACATCCTTCCCGGCATGCTTATCGTGGGAACCGATTCTCACACCACCACCTACGGGGCTTTCGGAGCCGCAGGGACCGGGATCGGCTTCACCGACATGGCCTACGTCTTCGCTACGGGCAAACTCTGGTTCAAGGTGCCGGAGACGATTCGTTTTTCGCTGAAGGGGAAGCTTCCCGAAAGAGTCATGTCCAAGGATATCCTCCTATATATTGCAGGAGAGTATTCCGCCGAAGCTGCCCAGTACAAAGCAGTGGAGTTTGTCGGTCCTCTCGCGGAGGAAATGAGTCTGGCCAGCCGTATGACCATGAGCAACATGGCCGTGGAGATCGGGGCTAAGTTCGGCTTTTTCGTTCCCGACCGAAAGGTTTCCGATTTCTTAAAAGGACGGGCGAAAAATCCCATTTCTCTGGTCGCTCCGGACCCCGATGCGCGGTATGAGGCGTCTCATGAAATCGATGCCTCCTCCCTTGAACCCCAAGTTGCCTTCCCTTTTTCCGTGGACAATGTCCACCCGGTTTCCCAAGCCCAGAACATCAAAATCCACCAGGCCTTCATCGGCTCCTGCACCAACGGCCGGCTGGAGGACCTGCACATGGCGGCCGGGATTCTCAAGGGGAAGAAGGTGCATCCCGAAGTGCGCCTCCTGGTGATTCCCGCATCCTGGGAGATTTACCGGCAAACCATGAAGGATGGGACCCTGGATACGCTCATAGAGTCGGGGGCGGTGATCGGGAATTCCTCCTGCGGCCCCTGCTTCGGGGCTCATATGGGGCTTCTGGGGTCGGACGAAAACTGCATCGCCGCCATCAACCGGAATTTCAAGGGGCGCATGGGAAGCCAGAAGGCCCAGGTGTTTCTCGCGTCCCCAGCGACGGTAGCTGCCTCGGCGATCAAGGGATATATAGCAGATCCAAGGGAATACTAAGGAGGTAGCGTGGCAAGTCAATAGGGAAAAAGTAAATTCCAAATTCCAAGCACCAAATCCCAAACAAGCTCCAAATCCCAAAACACAAGAAGGCTCAACGGAAAACCTGGTTTTGATATTTGGTCATTGATATTTTGGTATTATTTGGATTTTGGAAGTTGGAATTTTTTGAATGATCCATTTACATTCGATGCAACAGACATCCAGGGGCCAGAGGATATGAAAATAGAAATTATTAGGGGTCGGGTTTGGGTCTTCGGGGACAACGTGGACACGGACGTGATCACCCCCGGGGTCTACGTGGATGCCCCCCTGGAGGAGATGAAGAAGCACGTCCTGGAGGCTCTGAATCCCCGCTTTCCCAAGGAAGTTAAGGCCGGGGACATCATCGTGGCAGGCAAGAATTTCGGCTGTGGCTCCAGCCGGGAGACGGCCCCCGATGCCATCAAGGCCCTGGGGGTCGGGGCGGTGATCGCCGGATCCTTTGCCCGGATCTTCTTTCGCAACGCCGTAAGCATAGGCCTTCCCGTGCTTCCCTGCCCGGGGGCCTCCGGGTCCTTCCGGGAAGGGGAGGAGGCCGAGTTGGATGTTTCCGGGGCAAAAGTGACAAACCTGTCGTCCAACAGGATTCTTCGAGGGCAACCGCTGGCCAAGGATATCCTGGACATACTCTCCCAAGGGGGAACTCTTTCTCTGCTCAAGGAATTGGCCCAAAAAGAAAAAGCTAAGAACCTCTAGGAGGCCGGTAAACCATGCCGTAGGGAGGTCTTCAAATGTTCGACAAGAAAAAGATAGAAGAGCTGGAAAAAGGGCAACAGGACTGGAAGAACGAATGCCTGCAAAAGTCCCTGGACAAGATCAAGATGAAGGCCGAGCATTTTCCCAAGCAGTTTTACTCCCCCCTGGACATCCGCGACCTGGACCATGCCCGGGACCTGGGGTTCCCCGGGGATTTCCCCTTCACCATGGCCACCCATCCCACGGCCATACCCGCCGAATTCCTGGTCGGCGCCCGGGCCCGGTACTCGGGCTTCGGAACCCCTGAGGACACGCGGGACCATTTCAAATTCCTGGTCTCAAAGGGATTCACCGGACCCAGCGTCGCGTTCGACTTGCCCACCCAGATAGGCTTTGACTCGGATCATCCCCTTGCGGCTGGAGAGGTGGGTAAGATCGGGGTGGCCTGCTGCACCCTGCGGGACATGGAGGTCATCTTCGATGCTTTCCAGCGGCTGCCCATGGAAAACCTGCGCACTTCCTTTACCTGCAATGCCCAGACCGTGGTTATTTTGGCCATGTACGTGGCCTTGGCGGAGAAGAAAGGGGTTGCCTTGAGCAAGCTCACCGGGACCACGCAGAACGATATCCTCAAAGAATATGTGGCCCGCGGGACCTACATCTTCCCCCCAGGGCCATCCATGCGTCTGGTGGCGGACACGCTGGTTTACGGGACGAAATATCTGCCCCGGTTCAACGTCATGTCCATCAGCAGCTACCACATCCGCGAGGCCGGCGCGACCGCCGCCCAGGAACTGGCCTTCATGTTCGCCAACGCCATCGCCTACGTGGAAGCGGGATTGAAGGCCGGCCTTCAAGTTGATGATTTCGCCCCCCGTCTGAGCTATCTCGGGGGATGCGGCAGCCACTTCTTCGGCGAGGTGGCCAAATTCCGCGCCGCCCGCAGAATCTATGCCCGGCTCATGAAGGAACGGTTCGGTGCCAAGGACCCCGATTCCATGCGCCTCCGCTACCCCTCGGGAAATGCCGCCCATACCTTCACGGTCAAAAAACCCTTGAACAACATTGTCCGAGCCACGGTGCAGGGCATGTCCACCCTCCTGGGCGGGTGTATGGGGGGCGGTTATGCCGTGGCCTATGACGAGGCGCTGGGGCTCTACACGGAAAAATCGAGGAAGGTCGCCGACGATACTCCCCGAATCCTGAGAATGGAAGCCCGCCTGGGAGACATGATCGACCCCCTGGCCGGCTCCTATTACGTCGAATATCTGACCAACCAGGTGGAGGAGGAAGTCGGAAAGATCCTTCAGAAGATCGATTCCTTCGGCGGGGCGGTGAAAGCCATTGAAAAGGGATACATGCAGCAGGAGATCGCCCGCAGCGCCTACCAGTATCAACAGGAGGTGGAGAATGCAAAGCGGGTGATCGTGGGGGTCAACAAGTTCGTTGAGGAAGAAGAGCCCGTGGAGGGGGGAATGGCCTTTGATCCCACAGTGGAAGAACGGCAGCTGCTCAGTCTGGCTAAAGTCAAGAAGGAACGGGACAATCTGAAAGTGCGCGCAGCCCTTGACCAGGTCCGCAGGGCCGCCGAGGGAACAGAAAATCTCATGGGGCCGGTGATCGAAGCGGTGAAGGTCCAGACCACTATGGGGGAAGTCTGCGGTATCCTGCGGGAGGTTTTCGGGGAGTACCGGCCGCATACGCAGTTTTAAAGACAGTGAAAGTGAAAGTGTAAGTGAAAGTGAAAAAAAGAAGAATTTACGGTAGTCTTCCTTTAAGAACCTTTTTCTGCTTTCCCTTTCCCTTGCACTTTCACTAAATGAGAGGTATCCCATGCCCCATCTCCTGACCAACGTCCGCATCCTTGACCTTTCCCGCATGCTCGCCGGCCCTTACGGGTCCATGCTGCTCGGGGACCTGGGCGCCGAGGTGATCAAAATCGAAGAACCGGCCGGGGATTTCACCCGGACTCCGGCCCAGTATCACATGGGAGGGATCGGGGCTTATTTCCTGGCCATCAACCGCAACAAAAAATCCGTAGTCATCGACCTGACCACGCCCGAGGGGCGGGGGGTTTTTCATGACCTAGTGAAGGTCTCTGACGTGGTCTTCGACAACCTTCGTCCCGCCGCCCTGAAGAAAGTCGGCGCCGATTATGAAACCCTGAAAAGGATCAGCCCGAAGATCATTTCCTGCTCGGTGAGCGGATTCGGCCAGGACGGCCCCGACCGGGACCTTCCCGCCTATGACCTCACCATCCAGGCCCGGGGGGGAGCCATGGGGATCACCGGGGAAAAGGATGGTGCGCCAGCCCGGATGGGCTTGCCCATGGGAGACCTGGGGGGCGGCATGTTCGCCGCCTACGCCATTGCCGCGGCCCTCTTCGACCGGGAAAGGACCGGGCAGGGACGACGGCTGGACGTCAGTCTCCTGGACTGCCAGGCTTCGCTCCTCACCTATATGGCCACTTATCATTCCATCGGCGGTCTGATCCCCAAACCCCAGGGTTCCGCCCATGAAGTCCTGACTCCCTATCAGGCTTTTAAAGCGAAGGATCTCTACCTAGTGGTGGCCTGTCCCACGGAGAAATTCTTTCAGTCCCTGTGCCGGGCTCTTGGCCGGGAAGACTTGATAACCCATCCCCATTTCAAGGATGCCTTCCAGCGGATCGTTCACCGGCAGGAACTCTGCCAGATCCTCCAGGATATTTTCTCCACGAAGACGGTGGACGAATGGATGGAGGTGCTGCGTCGCGAGGATGTCCCCAGCGCCCCGGTGAATACCTTAGACCGGGTCATGAAAGACCCCCAACTCCTCCATCGGAACATGGTGGCCGAGGTCGGGCACCCCGGGGGGGGAAGTTTCAAAGCAATGGGCAATCCAGTCAAGGCTGAGGGAGCCGAGGAAGTTCTTCATCATCCTCCCGCTCTGGGGGAACATACGGAAGAGATTCTCAGGGGACTTCTGGGGTACAGCCCCCAGAGAATCCAGGATTTGATCGGAAAAAAGATCGTCGCCCAACCTGCTGGGGGAGAGCAATCAAAAAAGGAGGGGTAACATGAAAAAAGGGGGGGTCGTCTTTTTGCTTCTTTTGATTCCCTGCTTGGCCTTCGGAGCCTGGCCGGAAAGAGAGATCACCGTCTACAACGGGTCCACAGCAGGAGGGGTTACGGATATGGCCGCGCGCATCCTGTCTGACATGGTCAGCAAGATGCTCGGCCAGCCGGTGGTGGTAGTCAATAAGCCCGGGGCGGCGCACACCATCTGTGCCAACGCGGTGGCCAATGCCAAGCCGGACGGGTATACCCTGGGGACCCTGTCGGCCAGCGCCTTCACCCAGGTCCCCCATTATCGCAAAGTCCCTTTTGACATTTGGAAGGATTTCACCTGGGTCGGCACGTACACCGAGTACACCTCCGGGCTGGTGGTGAAGAATGACGCCCCCTGGAAGAATCTGAACGAATTCCTGGACGATGCCCAGAAAAACCCAGGCAAAATTATTTACGGAAGCGACGGGCACGGAATGGGGACTCACGTCCTCATGGAATACATGGCTTTGAAGAGAGGCGGGATCAACTGGAAGCACGTGCCCATTGCCGGGGGGCCCAAGCTGGCCACGGCCTTGCTCGGCGGACATATCCACGCCTGGTCCGCGGCCGGAACCCATGTCCAGATGATCAAGGATAAGCAGGTGCGGCTGCTGGTGAGTTTCAACAACGTCCGCATGAAGGCAGCGCCCGATGTCCCGACGCTCATGGAGTTGAAGATCACCGATATCTCCGTGGGTACCTCCCTGGTGATCATTGGCCCCAAGAATTTGCCCGGGCCGATCCTGAAAAAGCTGGAGGAATCCTACCTGAAGGCCATGAAAGACCCGTCCTACCTGCAATATCTGGACCGGGTGGAATTCCCGCCCGTTTTTGCCGGGTCTCAAGAAACGGGAAAAAGCATGAAGCACCAGTATGACGGGTGGGGGGAGATGATCCGCGCGACCGGCATCAGAGAAGAGCAGAATAAATAGAAAAAGGAGACTGCGGTGCAGCGTCTGGACAAGATCGGATCGGTCGTCTGCCTGATCATCGCCGGGATCGCCCTTTGGCAGTCCATGATGGTCCCTATGGGCACCATCCGCCAGCCGGGGCCGGGGTTTCTCCCCTTCTGGGTGGGAGTGATCCTGGCCCTGCTCTCCGCGGTCCTGTGGCTCCAGGCGGAGTTCGGGAAACCGGCGGCGGAACCGGTCCGTTTTCTTTCCGGCGAAGGGAAATGGCCCTACGTGGTTACCGCGGGCATCGCCCTCTTGATTTACACCTTTCTAATGGAACCACTGGGGTTCATCATCAGTACTTTTCTGCTCCTGATTTTTTTGTTGCGAGTCATCGGAAAACAGAAATGGTGGGTGGGAGTAACCGGGTCCATCTTGGTGACCTTTTTTACCCATCTCATTTTCAAAGTAGCTTTAAAGGTCCAGCTTCCCAGAGGCTTATTTTAATTTTTTCGGGGAGGAAGTCTTGGGGTACTGGGACAGCATTATCCTGGGCTTTTCGGTCTGCCTGCAGCCGCTCAACCTTCTCTACTGTTTCATCGGGGTATTCATCGGAACGCTGATCGGCGTCCTGCCCGGAGTGGGCCCGGTGGCCACGATCTCCATGCTTCTCCCCGCCACCTTCAAGATGTCTCCCGTGGGAGCGATCATCATGCTCGCCGGGATTTACTACGGGGCCATGTACGGAGGGTCCACCACTTCCATCCTGGTGAACATCCCGGGGGAGACCGCTTCCGTGGTCACCTGCCTTGACGGCTACCAGATGGCCCGCCAGGGAAGAGCGGGCCCGGCCCTGGGAATCGCGGCCTTCGGCTCCTTCATCGCCGGGACCTTTTCCGTGGTGGCCCTGACCTTCGTGGCTCCTCCCCTAGCCACCATCGCCATCCGCTTCGGCCCGCCGGAATATTTTTCCCTCCTGGTCCTCGGCCTGACCCTACTGATTTATTTGGCTCACGGCTCCATGATCAAAGCCCTAATGATGGCCTGTGTGGGTCTCCTCATGTCCTTTATCGGGCTGGACAACATCTCCGGTTATGAGCGCTTCACTTACGGAATCGCCACCCTAGAGGACGGCCTGGGGCTTGTCCCAGTGGCCGTGGGGGTCTTCGGGCTGGGGGAGGTCCTGAGCAATATCGAAGAGTCGGTGGGTAAGCGGGTGATTTTTCAGACCAAGATCTCCAACCTCCTCCCGAACCTCCAGGACTGGAAAGATTCGGCCATGCCCATCGCCCGGGGGACGGTCTTTGGCTTTCTTCTGGGGATCCTTCCCGGGGGGGGGCACGTCCTTGCTTCCTTTGCTTCTTATGCCATTGAAAAACGCTTTTCCAAACACCCGGAGAAGTTCGGGCAAGGAGCCATCGAAGGGGTGGCCGGACCGGAATCGGCCAACAATGCCGGGGCGGGCGGGCAGTTCATTCCCCTCCTGACCCTGGGAATCCCGGCCAGCCCGGTTATGGCCCTGATGCTAGGCGCACTGGTCATTTTCGGTCTTCAACCCGGCGCCCTACTCATGACCCGCAACCCCGACCTGTTCTGGGGGGTCATCGTTTCCATGTACCTCGGGAACGTCATGCTCCTGGTTTTGAACCTCCCCCTAATCGGGCTGTGGGTACACGTGCTGCGGGTCCCTTACCCCTTCCTGTTCCCTCTCATCGTCCTTTTCTGCCTGATCGGCGCTTACAGCCTCAGCAACAACATCTTCGATGTCTTCATCATGGTCCTCTTTGGAATCATCGGGTACCTCATGAAGAAGGTTCGCTTTGAGGCTGCTCCCATGCTCCTGGGAATGGTCCTGGGCCTGATGATGGAGGACGCCCTGCGGCAGTCGCTCATCATGTCCGGGGGAAGTTTCCAGATTTTTGTAACCCGCCCCATCTCCGCCGGGTTCATCATCGCGGCCTTGGTCCTGCTGGTCATCCCCGCGATCCGCGGAAGCAAGAAGCTCCTGGTAGCAAAATTGACGGGAAATGAATAAACCCACAGAAGGAGAGAAGAATGGACAATAACCTGCTGCTTACCGAGAGGAAAGACCGGGCTTTCTGGATCACCTTCAATCGCCCCGAGCGGAGGAATGCACTCTCCCCGCTCCTCCTTTACGAGCTGGCAGAGGTGTTTAAGAAGCTGAAACAAGAGGACGAGGTCCGCTGCGTCGTCCTACGGGGGGCCGGGGACAAGGCCTTCTCTTCGGGTTACGACATTGCCGCCATTCCGACCAACGTTCCCCCGGAAGTATTGGAGGAGCTAAGGAAAAAAAACCCCCTGGAGACGGCCGTTGAAGCCATCCGGGAATTTCCTTACCCGGTGATCGCTATGGTCAACGGCATGGCCTTTGGGGCGGGGTGCGAAGTGGCGATCACCTGTGATATCCGTATCGCTGCCGAATCCGCCAGACTGGGAATGCCTCCTGCCAAGCTCGGGTTGATTTACCTGCCGGCCGGGCTTATGCGCTTTGTCAATATCGTGGGCATGGCCAATGCCAAAGAAATTTTCTTCACCGGTCGTTATTTTCCGGTCGCCCGGGCGAAGGAGATGGGTCTGGTGAATTATGTGGTCCCCGACAGCCAGCTGGTTTCCTTCACAGAAGAAATGGCCCAGGAGGTCTCCGGGAACGCCCCCCTCTCTTTGAAGGGGATGAAGACCATCTTCAACGCCCTGCTCAAATATCAAAAGATCGATCCGCAAGACATGAAGGCCATCGAATTGGTGGTGGCCCAGGCCTTTAATAGCGAAGACTTGAAAGAAGGGCAGAAGGCCTTCCTGGAAAAAAGGAAACCTATTTTCAAGGGGAAATGAAATGAGAAAGTTCACCAAATTCCAATATTCCATCATTTCAATTTTCCGGTTCTTTCTCGGTATTCTCAGCAATCTCTGCGGTGAAAGATAGGAGAAAAAATGGAGATCACGAAAGCATTGTCGGAATACATCGTAAAGCTGAAATTTTCCGATCTGCCCAAGGATGTAGTGGAAGGGGCCAAGCTCTGTTTTCTGGACTGGCTGGGGGTGACCCTGAGCGGGTCGAAAGAGCCCCTGACCAACATTCTGGCGACAGTGGCTGAGGAGCAGGGGGGAAAACCTCAGGCTACGCTCATCGGCCGGAAGAAGAAGGCTTCCCTGCTGCAGGCTGCCCTCATCAACGGGGCAGCTTCTCATGCCCTCGACTTTGACGATGTCCATCTAGGAATGATGGGGCATCCCTCAGCCCCGGTCTTTCCGGCTATCCTGGCTCTGGGGGAATGGAAGAAAGTCTCCGGAGAGCAATTCATCTCCGCTTTCATCGCCGGTTTTGAGGCGGAGTGTCGAGTCTCCTCCATCGTATACCCGGAACACTACCTGTGCGGATGGCACGCTACCGGGACTCTCGGTCACTTCGGGGCAGCGGCTGCTTGCGCCAACCTGCTCGGTTTGAACCTCTCTCAGACCGTCTATGCTTTGGGCATTGCCGGAACCCAGGCTTCCGGGATCAAGCAAGTCTTCGGCACCATGTGCAAGCCTTTCCATGCCGGAAAAGCGGCCATGAACGGCCTTCTGTCCGCCCTGCTGGCGGAAAAGGGTTTTACTTCCTCCACCGATATGCTGGAAGGGAGTAAGGGATTCTCCAAAGTATTCTCCACCCGGATGGACCCGCCCAAAGCCCTGGAGCGATTGGGGGACGATTATGCGATTCGGGGGGTTGTCTTCAAACGTCACGCCTCCTGCTTTGAGACCCACCCGGCGATCGATGCGGTGCTGGCCTTAAAAGAAGAGCAAGGTCTCACTGCGGATCAGGTGGAATCCATTCAACTCGACGCTTACACGGTGGCCTGCGATATCGCGGGGATCCCGGCCCCCCAGACCGGGCTGCAGGGAAAATTCAGCCTTGCTTTCTGCGTGGCCCTCGCCCTGGGTGAAGGAGAAACCGGCGAGCCTCAGTTCAATGATGAAAAAGTCCGCGATCCCCGCCTGGTGGCCCTGAGGGATAGAGTGAAGATTGTTCCCGATCCCAACCTTTCCCCCTCCCGGGCCAAGATCAGAGTGATGACCAAAGATGGCCGAATTCTTGAAAGATCCATGGAGACGTTAGACCTGTCCAAAGATCGAGAGAGGATGAAAAAGGATTTGGTCCGCAAATTTCAAGATTTATCTACGCCGATTCTGGGAGAGGAAAAAACGAAAAAATTGATCTCCAGAGCGAAAAGGCTGGACAAGATCGGCAAACTGAAAGCTTTGAGCAATTTAATTAAAGGGTAGAGGCCGGGGGTAACCCTCAAGTCCAATTCGCCCGGTCGCCCAATCCCGGCCTTCCCCTCAGCAGCATGTTGTCCCTTTCAAAAAACCTGTGTCTGCACCTTTGGCATAGTCTATCTGCATAGAGCCCCAAAAATCCTTGACCACATTCAGGGCAAACCCTGTATACCAGACCCTGTTCCTCTTTCAAAGGCATCTTCACCTCCACCAATGGAACCACAACGCAATGGCTATGCCGAGAAACAATCCGCAAGCAAATCTTGGAAATAGTTTTGCGGGAATCTTGGACCTGCGCTTCAACCAGCGGCCAGAAATGATCTCATGGGAATGAAGATGTATGTGACGATCCAATCTATTCTCTTCTGTCATCATCGTCGGTCCTTTTGGGGGGCGACCCTGCACCCCCGAGCTCTTGATATAGTAAAAGCAATCCTTGGGTCGCGTCTCAGAAAAAAGCTGCAAAATTCTGCTCCGGAGCAGGGAGCGGGGAGTCTTGCGTCCTTTCCTTCATTGAATAATCTTCGGACCCCAGACCGTGTCTTTTCCTAACTCGCCCTGCTGCCCGTTAACTCATGACCAAGGGCTATTAAGCGAAAAAAGTGCCAGGTAGAAGAAAAGTTCTCTTTTTTATTTTTAGTAATAAATCCGAATGATTCGAAATTATTTCAACCAATGATTCCGGCTTCAAAATGGAAAATTCATGACGAGATGCTATGGAAAAAATTCCACTTTGCAAGGAACTTCTACCATAATGAAATCGGATTGCAGAGAATATCGCGGGACTCTCCGTATTCCCAAAGGGTGTCAAATATGCTAAAGTGGGAGCGTTGAATCTTTCGGCTGCCTGGCTCACAAGGGGACCGGTCTTCGGGCTCGACGACCTTCCCGCTGGCCTCCTTGGGACAATTGGTTATTTTTCCAAGGTCCTTTTTTTACCTCGCTATTTCTTCTTCCTTAACCTTTAGACCAGACCCGTCAGGGGCGGTTATTCCTTTGACGACAAATGCAGGGAGACCATAATATGACAACTCCTCTGGAAAAATGGGTCGATGAAGTGGCCCAGATGACCCAACCCTCAGACATCTACTGGTGTGATGGATCGGAAGAAGAGGCCTGCCGCCTTGTCGAAACTGGCCTGAAAAGGGAAAAAGTTGAGGGGCAGCCGGTTTTTTATCCGTTGAACCCGAAAACCTACCCCAACGCTTACCTGCATCGCAGTCACTCGACGGATGTCGCTCGCACTGAAAATCTCACCTTCATCTGTCTGCCCGAGAAGGACATGGCCGGACCGAACAACAACTGGATGGACGTTGGAAAAGCAAAAAACCTCCTTAAGGGATTGTCGGAGGGCTGCATGAAAGGGAAGACCATGTATGTTCTTCCCTTTACCATGGGTCATCCCGATTCGCCATTGGCTAAAGCCTGCGTTCAAATCACGGATATCTCCTATGTGGCGGTCAGCATGCGCATCATGACCCGTATGAGCAACGCGGCCCTCGGCAAAATCGGAAACTCGGAAAATTTCATTCGGGGAATCCACTCCGTGGGTGATTTCGATCCCCACCGGCGGTTTATCATGCACTTCCCTGAGGACAACCTGGTCTGGAGTGTTGGCTCAGGGTACGGCGGAAACGCCCTCTTGGGAAAAAAATGTATCTCCCTGCGCATCGCTTCTTGGCAAGGCAAACAGGAAGGATGGCTGGCCGAACACATGATCATCATCGGCTTGGAAGACCCTCAAGGAAAGATCACCTACATCGCTGCTGCCCTCCCTTCGGCCTCCGGAAAAACCAATCTGGCCATGCTGGAATCGGCCCTTCCCGGCTACAAGGTGTGGACCATCGGCGACGACATTGCCTGGGTCCGCATCGGTGCCGACGGGCGCCTTTATGCCATTAATCCAGAGTTTGGTTTCTTCGGCGTAGCCCCGGGGACGTCCTTTAAAACCAACCCAAACATGATGCGGACTCTGCGGGCCAACTCTTTTTATCCGACCCTTTACACGAACATGGCCCTAGATGCAGAAACCAAGGAGCCCTGGTGGGAAGGGATGGAGGATGCCCGGCCGGAAAAGATGTTGGACTGGAGGGGGAACCTCTGGCAACCAGGAACCCCAGCCGCTCATCCGAACTCCCGTTTTACCGTCTGTATCAAACAGTGCCCGAGCCTTTCTCCCGAATATGAGAATCCCCAGGGTGTGCCCATCTCTGCCATTCTCTTCGGCGGACGCCGGAGCAGAGTCATGCCGCTCGTTTTGGAAAGCTTTGGATGGAATCGGGGCGTGATGATGGGTGCCATTATGGGCGCGGAAACCACGGCAGCGGCCACCGGAAAGGTAGGTGTCCTGCGGCGCGATCCCATGGCCATGCTCCCTTTCTGCGGGTACAACATGGGAGATTATTTTGCCCACTGGCTGCGCATGGGGGCAAGGATTTCCTCTCTTCCCAAGATCTTCTTTATCAACTGGTTCCGGACAGATGAAAATGGAAAATTCATCTGGCCCGGATTCGGGAACAACATTCGGGCCCTGAAATGGATCGTCGAGAGAGCGGCTCGCTCTGATCAGAGAGGGGCCAAGGAAACTCCGATCGGATTCGTTCCCGAGAAGAGCAGCATGGATATGACCGGCCTATCTATTCTGGAGCAAAACTACCAGCAACTTTTTGCGGTAAATCGCGAGGAATGGCAAGTCGAGCTCGAAGATGCCCGGATATTTTTGGCTTCGTTTGGAAACCGGATGCCCAAAGAGGTCTGGGATGAGTTCAATCATCTAAAAAGGGCCGTTTCATAGGTCCTAACACGCCGGTCAAGGCGGGGTTAGTTTTTCTCTCAGGCACGAAAACCATCGAAGCTGTTTTGGGCGTCCACAGAATTCATGATTAAAATTTTCCGATAAGGTCCTCAAAAATTCAAGAACAGGGCAATCGAATGAATGAATTTATTATAGGCTACGAACCCGCCATACGGTTTGGTTTCTTTGCCGGGGTCTTGGCCCTCATGGGCTTCTGGGAATGGATTGCCCCTCGCCGGCCCTATCGCACATCCAAAAAGAGTCGCTGGTTTACCAATTTGGGGATCGTCCTCATCGACACTCTGGCCTTGCGTTTGGTTCTTCCAGTCACGGCAGTTTACGTGGCTTCTTGGAATGAGAGTCGCAGTGGGGGATTCATGATGCAAAGCGGGCTGCCCCATTGGCTGGTTATCCTTATCGGCGTAATGCTTCTCGATTTTGTAATCTATCTGCAGCATGCCATGTTCCATGCTTTCCCCGTCTTTTGGCGCCTGCACATGATGCACCACTCGGACCTCGATTTTGACACCACCACCGGGGTTCGCTTCCATCCCTTGGAAATCCTGCTTTCGATGGGCATCAAGATCGGGGCGGTTTTTGTTTTGGCAATTGGTCCGCTGGCTGTGATTCTCTTTGAGATTCTCCTCAATGCCACCAGCCTTTTCAATCATGGCAATGTTCGCCTCCCGCAAGCGATCGATCGGGTGCTGCGCCTTTTCTTGGTTACCCCGGAAATGCACCGAGTGCATCATTCGGTGATCATCCGGGAAACTAACAGCAATTTCGGATTTAACCTACCCTGGTGGGACCGTTTATTTGGCACCTATCGATCGGCTCCTGCAGCCGGCCACGAAGGAATGACCATCGGCCTCAGCCATTTTCGCGACCCCGGGGAGTTGACCCTCCCTCGATTGCTGATCTTGCCCTTCACCGGAAATCCAGGGAAGTATTCCTTCGGCCGATAAAGACAGCCAGGTTCTCGAAAGTTTATGGAGATTTTGGACCTGCCCAAAGATCGAGAGAGAATGAAAAAGGATTTGGTGCGTAAATTTCAAGATTTATCTACGCCGATTCTGGGGCAGGAAAAAACTAGGAAATTTATCTCCAGAGTGAGGAGGCTGGATAAAATCTCTAACCTGAAAACGTTTGGCAATTTGATCAAAGGATAGCGGCCGGGCTCGTCGGATACACCTACGAGTCCTCGGCCTAAGACCGCTCTGGAGGTCAAGAATTACTGGTTGAAAGAGTGGATAACGTTCCGGTTCAGCGGCGGCGGTAAGCCGTCCGCTGGAACCGGTTGTTAGCTGACCGTTTTTTCGCCGCCCTGTCAAAAGCCCTCGAAGAGGTTTATGCTACGATCAGGCGAGGTCGAAGCGATCAAGGTTCATCACCTTGGTCCAGGCCGCCACGAAGTCCTCGACAAACTTCTTCTGCGCGTCCGCGCTTCCGTAGACCTCGGCCAGAGCCCGGAGCTGGGAGTTCGAACCAAAGATGAGATCGACACGCGTGCCGGTCCACTTGACTTCGCCAGTCTTGCGATCGCGCCCTTCAAACATGTCCTTCGCGTCCGATACCGCCTTCCACTCCGTACTCATGTCGAGCAGGTTCACGAAGAAGTCGTTGGTGAGCGCTTCCGGTTTCCTGGTAAAAACACCGTGCTGGGCCTGTCCGAAGTTGGTATTCAGCACGCGCATGCCGCCAACGAGCACCGTCATCTCTGGTGCGGTCAACGTCAGCAATTGCGCCTTATCAACCAACAACTCCTCGGCCGATGCGGTGTATTGGCCCTTGAGGTAGTTGCGGAAGCCGTCCGCGATCGGTTCGAGCACGGCGAAGGAGACCACATCGGTTTGTTCCAGCGAGGCGTCCATGCGTCCCGGCGTGAAGGGAACCGTCACCTTGTGACCAGCCTTCTTCGCAGCTTGCTCGACGCCTGCACAACCAGCCAAAACGATCAGGTCAGCCAGCGATACCTTCTTGCCGCGAGAAGCGGCTCTGTTGAACTTTCTCTGGATATCTTCAAGAGTGTTCAGCACCTTCGCCAGTTCAGCCGGCTGGTTGACTTCCCAATCCTTCTGTGGCGCCAGACGAATGCGGGCACCGTTCGCACCGCCGCGCTTGTCGGAGCCACGGAAGGTGGACGCCGACGCCCAGGCGGTCGACACCAGTTGCGAGATCGACAGCCCTGAAGCAAGGATCCTGCCTTTGAGGGAGGCAATGTCCTTCTTATCAATCAACTTGTGATTGACCGCGGGGATGGGGTCTTGCCAGATGAGCTCTTCGGCAGGAACCTCCGGGCCGAGATAGCGTGCGCGCGGGCCCATGTCGCGGTGCGTCAGCTTGAACCACGCGCGGGCGAATGCGTCTGCAAACTGGTCTGGGTTCTCGTAGAAGCGCCTTGAAATCTTTTCGTAGGCGGGGTCGAACCTCAAGGAAAGGTCAG
Organism: Thermodesulfobacteriota bacterium; assembly: GCA_035624375.1. Lineage (GTDB taxonomy): Bacteria > Desulfobacterota > SM23-61 > SM23-61 > SM23-61 > SM23-61. Next base: position 753 of record DASPRR010000009.1, on the reverse strand, counting down.
TGGTCAGCATGGCTGGCCCGTGACGCTTTGACGGGTCGTGCGCATCCGGCACGGTACCGGCGCCTGCGCCACCCTTCGGCTTCCACTGGTGCGCACCAGCCGGGCTCTTCGTCAGTTCCCATTCGAAGCCGAACAAGATCCGGAAGAAGTTGTTGCTCCACTTCGTTGGCGAGTTGGTCCAGGTGACTTCCAGGCCGCTGGTGATCGTGTCGCCGCCTTTGCCCTTGCCAAAGCTGCTCTTCCAGCCCAGGCCCTGCTCCTCGATGCCGGCCGCTTCCGGCTCAGGCCCCACATGGGACGCAGGGCCGGCGCCGTGGGTCTTGCCGAAGGTATGGCCGCCGGCGATGAGCGCAACCGTCTCCTCGTCGTTCATCGCCATACGAGCAAAGGTCTCGCGGATATCCCGCGCTGCGGCGACCGGATCAGGGTTGCCGTTCGGGCCTTCCGGGTTGACGTAAATTAGACCCATCTGCACGGCAGCAAGCGGATTTTCGAGGTCCCGCTCTCCAGAATAGCGCTTGTCGCCACCCAGCCAGGTCGTCTCGGCGCCCCAATAGACGTCCTGATCCGGCTCCCAGACGTCCTCGCGACCGCCTCCGAAACCGAACGTTTTGAATCCCATCGACTCCAGGGCGACGTTGCCCGCAAGGATCATGAGGTCGGCCCAGGAAATCTTCCGGCCGTACTTCTGCTTGATCGGCCAGAGCAGCCGGCGAGCCTTGTCCAGACTGACGTTGTCGGGCCAGCTATTGA
>DASPRR010000649.1:0-2637 GCA_035624375.1 Thermodesulfobacteriota bacterium | reverse complement strand
AATCCAGGGTTATCCCCCTGGGTTTACCCTCGCGAATGAGCCGGGCCGCAACGGTAGCGATTTCCCGGGTAACGTCGAAAACTCTCAAAGAGTCCAAGAATCGTGCGGTTTTTTCCTCCTCTCCTTTCTTGACTCCTAACTGAACTTCGAGAACGGAGAGGGCTGAACATGCTGGCAATCCAGCCCGCTGCAAATCTCTGAGCATCTCCGTGACCTCCAGCCTGCCGCGCAAATGCCAGATGATGATATCGGAATCCAAAAGGAATCTACTCATGAGAGATTCCTCTCGCCCGTTGGCGGTAAGACCGCCTCTTCTCGCGGACATAATGCTCCATGTCCCTGATCGTCCTCAGTTCAGGATGATTCTTGTCGCTCCAGGATCCTTTGGTTTCCTCCAGGGTTTTCAGAAACCGTTCCCTTTCCAGCTTCTCCCGGGTGGCTGCGGCAATGAAAAGGCTTCTCTTCCTCTTGCCGGCGATTCGGTCGACCTCCTCCAATATATCTAGGGGAAGGACCAAGTGAGCCTTCGCTTTCATAAAAGTTCCACTCCTGTGTAACTTGTTTGTTACATAAAATATACAGTAACCTGTGGCCCCATGTCAAGTATTCATGTGGATTGGAACCGCTGCCATGATGCCTGTCTCGGGGCCAAGCTTCAAAGAAAACCCCTTCAGGGTTGCGAGAAAGGATTTGAGTCGCTCGGGGGTGGAGGGAACCGCGAGTTGCAGGAGGAATCGTCCGGGTATATGATGGCCAGAAGAACGGGTTTTATTCTTTCTCCTTAAAGGCTCCGACCAGTGGCGGAGCTGTTGAGAAAGGAGGGTATCATGCCGGGGACGAGAGAGGAAGGCAAGAAGGTCGGCCTGCGCTTCTCGGAGAGGATGTCCGGGTATTTGACCGAAGGGGAGGTGAATTTTGAGCAGGGGGAAAAGCTGGGGGAAGAACACAACACTCCCCTTTCCTTTGATGTAACCGTTCACATAGAAGATGTGGAGGATTTCACCAAGCTCTCCGGGCGAAGAGCCCAATTGACCGGCACCGTTTCCTACCCGCCCCTGGGAAAGAACCTTCCCATCCGTGACGGAGTCTTCGGACTCTTCCGGCCCGACCCGGCCACGGCCAAGCGGCACATGACCTATTCCTTCGGATTCACCGGGGACGACGGAAAAGAATATTTCCTTTCCGGGTACAAGGAGATCTACGACGACCCGAAATTCGACGTCCTGGAGGACATGACCAAGCTCTTCACCCGGGTTTACCGGGGGAATTCAGAGGACGGGCCTATTTACGGGGCGGGAATCCTTCATTTCAAGATGTGGAGCCTGCCCTCCATGCTGTTTTCTTTTGAAGTCACGGGCACCCATAACCCGCTGGCGAAAATCAAGGCCGTATCGCAGTTCTTCTCCTTCTGCTACGGCGAACTCCGGGACACCTACCTCAAGAAGGTCAGCCCCTTTTATTACAGCAACTATGAAAACCTGGTCCTGCGCGGGGAGCTAGCTTCCGGCGGAGGAAGGGGGCAGGAGTTCTTTTTCTTTTCGGGCATCCATGACAAGGACTTCCCCTGGGGGGACGAGGAAGTATTCTGGGACCTAGGCCTGATCATCCGGCGGGCCGACGGGGGCTGGGACCGCTACGCTCTGACGGACCGCACGGCGGAAGGGCTGCGGCTAGACGTGGAGAAGGGGAACTACGGGTACGAGGGGCCTCTCTACCAGATCCTGGACGGGTACCAGTTGTCGCGGAGCGAGCTTCACAAGTCTTCCCTTCCTCCCGGCCTCCGCAAGATTCAAGCCCGGGTGGAGATCCGGTTCGACTACGAAAAATATGCCCCCGTGGACGTTCCTTTCGCCATGAACCCCGATCATCGGAAATTGATCCCCGACGAGGTTTGGGAAAAGATAAGGGAGTGGCTTCCGCAGCTGGAGAACCTCGGATGGCACATGATCCCGCACCGGGTGAAGGTGCAGCAGGGAACGATCCGCCTCCAGGACCCGGCCGGCTCCCGGGAATATACTCTGGTGAATCAAAAGACGACGGGGGAAGCGGAGGTAGCGCTCTTCTCGAATATCCGCTGGCCGAAGCTTTATTACAACTATTTCTGCGCCCTGTCTCCCGAGGCTAATACTCTTTACGTCAAGGTCCGCTCCGATGTCCTGCGGGGAAACCGGAAGGACGTGGTCATCGACCGGATCGAGCAGGAACTCGGGAAGATGATCGGCCGCGTGGTCACCCTGGACCTGCAGATCGATGATCAGGGGGAAAAAGTCTTCAAACCCGCCGAGGGGAAATCCTTCCAGATGGTAGACGAGAACATCCTGGAGCTCAACAACGATCATTTTCCGACGGGGGTATTCCAACGGCGGGTTGTTTCCCTGCGGGATGAAAAGGGCGACCTCTACCTGGCCTTGGAAGAAGACATGGACACCCTCAACCTGGGGAGCATCAACTCGGACCGGGTGGCAACCGCAGCCTCCTTCAAAGACCCGGACAAATTCAGGGCTCTGGACAAGGTCCTGGAGGCGACGGGATTCCTTCGGAAGCTCGATGCGGCCTGGCGGAAATCTGGGAAGAGAAAAGAGGATTTCTTCATCCTCATCAAGCCTAACTTCATGTTCATGTACTCCACCAAAGACC
>DASPRR010000527.1:0-3621 GCA_035624375.1 Thermodesulfobacteriota bacterium | reverse complement strand
TCTAAAGATGGCAAGGCAACGGCAACAAGCTTAGGGAAGCCGTTCCCTTCAAGAAAAGTTAAAATTGTTGACCCGGAAACTCTAAAAGAGGTGAATACGGGCCAAGCCGGCGAATTGATCGTCTCCTCCCCTTATATCCTTCCCTATTTAAATAATGAGAAGGAAACGGAAAAATCGTTCGTGGAAGTTGATGAGAAGAAATGGTATAGAATGGGGGACTTTGTCCGGATGGATGGAAATGGGGAATTGCATTTTGTAGAGAGGACAGCGGATATCATAAAATATAGCGGCTATCGAGTTTCCGCATCGGAGATTGAAGCGGTGCTGCAAAATCATTCTTCGGTCATTGGGGCTTGTGTTGTGGGGATTCCGGACCCGATGGTTGGGGAGCGCATAAAAGCCACTGTAGTGTTAAAAGAGGATGCCCGGGGAGTGGGCGCAGAGGACCTTATTGCCTTTTGCAAGGAAAGGCTAGCCCCCTACAAGGTTCCCCAGTATATTGATTTTAGAGATATGCTTCCTAAATCTAAAGTTGGGAAGCTGCTGAGGCGGGAAATGAGAGAAGAAGAACGCCGGAAAATAGAGAAAGAATTTTCTGAAAAGGGGTAAAATTTGTGGAATTCACAGACATCATTTCATCGGCCCGAAACATGAATCGAGCCTAAACTCCTCCGTTAAGAGTGCCTAAAAGTAGCTGTGATTAGATGAAAAAGAAAGAGGGGGGGTCTACAAAAAGGATTTGGGTTAAGATTTGGAATTGCAGGGTTTTATTTTCCTGGGGTCTTTGCGGGCTCTTGGAGATACGGTCTTTAAGCTTTGATAGGGTTCCGCTGGTTCTTTTCGACGGCGGCGATGAAGTTCTTCGTTTCCCGGGGCATGGCTTCGGGGTGCCTTTCCAGGTTTCCCATTCCCCAGTTGTAGGCTGCCAGGGCCAGCTTCACGTCTCCCCGGTAGCGGTCCAAGAGTCTGCTAAGATAACTCGTCCCGCCCATGATGTTCTGAGTCGGGTCAAAAGGGTTGGTCACTCCCAATTCTGCTGCGGTTTCGGGCATTAGTTGCATCAACCCCCGAGCTCCCGCTCTGGAGACGGCCAGCGGGTTTCCCCCGCTCTCGGCCTGTATGACCGCCCGAATCAACGAGGGGTCGACCCTGTACCTTTGTCCGGCCTCTTGGATAATCGATTCAAAATCCTGGACTATCGGTAAATAATTTGACGCTTTTGATTCAACCTCAAGTTCCGAGGGTTCAGGGAAAGAGGAAGGATCATGGGAGACCAAAGGCTTTGAGAAGATCAGGGGTGAAGAAAGGAAAAGACCGGGCTCTTCGGTCTCTGCCCCCGAGAGAGCTAAGTCAACGGTTTTCTTCAAGATTTGCAGGGCAACCCTTTCCATGGCGATGGGCTCGCCCATTTTCTCTTCAAGGAAAGAAAGAAAATCAGCTCGATCCCGTTTTTGATTTGTCGGGGTAGAAAACGGGTTACGGCCGAGGAAATCTTGCGGATCAATTTTGCCGATCATCGTATACCTAAAAAAGCAAGGTCCATGCCATGGGATTGGAGTGAAAAATGAAGAGGATTCAAAGGAGTGGAATTCCGGAGGGATTCCCCTGTAAGGAAGGGGAGGGCCTACCTGGAGAATGATTCTCTTCCCGGTTCATCGGCCCCGGTTTCGAATTCCGGCGGTAAGGTCCCCCGTTTTTGCATGATGTCGTAGATCACCTCCGCCTGGCTTTCCACGTATCGCTGACTTCCCGCTGGGTTTAATTTTCTCGGGCTGGGGAGGACCACGGCCAGGCGGGCCGCGTCCCGGGGACTAAGCTCGGAGGCGGGCTTTCCAAAGTAATGGCGGGAGGCGGCCTCGGCGCCGAAAATCCCGTCGCCCCATTCGACGGCATTCAAATACAGCTCCAGGATCCGCTTTTTGGAAAGGACCCGCTCCATTCTCCAGGTAATCAGGGCTTCCCGGACTTTGCGCCAAAAACTCTTGCCGGGGGAGAGGTAAAGATTCCTGGCCAGCTGCTGAGTGATGGTGCTGCCTCCAAACTTCAATCTGCCAGCCTGCAAATCTCTTTCGACGGCCTTCATGATCCCTTCATAATCAAACCCCTCGTGGCTCCAGAACTTGTCGTCCTCGGCGATCAAGACGGCCTTGACCAAGAAGGGGGATATCTGGGAGAGGGGGACCCACACCTGGCGTATTTCACCTCTCCGGCCCTTCTCCTTCCATTCTTTCTCCCGGTATTCCATGAAGGCGGTCTTGGGAGGATTCTTCTTCTTCAGCTGGGAAATATCCGGCATGAGGACCAGATAGGCGAAGCCAAAGAGGGCTGGGAGCAGCAGGAAGAGCATGCAGATTTTCAATAAGGGTCCTTTGCCCATAGTCAGGTCTTCTTTTCAAAAAGGTGGATGACAGTTTCTTTTTTTTAACATATCCTAATAAAAAGGAAAAGTTTTGGCGGAGAAAACGGAATTTATAAAACCATGGATAAGGGGTGGTTATGAGTAATACGGTGAGAGAGAAAATCGCGGAAATGAAAGACTGGCTGATCGAAACTCGTCGAATCATTCACATGAATCCCGAGCTGGGGTTCGAGGAGGTGGAGACCTCCAAGTTGGTTGCCGGGTACCTCGGGAAATTCGGGCTCCAGGTGAAGACCGGGATGGCCAAGACCGGGGTCATCGGCCTGCTGAAAGGGGGCAAGCCGGGCAAGACCGTGGCTTTGCGGGCGGATATGGACGCCCTGCCCATGGAAGAGGCCAATCAGGTTCCTTATCGTTCGAAAGTGAAAGGAAAGATGCACGCCTGCGGCCACGATGCCCACGTGACCATCCTTTTGGGAGTGGCCCGGCTGTTTTCATCCATGGGCAATCAGGTTCAGGGAAATATCAAATGGGTCTTCCAGCCCGCCGAAGAAGGGGGCGGGGGAGGGCGGGTCTTGACGGAAGAGGGGGTATTGGAAAATCCCAAAGTGGATGCGATCTTCGGCGCCCATCTATTTCCGGACCTGAAGATTGGAAAAGTGGGAATTCATGAAAGGGAAGGGCTTGCGGCCACGGACCGCTTTGTCATTAGAATGATCGGCAGGGGAGCCCACGGGGCCTATCCCCATCTTTCCAAGGACCCCATTTTGGCGGCAGGGCATCTGATCACCCAGGTCCACTCCATCGTCAGCCGGAGCATCAATCCTTTGGACAGCGCGGTCATCACCATCGGCAAGGTAAGCGGGGGGACGGCCTTCAACATCATCCCCGATGAAGCGGAGATCCTGGGAACAGTGCGTTCTTTGAATCAAAAGGTCAGGGAAGACCTAAAGTCCAGGATGGAGCAGGTGACCCAAGGCGTGGCCAAGTCCTTCGGGGTGGATTTCCACTTCGATTTTCAATACGGATACCCCGCGCTGGTGAATGACCCAGAAATGTCGCGCCTGGTGGCGGCGGCCTGTGGAAAAGGGATCGGCAAGGAGAACGTGGAGTTCATCCGCCCCTCCATGGGAGGGGAGGATTTCGCTTACTACCTGGAGAAGGTGCCTGGGTCCTTCTTCCGGCTGGGATGCCGCAACGAAGCAAAGGGGATCGTCAATCCCTTCCATAGCAGCCGTTTCGACATCGATGAAGACGTGCTT
>DASPRR010000641.1:0-2251 GCA_035624375.1 Thermodesulfobacteriota bacterium | reverse complement strand
TGGCTCGCCGCCGCTCGTCGGTAGCAGTCGGGGACCGTTACTGCCCGGCCATAAGGGTCGAGAAGCAACTTTTCGGGATCGTAGAGAAGGCCTTTGGAAGGATCGTGCGGTCCGTTCGCCCGGTACCCGTAAATCTCGCCTGGTCCGAGGTTGGGAACAAAGACATGCCAGTAGTGGTAGGTCCGGTTCTTCTTCGGGTCGAGCGGAATGATTCGCGACGCTTCTGCATCATCATTCCTATCGAAAAGGAGCAATTCGATGGCGTCAGCGCCCCTTGAAAAGACGCTGAAGTTTATCCCATCGGGATAGACCGTGGCCCCGAGGGGAAAACTTCTCCCGCCGAAGATTCGGGACACGCCGTTGCGCCTAGTCTCGCCGGATCGCTCCGAAGTTGCCATTCTCAAAGGCCCCCATCTCCGGTAGCCAAAGATTTCTTCAGCACCACAGCCCTGCCAGAAATCCCCTTTCAACCCTCTGAAGCTCTCAAAAAATCCCCTGAAACACCCCCACCCTCGCCCTCCCCCATCAAGGGGGAGGGAAATTCTATTCTATTTCAAAAAGTTTACCCTCTCCCCTCGCGGGAGAGGGTAGGATGAGGGGGAGATTGAGTATCGATATCCCCGCCAGTCAAGAAAGTTCTCCTCCCCCATATCACTCCTCAACCGCACCGAGCGCCTTCGCCTTCCAAATCTTTTCCGCATATTCCCGGATCGACCGGTCTGAAGAAAACTTTCCCATACGGGCGACGTTCAAGATCGACATCTTCGTCCAGTTCTTTTGATCCTGATAGGCCCGGCCTACCCGTTCCTGGCAATCGAGGTAAGAAGCATAGTCTGCAAAAAGCAGGTATTCATCGCGGGAGATCAGGAAATCTACCAGGGGGAGGAAAAGGTTTTTGTCCCCCTTGGAGAAGAACCCCGAACGGACCTGGTCGATGGCTTCCCGAAGCTCAGGGTTGGAATGGAAGTATTCCCCGGGGTTGTAGCCTTTCGATTTCAGGTTCGCGACCTCCCTGGCCGTCAAGCCGAAGAGGAAGAAGTTTTCCGCCCCCACCTCCTCGCGGATCTCAACATTCGCACCGTCGAGGGTCCCGATCGTCAGGGCTCCGTTCATGGAAAATTTCATGTTCCCCGTCCCCGAGGCCTCTTTTCCGGCGGTGGAAATCTGCTCGGAAAGATCGGCAGCCGGATAGATGGGCAGGGCGTTTTTTACATTGAAGTTGGGAAAGAAGATCACCTTCAGGCGGTCCGCCACATCCGGGTCTTTGTTGATCACCTCCGCCGCCGAGTTGATCAGCTTGATGATCAACTTGGCCATGAAGTATCCGGGAGCCGCTTTCCCCGCAAAGATGACCGTGCGTGGGGGGATGTCCTCTTTGGGGTTTTTCTTTAGGCGGTTATACAGGGTGATGGCGTGGAGGGCGCACAGATGCTGGCGTTTATACTCGTGGAGCCGCTTGACCAGGATGTCGAAAAGCGAACCGGGATCGACGACAATATTGGTTTGATCTTTAATGAGGCCGGCGAGCCTGCGTTTATTCTCCAGTTTGACCCGTTGCCACTCCTTCTGGAATTCCGGTTCGTCGGCAAAGAGTTCGAGTTTCCTCAGGTCTTCGGCATGGCGGACCCAACGATCCCCAATCCTCCGGGTGATCAATTCGGCCAGCCTCGGGTTACTCAAGGCGACCCACCGCCGCGGGGTGACGCCATTCGTAACGTTGTGAAAATTGTCTGGATAGAGCTCATAGAAATCGCGCAGGACCGTCTGTTTGAGCAATTCGGTGTGCAGGGCGGCAACCCCGTTGATGGCGTGACTTCCCACGCTGGCCAGGTGAGCCATCCGCACGTACTTATCGTGAGTTTCGTCGATAATGGAGAGGCGGGCCGCTTTCCGATCGTCCCCCGGATATTTCTGTCGGACCTCCTCCAAGAACCGCCGATTTATTTCATAAATGATTTCCAGATGCCTAGGCAGCATTTCCCGAAAGAGAGGCAGGGGCCATTTCTCCAGGGCCTCCGGAAGAAGGGTGTGATTGGTATAGGCGAAAGTTTTCCGGGTGATCGCCCAGGCTTCCTCCCAGTCTAGGAAATGCTCGTCGACCAGCAGCCTCATCAGTTCGGCCACGGCGATGGATGGGTGGGTGTCGTTTAACTGCACGGCAAAGGTCTCGTGGAGCCGGTTCAGGGGAAGCTCTTTCAGGCGGTGAATTCGGATCATGTCCTGAAGGGAGCAGGAGACGAAGAAGTATTGC
>DASPRR010000634.1:0-4504 GCA_035624375.1 Thermodesulfobacteriota bacterium | reverse complement strand
GCTACAGCCCCGGCAGAAGCTTTGACTACTGCCGGAGTAATGCCCGCGGCGCGGTCTTTGGGGAGAATGACTCCCTTGACCCCACAGGCCTCGGCGGTCCGGATTAGAGACCCGAGGTTCTGCGGGTCTTCGATACTATCTAGGACCAGGACAATGGCCTTCCCCTGAGCTGACCGAACCCTGTCAAGTAAATCCTCCCACGTGGAATAAGATGACGCGGCCGTAAAGCCCAGAATCCCCTGGTGGTGTCCGCTCCCGGCCAGCCGGTCAAGGGCCTCTTTGGGTGAAACCTGAACCGGAATCCCCTTCTCTCGGGCCAGCTGGCGAAGCAGACGTATGGGTCCGCCCTCCTTCCCTTCAGCCAGGAGGATCTTGTTCAGACCCTGCCGTTCAGACCGCAAAGCTTCGAGGATCGGATTAATTCCGTAAATGATCTCGTCAGGCATAAGAAATATTCACTACAGGGACACAGAGAACACAGAGAAGCCAAAATCAAATCTTTAAAACATCCAAATTTCTGAATGGCCCGTATTGAGCTATTTCTGAAATATAATTGTGCGTAACGGAATTTGATTCATTAATATTTGCCTGAAAATTCAGGCTTTGTATTTGAAATTTTATTGATCCCCCAATTAATTCTAACTCTGTTTTCTCTGTGCCTCTATGGTAAAAAAATTCAATACTTGCGCCTTCGTTTGCCCCAACGGGGCTGGAAGATTTTGATCAGGACCAGCCCTACGACGAATCCCCCAATATGGGCAAAGAAGGCCACATTGGAAATGGCCCCCCCCATAACTCCCATAAGCTGCAGGAAGAACCAGAAGCCCAGCACGATGATCGCTGGAAGGCGGATGAATTTTATGATGATAAAGATGAAGAAGAGGGTAAGAATCCGGGCTCCGGGGAAAAGGAGGAGGTAGGCTCCCAAGATTCCGGCCACCGCCCCGCTGGCGCCGATCATAGGCACGGTTGAGCTTGGGCTGGAGAGGACCTGGGCGAGGGCAGCAGAAAGACCGCAGACCAGGTAGAAAATGAGGAAACGGAAATGGCCCAGGGTGTCTTCGATGTTGTTGCCGAAGATCCAAAGATAAAGCATATTACCGAAGAGGTGAAGGAATCCACCATGGAGAAACATGGAGGAAAATAGGGTGAGATAAACGGAAATCCTGGAGGGTCCGTAAAGAGACTCCCCCGTAACGATCTGGTACGGAATCGCCCCCCACTGGAAGATGAACCTTTGGCTTTCGACTACATCCAGCGAAATCTGGTGAAAAAAGACCCATCCATTGGCCAGAATAAGCCCGATGGTGACGATAGGAAAGGTCAAGGTGGGATTGTCGTCTTTAAGGGGGATAAACAAGGATGGTGTCCCTTTTTTCAACCTGCATAAATAAAGCTTCTTGCGAAACTCTTGCCGGAAACAAGAAGTCGTCATTCCGGACAAGCGAAACGCGACCCGGGATCCAGGATTTTCAAAGAATCCTGGATCCCGGCTTACGCCGAAATGACGGAAAGGGCGACATTGGCAAGAAGCTCATGAACATCTGAATTATCCGATATCTGGCAGGAAATTTCAAATAACTATCGTCCTTCCTCCTCAATCCGCCCTCTATCATCCTTAATCAACTCCACAATCATTCAAAGAGTTCCCGGGCAGCAGGAGTATAGTCCCCCGAAGGTTCGAAGAGATAGAAGGGAGGAAGGATTTTCACTTGGGCATGGCCTTCTTTGTGGGCTTCCACCAAAACAAGCCGCGCCTCGTCATTTTCATGGGAATGCACGAACTGGACGCGCTTGGGTTCCAGGTGACATTTGCTCAGCCCTCTCATTAAGTCAGCGACCCGGGAGGCAGGATAGATCATCACCAGGCGCCCCTTGTCTTTTAATAAATAATGAGTGGCCTGCAGCACTTCTTCCAAGGTTGCCTGAATTTCGTGGCGCGCAATGGCTTTTTCCGTGTGGGGGTTCACCCGGCCGGACCCGACTCTACGGTAAGGAGGGTTTGTTAAAACCAGGTCGAAGCTTTCTCTCTTTACTCTTTGGTCCAGCTTCCGCAGGTCATCTTCCCAGACCTGGAATCGGGAGGAGCACCGGTTCAGAACCGCGTTCCTGCGGGCCAGATCAGCCAGGGAGGGTTGGACCTCAACGCCCGTGATCTTTTTTGATTTCTTCCGGAAGAAGAGAATCAGGGGAACGATCCCGCAGCCGGTCCCTAAATCAATGATCCGATCGTCCGGGTCTGGTTCGGCAAAATGCGCGAGAAGCAGGGCATCGATGGAGAAACGGTAGCCCCGCTTCTTCTGGAGGACCTTGAGCCGGCCCCCGAAGAGGGTGTCGAGGGCTTCTTCCGATTCATTGCACGGCAATCTCTTCATGGGGGTCCAAAGGATTGATGACCAGCCCGCTCAGCAGTTTGGGATAGAAGAAGGTGGATTTGGAGGGCATGGTCTCTCCGGCCAGGGACACGTCCCGTACCTGATAGGTTCGAGTGGGGTTAAGGAAGAAGGCGATCTGCCCGTCTCCCGATTGCACCGCCGCGGCCGCATCCCCCGGGTCCTTGAAATAGATTACCTTCTTGCTGGCCGCCAAATCCTGCGCACCGATGTTCAAACGTTTCTTCAGGATGGGAATGTGGAGAAGGTTCACGTCCAAGGCCTCCAGCGAAGGGGCGATGCCCGGTTCCACCAGTTTGATGGTGCGATTGTCTTTCAGGGTAAGGAGGTAGTATTTTTTTAGGCCCTTCAACAGCATTCCCAGGACGCGTTCCTTTTCCGGGCGAAAGGCGAGTTGCTGCAGGAGCCGGTCCCGGACTGCTTTATCGTTCCCTTCTTGGAATTCGAAGGCTTCTATCATGAAGTCGGGCCGTAGCTTATCCAAAAAAGAAGAAGCTTCGAAATTCTCCAGGTTGCTCACCACCCGGTGGGTTGGAAGAATGAAGACTCCCGGGTCTTCCATGGCTGCAAAGTACATCATGGTGAAGTTGTAAGTCTCCCGGCCCGTACTCTTCGGAAACTTCTGCCGCTGCTTTTCGCGGTAGGCCAGAGCCGTTTCATAGCGATGGTGCCCGTCGGCAATGTAAATCTCTTTGGACTTCATATTCTCCCCGACCTGCTTAAGGATTCCCGGTTCGCCGATCATCCAGAGTTTCCGGCGGACTCCTTCAGTGTCGGTCACGTCGAAAACAGGGGGACCGGAGGAGAAAGCTTGCTTATAGATTGGCCCCATGACTCCTTTTTCGTCGCAATACAGGGAATAAATCTGGCTGAAATTGGCCTGGCAAGCCTCCATCAGGGCCAGCCGATCGGCCCGCGGCTTCGTCTGGGTCTTTTCGTGGGGCAGAACGACTTTGGCGCTGTATTCTTCCAATTGGATCAGCCCGATGAAGCCCTGGCGAACGATAGTCCCGGAGATGGAGACCGTTTGGCCGGCAGGAAGAATGGAAGGGCTGAATTCTTCCTGCAAAAAATAGAATTGGGGCCTGGAGGCCCGGACCAGGACTCCTGCCTTCTGCCAGCCTCGGTAAAGGGCAGCCGAACGGGTATAACGGTTGTCTTTCGGATGATCCTGCGGCGTTTCCTTGTTCAGGATCAAACGAACAACATTCTGAGGATGCCGTTGATAGAGAGCGTCCTGCTCCTGCGGAGAGATCACATCGTAGGGAGGCGCCACCACCTTGCTCAAGTCATCGATCTTTTTGGGATTGTAGCTGACCCCCCGAAAGGGCACAATAACCGCCATTTTTCTCGGTCTCCTTTCATTGGCTGGTAAGCATTTATAGCACGAAGGAAGGGTTCCAAACAAGGCTCCTTACAATTCTTTCGAGGGCCTTCGGCTCTTCAACTGAACCTGGGTGGGCCATTTAGTCAATCGCAGAGGCGAATAGACATAAGAGATAGGGGACCATCTGCACAGGGGCTCCTGGCTGAGTCCTTCAACTCAGCGTGGAACACGTGTTCGATACCTTGCTTCCCTCTTCCGAACACTTCCGAGGGCTGGGGATCCTAAAAAGTCATCCATTGATAGAGCAATTCCGCGGAACTTGTTCTGCAGTTCCTGTCCTTGGTTATGCATTACTACCCTTATCCCGCCAATTCAGCGGTGTTCCCCTTTTTGCCTCCTTGTTCTTCTCGCCCTCGATTTACCGAATTTTTCGAGAAGGCCAGTCAGGACGCGTTTGAAGGTTTCGATTTCCTCCTGGGAAAACCCCGACTTGATCTCCTCGTTGATCTTTCTGATCAGAGGTTTGGCCCGGTTGCTTTCTTCCAGCCCCTGAGGGGTGCTGCAAATGCGGAATGCTCGCCGGTCCGAATCACCCGGCCTTCGGCTCACATAGCCGGATCGCTCCATTCGATCAATGAGGCCGGTCAGGGTGGAGTTGTCAATGTCAAGAGCATTGCTCAGTTGGGTCATGCTCTGTCCGTCCTCTTGTCTCAATAGGAAGAGGATGCCGGTTTGGCTCAGGGTGGTTTTAATGTCCCCTTGCAAAAGGGCGTCATTGATATAA
>DASPRR010000524.1:0-3599 GCA_035624375.1 Thermodesulfobacteriota bacterium | reverse complement strand
CTCGCCCCGGGGATCATAAACGGTCAGCCTTCCATAGCATACAATCTGGAGGCCGTCTTCCGGATCGAATTTCAACAGCCGGTTCTGCATCCGGAACATGACCGCTCGCAGCTGGCATGACTCATCCTTCAGGGTGAAGTACAGATGACCCGAGGTTGGATGCCGGAAGTTGGAAATTTCCCCCTCCACCCAGATGTTTTCAAAGTTCTTTTCCAGGAGGGTTTTGATTTCCCCGGTCAGCTGGGAGACGGTATAAATTGGACGGGAAGACATAGCAATAGGCCCCGGGATTCAGGATGCGCAATGCAAAATGGAAAATGGAATATTACCTTGATAATATCTAAATCTTTCTCCCGAATCCCGATCCCTGACTCCTGTATCCTGCTTTTAAGGAACCAACACCCGCAGGGACTGGGGAAGAACACGAAGGGTGAAGGGGGTTTTGCAAATGTACTCTCCGTCTCCATAGAGATCCATGGGAACCGAGGTCTCCACTTGAACGGTTGTGGCCCGGTAGTAATGCACTTCCGGCATTTCGATATGCTCCCCCCTGAAGACCGTGGGGAAAAACCGGTAGAGGCGGAAGGTGTTCACCGGGTCGACCCAGCAGATATCCAGGAGCCCGTCATCGGGTTCGGCCAGGGGGGTTATCTGCATGCCCTTCCCATAGCTTTTGATATTGCCGAAAGCAACCATGAGCGCCCTCCCCTGGGTTTGCTCATCATCCATGTGCAGAGAGATTTCCTTCGGGCGGTAGGTGAGCGTTTTGATCAATACGGGCAGAACGTAGGCCGTCCGGCCTCCCACGAAACGACTGATCCGATTGGCGATGGCGTTGACCTCCGAATCAAACCCGATACCCCCCACCCCGGCCATATATTCTCCGTCGTTGACCTGAATCACATCGATCTTCCGGACCTTGCCTTTCAGGAGAAGGTCGCAGGCAGAATCCAGGTCCTCCGGGATCCCCAGGTTGGCAGGGAAATCATTCCCGGTTCCTGCGGGGATAAAACCCAGGATATACCGGCTGCCCGCCAAGGCTTTGAGGGCCTGGTGATGAGTACCGTCCCCCCCGCAGGAGATGATGTAGTTGTATCCTTCTCCGAGGGCCTGGCGGCATAGATGAGTGACGTGATCCGCGCTCTCCGCAAATTGGAGATGGAAAGACACCCTCCGGTCCAGAAGTTTTTGCCGGAGCAAAGGGAAGATTCTTCGACCTTTGCCCCCCCCGGCGTTTGGATTGACGACAATTTTGATCTTTCGCGGAATTTCTTCCAACAAAGCTCTCACTCCCCTGAAGGTCCGGCGGGGTTCTTTCCCGGACTTCATCTTCCTATCAAATTATCGAGCCTTTTACAAGATTTTTTAGCCCGAATCTTTTTGTCTTGAAATAGAGGGGGGGGTAGGGTACCTTTTAAAGAGGGCTCCGACTTGTTCCTCTCAAGCCAAAAAAGAAAATAAAACCGGATACTTTCGGATTTTGTTCCACAATCCTTCCGCTTTCGGCTGCTCCGTCTTATGAAATTTGGAATCAGGTGTTCCATTTTTTTTCTTTTGCTGACTTTTTCCCTGGGCTGCGGTCCGGAGAAGGGGGAAGGTCCCTCTTCTGAAAAAGAGCCGAGCTTGCCCGAAAAAGCATTGCCGGCCTTTGGGGACCTTTTGATCCAGGGGTCGATCGGGGACGCCAGCAATCTGATCCCCATGTTGGCTTCGGACAGCTCCTCCCATGGAATTGCCGGTCTGATCTTTAATGGTTTGGTGAAGTACGATAAAGACCTGAACCTGGTGGGAGACCTGGCAGAATCCTGGGAGGTTTCCCCGGACGGGCTGACCATCACCTTCAAGCTGCGCCGAGGGGTGAAATGGCAGGACGGCAAGGAGTTCACTGCCGAAGATATTCGATTCGGCTACCAGACGATCATCAACCCCAACACCCGGACGGCTTACTCCGGAGATTACCGGGAAGTCAAAGAAGCCAGGCTGATCGATTCCCACACCTTCCAGGTTACCTATCAACGAGCTTTTGCTCCGGGACTCGCCAGCTGGGGCCCATTGGTTGTGCTCCCGAAACACCTCCTGGAAGGACAGGACATCAACACCACCCCTTTCAGCCGCAAACCGGTCGGTACCGGGCCGTATAAGTTCAAGGAGTGGAAGACGGGCGAAAAGATCGTGCTGGAGGCCAACCCCGGTTATTTTGAAGGCCGTCCCTACATCGATGGTTTTGTGTACCGAATTATTCCTGACCCGGCTACCATGTTCCTGGAGATGCAGGCCGGGGGAATCGATTTTATGGGTCTCACCCCCCTCCAATACAAGCGCCAGACGGAAAGCCCAAGAATGCGACGAGACTTCCGCAAATATCAATACCTCTCGTTCGGCTACACCTACCTGGGATACAACCTCAAGGACTGGAAATTTCAGGACCGGCGGGTGCGTCAGGCCATTACCCATGCCATTGACAAGAAAGAGATCATTGAAGGAGTCCTATTAGGCCTGGGGCTCATCGCCACCGGCCCCTACAAGCCCGATACCCAATGGTATAACCCCAGGGTCAAAGAGTATCCTTACGATGTGGAGAAAGCGAAGAAGCTTCTGGCTGAAGCCGGGTGGAAGAACTCAGGGAATGAGGGAGTCCTGGAAAAGGATGGCAAACCCTTCGAATTCACCATCCTGACCAACCAAGGAAATGAATCCCGGGCTCGGTGTGCGGAGATCATCCAGCGACGGCTGGCCGCGGCGGGGATCAAGGTGAAGATCCGGACGGTGGAATGGGCAGCCTTCATCAACGACTTCATTGACAAGAAGAATTTTGAGGCTGTCATTCTGGGGTGGACCCTGGGGCAGGACCCGGACATCTATGACATCTGGCACTCCAGCAAGGTGGGCCAGAAAGAGTTGAATTTTATCTCCTACAAGAACCCCGAGGTAGATTCCCTTCTGGAGAAGGGAAGATATACCTTCGACTACAAAATTCGCAAGGCCTGTTATGACCGGATCCAGGAAATCCTGGCCGAGGACCAACCCTACACTTTTCTGTTCGTCCCCAATGCCCTGCCCATTCTCCACGCCAGATTTCATGGCGTGGAGCCGGCACCGGCGGGGATTTCCTACAACATGGACAAATGGTATGTACCGAAGGCGGAGCAGAGGTACGTGCTGAAGCCCTGAAAAACGCGGAGCGCAAAGAGCAAAGAAAAAGAGCAGTTTACGCCATGCCCCGGTTTCTTTGCTCTGGGAGGTAGTTGTTTTATGTCCCTGACTCAACTCATAAAAGAGAAAGCCCTCGAGTTGGGTTTCGTAGCTGTCGGCGTGACTACGCCCGAACCATTTACTCTCTATGCGGAAGAAATTGCCAGCCGGCCGGAGATGTACGCCTGGGGCCGAGGACTGGGCCAGCGGGCCTCGGTCCGAGACCTGGACCTGACCCGGTTCGTGGACCCGGTCCGGTATCTCCCTGAGGTCAAATCCCTAATTGTGGTGACCGACAGCTATTTCGAAGAAGATTTCCCCCCCTCCCTGGCCGGCAAAATCGGCCGTTGTTACCTGAAGGGGCTCTTCTGCCCGGAGGAGACCTCCCACAGCCGGCGGAGGAGGGA
>DASPRR010000520.1:0-2437 GCA_035624375.1 Thermodesulfobacteriota bacterium | reverse complement strand
AAGGATTTGGATATTCCTAAGCCGGGTCCCCGGGACGTTTTAATCCGGGTGAAGGTGGGAGCGATCTGCGGCTCCGACGTCCACATTTTTGAGTGGGATCCGTGGGCCCAATCAGTGGTCCCCAAACTTCCGCAGATTCTGGGGCATGAATTCGCTGGAGAGGTGGTGGAAGTCGGGAGAGAGATACACACCTTGAAACCCGGGGATCACGTGGCCGGGGAAACTCATATCCCCTGCGACAACTGCTACTTCTGCCTGACCGGCCAGCGCCATATCTGCCAGTACATGAAAGTCTACGGGGTTCATAGCCACGGCATATTTTCCGAGTACACTTCTCTCCCCGAACCCTGCGCAGTGAAGATTCCCGATGAAATTTCCTGGTCCTCTGCCGCCATGATGGAACCCTGCGGGGTGGCGGTCCATGGGCTTTCCAAGGGAAATGTCTCCGGAAAAACCTTGGCCATCTTTGGCTGTGGGCCTATTGGGCTGTTTGCCATCCAGGCGGCCCTCTCCTACGGGGCTTTCCGCGTATATGCCGCGGACGTGAGTGCAAACCGTCTGAAAATGGCGCTTTCCTTCGGAGCGACCAAGGTCTTTCAGGCGGGGAAGGACCCCTTGGAAAAAGTCATCCTGGAAGAGACCCGGGGGATCGGCGTGGACATGGTATTGGAAATTTCCGGGGCCCAACAGGCCTACGATCAGGGTTTAAAGATTCTGCGGAAGGCCGGGACATTTGTGATCATCGGCGTGGCCGCCAAGCCGATCCAATTGGAAATTCCCACCAATATCATGTACAAGGAGGCCAAGCTCTTCGGGATCACCGGGAGGGAGATGTACGAAACCTGGCATCAGGTGATAAACTTAGTTACTTCCAGCAAAATCAACCTGGAGAAGGTGGCCACTCATAAGTTCCCCCCCGAGAAATTCGAAGAGGGCTTCAAGATCGCCAAAGAGGCCCAGCACGGCAAAGTGGAGTTTATGTTCGGGTAGTCGAATAGTCAGAGGGTCGGATCAGCTAATTTTTTTCTGAATCTCCAGTTCAGGGTTGCTGGTGAATAGCGATGAATCTATTCACCTAGGAACGTACCCGACTATTCGACTTTTTCACGCCTTCCTTCTTACCTGCACCGCCAGGACTTTTTCCCACACCTTGATCATGGCTCCCTTGTTCTCCCTTCCCAGGCCCTCGTCTAGGGCCATCTGGTAGGTGGCCATGGTGGCTGCGGTCACCGGGAGGGGAATGCGGTGGGCGCTGCTGATCTCCACAGCATGGACCATGTCTTTGTAGGCGTCGGCCAGCGGGTAGCCGGGGCCGAAATTTCCCTCTAGGATTAATGGACCGAAGTTGTCCAGGGCAAAAGACTGGCCGGTCCCTTTCCGGGCCACGGTGACCACCTGCTCCGGGTCTAGGCCTATTTTCACCGCCATGGGGAGGATTTCGGCGAGGGCCGCGCAGTGGATGTCGAAGAGGACATTGTTGATCATCTTCATGATCTGCCCGTTCCCGGAAGCCCCCAGGTAGAGAATCGTGTTTCCCATGGCCTCCAGAGCCGGCCGCACCTCCTCGAAGGCCAATTTCTCCCCTCCCACCATGATGGTTAGAGTCCCCGCTTTGGCCCGAGCCTCCATGCCGGAAATGGGCGCATCCAGGAAAGGGATTTCCCGCTCCTGTAAGGTCCGGTGAATCCTGCGAGCCGCCAGGGGGTGGATCGTACTGCAGTCGACAAGGACCTGCCCGCTTTTCATCACCTCGGCGATCCCCTCCCGGCCGAAGAGCACCTCTTCCACCGTCTCGGTGCCCGGAAGGCACAGGAACATCCAGGTCACCTGCAATGCCAGGTCTCGGGGGGAAGGAATCATCTGCCCTCCCTGGCGGATGGTTTCTTCTATGACCGCTTTCTTCCGCGCGAAGAATTTCAAAGGGAACCCGGCCTTGATCAGGTTAAAGGCCATCCCCTTTCCCATCGTTCCCAGCCCGATGAACCCTATCCCCGGTTTCATTCTGCCTCCTTCAGGTAAGCCGCATCCTCAGACCTTCCTTTTTTTCCTCTGAGCATAATATGCCCCCTCCGAATTTGCAACCGCAGCGGCAGACTGCCTATCTGGGGGGCGAACCGGTCACCTTTAGCCCAGCCGCCGCCGCGAAGGAATCGAATCATGAACACACTCTTCGATTTTTGTTGACATTTTCCCTCCCTCAGGATATAAAATTTTCACTTTCCACTCTTTGAGAAAAAATACTTTCAGCTATGATTCTCCTGCATCGGGAAATAAAAGGGCGAGGAAACCAACTGAGCCAGGCCCAGCGCAAACTCCTGGAGTATGTGTTGGCCCATGAGGAAGAGGCGGTCTTCCTCAAAATCGGAGATTTAGCGCGACAGGGAAAGGTGAGCCTAGCCACCGTTTCCCGGCTATCCAGAGCATTGGGATTCAAGGG
>DASPRR010000583.1:0-5034 GCA_035624375.1 Thermodesulfobacteriota bacterium | reverse complement strand
CATGATATTTCCCACATACATGCTGGCCACCACTCCCCAGAAGAGGTCCGGGCTCTGCTGCATCAGGTTGGGTCCGGGAATAACTCCATGAATCATCAAGGCGCCCAGAAGAATGGCCATGACCGAATTCGAAGGAATTCCGAGACTGAACAAGGGGATGAAAGACCCGCCCGTGGCCGCATTGTTGGCTGATTCCGGCCCGGCGACCCCTTCAATCGCCCCCCGGCCGAAATTTTCGGGGTGGCGGGAAACCCGCTTCTCGACTGCGTAGGATACAAAAGAAGCGATGGCCGGGCCGGACCCGGGGAGGATACCCAGGAGGAACCCCAAGAGGGAGCCGCGGAGGATCGGCATCGCGCTGTCTTTCCACTCCTGAAGATTGGGCAGGAGGTTCTTGATCTTCCCCTTGAGGATTTCCTGCCTGACCTGAATCTCAATGTTGAGCAGGACCTCGGAGATTCCGAAGAGACCCATGACCAGGGGAATGAGTCCCACTCCGTCCACCAACTCGGGAATGCCCAGGGTAAAGCGATGAACGTTGGTCAACATGTCTGCCCCGATGCAGCCGATGATCAAACCCAGCGCGGCCATCATCAGGGCTTTGATCATGGACCCGCTGGCCAGATAGATAAGGATCGTGAGGCCCATGCACATTAGAGAAAAATATTCCGGGGGACCGAAGGCCAGGGCGCCTCGGGCCAGGAGGGGGGCAAGAAACATGAGCCCCACGATGCTCAACGTTCCGGCGATGTAAGACCCGAAGGCGGCAATACCCAGGGCCGGCCCGGCCCGTCCATCGAGGGCCATCTGGTATCCGTCGAGGGTGGTGATGACCGACGCGGCTTCTCCCGGAATGTTCACCAGAATCGAGGTGGTCGAACCCCCGTACATGGCGCCGTAATAAATGCCGGAGAGGGTGATGATGGCCGAGACCGGAGCAAAATGGAAGGTCGTGGGAAGGAGAAGGGCGATGGCCGCAGTGGGACCTAACCCCGGGAGGACTCCTACCAGAGTCCCCATCAGGCAGCCGAAGAAGCAGAGAAAGAGATTGGTCGGTTGGAAGACAATCGAAAAACCCTGGAGGATCAGAGAATAATAATCCATGCTTCCCTCAGAAAAACCCCAGGAAAGACCGGGGAAGCTGGCTCTTCAGCAGGGTTTCAAACAAGAGGTAGGAGGCCATAGAAGAAATGATCCCTCCCAGGACGGCCCTCTTCCAGCTCTGCGGTTCGATGACTTTCATCAGGAGGATTACGAAGCCCAAAGTCACCAGGACAAACCCGATCTTGTCCAGTAAGAATCCATAGGCCGCCATGGACGCCAGGACAAGAAGAGTATTTTTCCACTGGACCCCCGTCGCCCAAGTGGAAGCAGTCCAGCTGAAGAGAACCTGAATCACCAACAGGAAAGAAAGAAACGCCATGAGGAGCCCGGCCAGGAAAGGCATGAACCCCGGCCCGGGTTTGGCCGGACTGCCGAGCCCGAGCTTCCAGGAGAAATAACAGACCCAAAGCCCCAGGAGGAGAAAGAATATCCCGCTTTTATAGTCCGGTTTTCTCCAGCCCAATCGCCCCAAATTCCTTCTCCCTGCTTTTCGGAATCGGGATTCAAGATCCCTCGTTAGGGCCAAAAACGGATGGGTTCGAATGGCTACCCTGGAATTCGTGTTTTCTGTATACTGAATATAGGGTATATTGTCAACGATAATTACGGAAAGGCCTGCACAGGGTGTATACATTTTTTGGGCAGAGAGAGGAAGCCCCATGACAGAGAAGGATATTATGACGGAAGAGGAAGGGGGAATTTTAAAGATCGTGCTCAACCGGCCCCGGGTGCGAAATGCCCTGACCATATCCATGATGGATGAGATTACCTTCCACCTGGAAAGCCGGGAAAATTCTCCCGCCCTCCGGGTGGTCATCTTCTCGGGCGCCGGAGGTTCCTTCTGCTCGGGCTCGGATTTTCGCCAACTCCAGCCGGATCAAGGGGCCGAAAAGATCCGCCAACATCTCAAAGCGATTGCGGATATGTACAAAGCCCTCTGGAAGACCTCAAAATTTTTGATCGCCGAGGTTCACGGAAATGCTCTTGGAGGGGGAATGGCCCTGGCTTTGGGGTGCGACTGGATCATTGCCTCCGCCGGTGCGCGCTTCGGACTGCCGGAGATGAAACTCGGATTCTTGCCCGCCCTGGCCCTCGTTCCCTTGGCTCACCGGGTCCACGGGCGGGCGTTGGAGTTGATGATGACCGGGGAGATTCTGGAAGCCGCACAGGCCCAGGCTCTGGGCCTGGTCTCGCAAGTGCTGGGGGAAGATCGGGTCTCCTCAAGAGTCGGCGATCTGGCTCGCTTGCTGGTTTCGGGAGACCCTGAATCTTCAGCCATAGCCAAACGGGTTTACCGTACCCTTCTTTCCATGGACTATGAACAGGGAGTTGATTATGCCGCCGGGGTCATCCTGGCCCGCCTTTGCGGTGAGAAGAGGCCAGGGGGGAAATAGGCGATCGGGAGATCGGTTTCGCCGGGTCGGATTTAGTCTTGACCCTGGGTCCCAGGCTTTGAACTGAGGAAGCGGTCCATGGCTATGAGCATGTGCTCCTTGACCAGTTCTTCAACCTCCTTTTTGTTTTTTTCCCGGAGGAGACGGAGGATTTTTTCGTGGATGGTCATGGAGTAACTATGGGCCATGGGAATATAGAGGTGGGATAGACGGTAGAGGTGGACCTGCCGGCGCAGGTCCATGATGATCTGAATGAGATGCTGGTTTTGGCAGCTCTGGATGTAAAGCTCGTGAAAGCGGTAATGGTACTCGATATAGGGTCGCTTTTCCCCCGCCTGATTCAGGCTCTCCATTTGTTCTAGGCAGGATTTCATTTCGGCAAGAGTTTCTTCGACGATTTGATCCGAGGCCATATTGGCAGCGAGACCCTCCAGATTGGCCAGAACGGGATAAATCTCCTTGATGTCTTCAAAGGATACCAGGCGTATGGAGGCACCCTTACCCGGGACCATTTGTAAAAGGCCCCGCGAAGTCAGGATGCGCAGGGCTTCCCGGATGGGTGTCCGGCTAACCTTGAACACCTTCTGAAGCTCCGCCTCAACCACCCGGTCGCCACCAGAAAGAGCTCCCTCAGATATTTTCTCCGTGAGGTAAGCGTAAATCTTCTGGTCAAGGGGATTAGAGGATCCCGTTTTGGCGAAGAGCCTTTTTCCTTCCTTTTTCATCATCCAGAATCCTTTTATGAAGTCCTATGGCTCCTGAGAAGGAGGATTTCGCAAAAGGGCGGAACTCAGAAACCCTAAAATTAATGTATACCAAATGATACGCTCAATCAATAAAAATGTATAAAGAAGTTGCGCCTAAGAAAGAAACTCCGGTGAGGGATTTGATGAAGAACTCTGCCTGTCGTCCCCGTCTAGGAGACAACCATCCTTCCTGTTTTTTGCAAGACCGCCTCCGCTTCAACCATCATCCGGTCAATCAGCTCCTTCACGGTAGGAAGGTCCCGAATGGGTCCCGTCACTTGCCCGACGAACATGAACCCTTCCTTGGTATCCCCTTCATAGATGGCTTTCTGGTGACGCATCGTCCCGTTCGCCAGACGGGCCATTTGGACCAGGTCTCCTCCCTCGCCGGCCATCATCTTCCAGGCGGTTCCCAGGAATTGCCACCAACTCTGCTTCAAAATCTTCTTGATCTCCAGGGCGCTGGGGATGGCTTTAAGGAGGCTGAAGGAGTCTCCCCTGGCGATTTTTTCCGCGATGGAGGTTTTGAGGGCTCTTCCCGGCATGCCGTCAAATGCACTGCTGTAAAGTGTATCCTGCTCCGTGGCCTTCAGACAAAGCTGCTTGAAGTTGTCGTGAACCCCGCTCTCCTGGGTAAGGATGAACCGGGTCCCCATGGAAATTCCCGCAGCCCCAAGGGAAAGGGCCGCCGCCAGCCCGCGGCCGTCGTAAAAACCCCCGGCGGCGATAACCGGAATCTTTACCATACTGGTAACAAAAGGGATCAATACCAGAGAGGTGGCATCGGCTCCATGAGCGGCCGCCTCGTTGCCGGTCACGATCAAAGCGTCGCACCCCAGTTCGGCGGCGCGGGCGGCGTGCTTGGCGATGGCGATGGTGCCGACGACTTTCCCTCCGTAGGCATGGACCTGATCGGTGAACCAGGGTTTTCCGAGTGAATAGTTGATAAAGGGAACCTTTTCCTCGATGGCTGCCTGGATGTTCTCCTTGGCCCACCCGCGATGGAGGGGTTGGTTGATCATGAAGGGTTTATCCGTCAATTCCCGAATCTGGCGAATCTGTTTCCTGGTATCCTCCGGGCTGTATTGGGCGATGGCTAGCGTGCCCAAACCCCCCGCATTGCACACTGCGGCCACCAGCTTTGGGGTGGAGATCCAGTTCATCCCCGCCAGCATAATCGGGTACCGAATCCCGAACATCTCAGTCATTAAGGTTTTGATCATGTCAGCCTCCCAGAGGTTGTTGGATGGGGAAAAGAAGATGAATATCCTCATCTTCATCCAGCAGGCCTTAGGTATACTAAAAATTCAAAAGAAAAGCAACGGAAACCTCTGAAAAGAACCCGGGAAAATGCCGGAAAACTTCTTGACAGGCCTTCTCCCGGCCCGTATAATCCTATACACATTTTCTGATCTCAGTCATTGAAATGTATACAAAAAAGGATAGGCAGTAAGGAAAAGGCCTTGGGCATGTGGGTTCCCATATCGATCGGTTTCGCGCTTGAAGAAGCCGCTCGTCTCTACGGAGACAACGAGTTTCTGGTGGTCAATGAGAATCGCATGACCTACCGGGAACTCTCCCAGGGGGTCCGGAAATTCTCCCGGGGACTTCTGGCGGCGGGGGTGAAAGCCGGAGATCATGTGGCCGTCTGGCTGCCCAACGGGATCGAATGGGTGGTGGCGGTTTTCTCCCTGGCCAATCTGGGAGCCGTCTTCGTCCCGGTGAATACCCGATTCAAGGCGGAGGAGCTGGAATACATCCTCAAACAGTCGGAAGCCTCTGCTCTGATT
>DASPRR010000578.1:0-5411 GCA_035624375.1 Thermodesulfobacteriota bacterium | reverse complement strand
GACTGGACTTACTTCAAGAAATACGGCATCCGGGATCACCGCGGCGGCGGGCGGGCCTCAGGGCGGGAAACGGCCGCCCGCGTGGCTGCGGGAGCCGTGGCCCGCAAAGTCATCGCCCGGGCAGGAATCGAGGTCTTCGCTTACACCTTGGAACTGGGGGGGATCGCCGTCGATGGCTTTTCCCGGACAGAGATTTCGAGGAACAGATTTCTCTGCCCCGATTCCCGGGCGGCTGAAAAGATGGGAGAAAGGATCGAGGCAGCGATGGTCGAGGGGGATTCTCTGGGCGGGGTCGTGGAGGTCCGCGTCTTGGGTTGTCCTCCGGGCCTGGGGGAACCCGTCTTCGATAAGATTGATGCCGACCTGGCTAAGGCGCTCATGAGCCTGGGCACCGTCAAAGGAGTAGAAATCGGCGACGGATTTGAGGCCGCCAGGATGAAAGGCTCGACGTCCAACGACCCCATTGCCCCGGGTGGGTTCATGGCTAACCACGCGGGGGGGATTCTAGCGGGGATTACCAACGGAGAGGAGATCGTGATCCGGGCCGCCTGCAAGCCTATCCCCTCCATCCGGAAGGAACAGGACACGATCGATATCCACGGAAACCCGCGCCGGGTCTCCATCCCTGGACGGCACGACGTCTGCGTTATCCCCCGGATCATTCCGGTTTGCGAGGCGATGGTTTGCATGGTGCTGGCCGACCATCTGTTGCGGCAGAAATCGATCTCCTGAGGCCCACGGCTCAGTTTGAGGTTGGAAGAATGGTGATAAATGAACGGGATTGAATCCACAGAGAAATTCAAGGTGGGCATCATCGGCGGCACGGGCGGAATGGGCCGGTGGTTCGCCCGGTTCTTCACCCAGGAGGGCCACCCGGTTTTTGTTTCCGGGAGAAGCCGTGGGCCAAGTCTCTCCGAAATGGCCGGCGCGTGTTCCGTGGTTATCGTGAGCGTACCCATCGGGGTGACCTGCGAAGTCATCCGCAAGGTGGGTCCCTTCATGAAGGAAGACTCCCTGCTCATGGACCTGACTTCTTTGAAGGCGGAACCCATGCGGGCCATGTTGGAATCATCGGTTTCCGAAGTCATCGGCCTTCATCCTCTCTTCGGGCCGAGCCAGCCTTCCCTTGCCGGACAAAACATCGCCCTCTGCCCGGGCCGGGGAAAAAATTGGCTGCCGCGGGTGCGGAACCTTTTGGGAAAAAAAGGGGCGCGCATGGTGGAAACGACGCCGGAGCGGCATGATGAAATCATGGCTACGGTCCAGGGAATCAACCATTTGGACACGATCATCCTGGGACTCTTTTTGCAGGAGGTTGGCTTGGACCCGGCCATCCTCGAAAGGTTCTCCACCCCCATCCTGCGGACCAAGATGGAAATCATCCAAAAGGTTTTCTCCCACCCGGCTCTTTATGCGGAGATCATCGCTCTGAATCCGTACCTCCGGCGGATGATCGACTTGTACCAGAGGACATTCGCCGAGATGAAAATTGTGACCGAGAAAGGGAATGCCGAGGACCTGAAGAGGCTGATTGAACAGAGGAAGACCGGCCCTTGGGCCTCGGCCACTCCGGCGGGAGGCTCTTTTTCCGTCAGGGGAACCCCCTTGGCAAAACCGTAGCAAGTTTCTTTATAGGAAAAAGAAAGTGAACCACCAATGCATTGGGCAGGTATTTATCCAGGAGAGAAGAGAATGATCAACCCAGGATCGCCGATTTCTAACTGGTGCTGGCGAGGCTACATACGCAAGGCTTACCCGCTGCCCGGTCGATGAGGCTGCATCCGGAAACTGGGCCATGGGGAGCCTTGAAGGGGCTCCCCGGCTCATTCTTTCATTCCATTTTGAAGGCCGTGCCCCAAGACACGGCTTTTTTGTTTCAGGAGGATTTATGTACTGCCCATCTTTCGACGAATTCAAAACACTTGCCCAAAAGGGAAATCTGGTTCCCGTGTATCGGGAGATTCTGGCCGATGAGGAAACCCCGGTCACCGCCCTTATGGAGATCAGCCGCCGGCCCTATGCTTTTCTGCTGGAAAGCGTGGAAGGGGGAGAGAAGTGGGGGCGATATACCTTTCTGGGCGCCGACCCGCAGGCCGTCTTCCGGATAAGGGCCGGGGAGGTTGAGGTCCGGGAAGATGGAGGCGTCCAGCGGGTAAGGCCGGAGGGAAATCCGCTTGCCTGCCTGAAGGACCTCATGGGCCGGTACCGCCCTGTATTCCCGGCCGGACTCCCGCGTTTTTTCGGCGGGGCCGTGGGGTATCTTTCCTACGACATGGTGCGTCATTTTGAAAAAAAATTGACCCGGCCTCCGGCAAATGCCCCGGAGATGGACGACGCTGTCTTTCTCCTCACCGACAGCCTCCTGGTATTCGACAATGTACGGCATACGATTAAGATCGTGCTCTGCGTCCGAATCCCCGAAGGGTCACTTGATCTGGAGGCCCTTTACCGGAAATCGACGGAAAGGATCGAGGGGATCATCGACGGTTTGCGGCGACATGCTGCCCGCTCAGCCAGAACCTTCATTCCCGGAAAAAATAACCCTTCCTTCCAGGCCAACATGACCGACGAGGCTTTCAAGGACATTGTCCGGCGGGCCAAAGAATATATCCAGGCTGGGGACATTATTCAGGTCGTCCTCTCCCAGCGCTTCCGGGGTGAAACCTGCCTGGACCCGGTCGACCTCTACCGGGCCTTACGCTTTGTCAACCCTTCCCCTTACCTCTTTTTCCTCAAGCTGGAGGACTCTTATCTCATCGGCTCTTCCCCCGAAGTCATGGTCCGTCTCGAAGACCGGATCGCGGAGCTCCGTCCCATCGCCGGCACTAGAAGAAGGGGAAGGACCGAACAGGAAGACCGATCATTCGCCGACGAACTCCTCAACGATCCCAAAGAGAGGGCAGAGCATGTCATGCTCGTTGACCTGGGACGCAACGACTTGGGAAGGATCGCCCGGGTGGGCAGCGTCCAGGTCAACCAATATATGACCGTGGAGCGGTATTCCCACGTGATGCATCTGGTCTCCAACGTGCACGCCCAGCTTGCCGAAGGCCGGGACTGCTTCGATGTCCTGAAGGCCACCTTCCCCGCCGGTACGCTCTCGGGCGCACCCAAGGTGCGGGCCATGGAGATCATCGACGAGCTGGAGCCTTGCTGTCGGGGCCCCTACGGCGGGGCCATGGGTTACTTCAGCTTTTCGGGGAACATGGATTTCGGAATTACCATCCGGACCCTGGTGCTGCAGGGGAATCGCCTATCGCTGCAGGTGGGTGCCGGCATCGTGGCCGACTCCAACCCGGACCGGGAATACGAGGAGACTTTGAACAAGGCTGCGGGATTGATGAAGGCAGTCCGCCTGGCCGCTTCGGGGTTTGAAATCATGGAAGAAGAGCCATAGAAAGGAGAAAGGATATGGTCTTAATGATCGACAATTACGATTCCTTCACCTACAACCTGGTTCAATACTTGGGCCAGCTCGGGGCAGAGGTGGCCGTCCACCGGAATGATGAAGTTTCCATCGGGGAGATCGAAAGGATGGACCCGGAAGCCATTTTTCTCTCCCCCGGGCCTTGTACACCCCAAAAAGCCGGCATCACCGTGGAGGTGATCCGGCATTTCCATAAGACCCTTCCCATCCTGGGGGTCTGCCTCGGGCATCAGGCCATCGGTTATGCCTTTGGCGCCGAAGTGGTCCGGGCCGACCGCCTGATGCACGGCAAGACCTCTCCGGTTTTTAATGACGGGCGGACGATCTTCCAGGGCCTCCCCAATCCCTTCCCGGCCGGGCGTTATCATTCCCTCCTGGTCAGGAGAGAGACGCTTCCCTCCTTCCTGGAGATCAGCGCAGAAACCAAAGAAGGAGAGATCATGGCCCTCCGTCATTGCGACTATCCGCTGGAAGGGGTTCAGTTTCATCCCGAATCGGTGCTCACCCCGAGCGGGAAGAGAATCTTGAGAAATTTCCTGGAGCTCAACCTGCGGGATAAAGAAAGGAGCCTAGAGAGATGATTCAGGAAGCTCTGGCCAAGGTCGTTCAAAAAACCGACCTTCAGGAAAGCGAAATGGCTCAGGCCATGGAGGAGATCATGGAGGGGAAGGTCACGCCGGCCCAGCTCGGTGCCTTTCTTACCGCCCTGCGGATGAAGGGAGAAACGGTGGAGGAGGTGACCGGCGCCGCTCGAATCATGAGGCAAAAGGCCACCCGTATCGATGTCCGATCCCCAGTCATCGTGGATACCTGCGGCACCGGAGGAGACGGGCAGAAGACTTTTAACATCTCCACTACCACGGCCTTTGTCGTGGCCGCAGCGGGGTTGACCGTGGCCAAGCATGGCAATCGCGCAGTCTCCAGCAGGTGCGGAAGCGCCGATGTCCTCGAGGCGCTGGGGGTCCGAATCGATGTTTCTCCGGATGTAGTCGAGGAATGCCTGCACCAGATCGGAATCGGCTTCCTCTTCGCCCCCAAGCTGCACGGGGCCATGAAATACACCGCCGGACCGCGCCGGGAGATCGGCCTGAGGACCATCTTTAACATGCTGGGGCCCCTGACCAATCCCGCTTCAGCCACGTCGCAGCTCATTGGAGTTTACGACCCGAAGCTCACCGAAATGTTTGCTGGGGTCCTCCGGAATTTGGGGACCCGGAGAGCCTTTGTCGTCCATGGGTCTGACGGATTGGATGAGGCCACGGTGACCGGAGAAACGAGGGTCTCGGAACTGAAAGAAGGAAGGATCATCACCTACAACATCCACCCCATGGAATTTTTCGGCGAGGCCTTCGGACCCGAAGAACTGAACGGCGGAGACGCCTCCACCAACGCCGCCATCACCCGGGCGATCCTCGCCGGGAAAGACGGGGCCTGCCGGAAAACCGTTCTTCTGAATGCCGCCCTGGCCATCGTGGCCGGGGAGAAGGCTGAGACTATTCAGGAAGGGATCCGGGTTGCAGAGGATTGTCTCGACAGCGGCATTGCCGGAAAAAAGCTCGAGGCCCTCGTCGAGCTTACCCATCGTTGATGATTTCGTAAGAAGTCTTGCGCCGTCACCCCGGCGAAGGCCGGGGTCCAGATGTCGTCCCGACGAAAGTTGGGAACCATCTCAAAGATTGGGTCCCGGTTTTCACCGGTAAGCCTGGATTCCGGCTTTCGCCGGTATGACAGATTCTTTGAATTTCGACTTTTTACAGAATCACCACAGTTGAGGAAAGCATGTTTCTGCAAAAAATACTGGAGCATAAAAAACAGGAAATGTTGGAGCGCAAGGCCCTCCTCCCTCTTTCCGAGCTGAAGCGACGCCTGGAGGAGGAGCCTACCCCTCTTGACTTTGAGAGGGCCATCCGCTCCCGCCCAGAGGCGCTAATAGCCGAGGTGAAGAGAAGCTCCCCCTCCAGAGGGAGAATCCGGGAGGACTTCG
>DASPRR010000563.1:0-13440 GCA_035624375.1 Thermodesulfobacteriota bacterium | reverse complement strand
TCTTGAAGGAAAGGTTTCTCAACTTCTTGCTGCCGGTGATTGCCTTGAACCTCGGAGGGCCAGGGAAGCGATTCATGAGGGTTTTGCCGCGGCGATGAAGATTTGAGGGAGAGGAATTTTTTGAAGAAGGCGGGTCGAAGTTCAAAGAAAAAAGGTGGAGAGAGATCGGCCATAGCCGAGAAGGTGATCGGAATCATCGGCGGCATGGGCCCAGAAGCCACGATCGATCTCTTCCAGAAGATCGTGAAAGCCACCCCGGCCCGGACGGACCAGGAGCATCTGAGGATCCTCATCGACTGCAACCCCAAGATTCCTGACCGGGTCAAAGCGATCTTTGAGCAGGCGGAAAGCCCTGTAGGAGGTCTCATCGCCGCCGCCCAGAATCTGGAGCGGTCGGGGGCCGGTTTGCTCTTGATCCCCTGCAACGCCGCCCATTACTACCACGGGGAGGTGGCCAAGAAGGTAGCGGTCCCCGTGTTGCATATGATCGAAGAGACAGCCCGTTACTGCCGGCGGAAATTCCCCCGTTTGGAAACCTTTGGGCTTTTGGCGGGTAGTTCCACCGTGGTCCTGGGTCTCTATTCCAAGGCGTTTGCGAAGGTCCGGAAAAAAATCCTGAACCCAAGGCTTGAGACCCAAGACAAGATCATGAATTGCATTTACGAAATAAAGGCCGGAAACCTGGGCGCGCAGGTGAGAGCAGAGCTCTTGCGGGCGGCCCAAGAACTCGCTGAAGCAGGAGCGCAGGCGATATTATTGGGATGCACGGAGATCCCCCTCGTCTTGCAAGATGGGGACCTGCCTCTTCCTTTTATCGACCCCGCTCAAGTTGTGGCCGAAATCAGCATAGCCCTGGCCCGGCAGTGATTTTAACAAGACCAGGTTCCTTGGAAAAATTTCTGGCCCTTAAAAGGGCTTCCCTCTCTTCTGGAGATATGATAATGAAGGCGTGGGGAAAAAGGAGGTCTTTTACTTCCAGAAGATCGTCGGCCCAAAATGGCCACAGGAGATGAAGGTTGATGGCCCGGTATGAAACTCTTTTCTCTTCCTTTATCCAGGGCGGGTTGAAGCTAAAAAACCGAATTGTCATGGCCGCCCTGAATAATAATTTCTCCAATGAGGATGGAACGGCCAACGATCGGATTGCCGCCTTTTTGAAGGAGAGAGCTGAGGGAGGAGCGGGCTTGATCATCTCCGAAGCCTGCCCGGTCAGTTCCAAGGGGAGGCATCGGTTAAGGTGCATCTGCGCCCATGAGGATGCTTTCCTCCCCAGCCTTCAGCGCCTGGCCCGTGTGGTTCATGACTGCGGGTCCACCTTGGCCCTGCAGCTTCACCATGCGGGAAGGATCGCCAGTCCGGAGATCATCGGAGGCCCTCCCCTGGCCCCTTCTCCGATCCCCCGGGGACCTGGATACCCTATCCCCCGGGAGATCACCCGGGAAGAGATTCAGGAGACCGTCGTTGATTTCGGCGCCGCCGCCCGACGAGCCAAGGAGGCAGGGTTCGATGCCGTGGAGGTCCACGGGGCCCACGGATACTTAATCCATCAATTCCTGTCCCCGACGACCAACCAAAGAAAAGATGCCTACGGAGGAAGTTCGGAAAACCGGCTGCGATTTTCCTTGGAGATTGTCCGGGAGGTGCGGAAGCAGGTGGGGAGAACATACCCCGTCCTCTTTCGACTCAGCGCCCAAGAATACATCCCGGGCGGGTATGAACTCGAGGAGGTCTTGGATTGGGTCGCGGAATGGGAGCGAGCGGGGGTGTCGGTCATCGACGTCTCGGGAGGAACCAATGAAACCCTGCGGAGTTCCCTGCACGCTATGCCCCCCATGTTTTTTCCCCGGGGCTACCATGTCCCTCTGGCGGCGGCTATCAAGAAAATGGTGCGGCTCCCGGTCGTGGCCGTGGGGCGTTTGGATTCTCCAGAGTTCATGGAACAGGTGTTGAAAGAGGGACAAGCGGATTTGGTTGCGGTCGGCAGGCCTTTTCTGAGTGATCCCCATTGGCCGGCCAAGGCCGCCCGCGGGGAAGAGGACCGGATCCGCCCTTGCGTCTATTGCAACCATTGTATCTGGGAGCTCTTTCAGCAGAAAGACATTACCTGCTTCCAGAATGCTGCGGTGGGCCGGGAAAAGGAATGCCAGATTCACCCGGCGAAAAAGGTCAAAGATGTTTTCGTGTTCGGCGGAGGACCTGGAGGTATGGAAGCGGCCCGGGTGGCCAAGAAGCGAGGTCATCGGGTAACCCTTTTCGAAAAGAGCCCGCGTCTGGGGGGCCAGATGATCTTAGCCGCGGCTCTCCCGCGGAAGCAGAATTACTTCAAATCCATGGATTGGCTCATCGGGGAAATCCAAAGAGAAGGGGTGGATGTCCGGGTTAGCTCCGAAGGAAACCTGGCAGTCATCGATAAGGAGAAACCGGACGCGGTCATTGTGGCCACGGGGGCCAGCCCCGCAGTTCGTCTTCCCCGGGCGAGTTCGAGCATCCTCACTGCCTGGGAAGTGCTGGCCGGGAAAGAGGTAGGAAAGCGGGTGTTGATTTCAGGCGGAGGAATGGTGGGGATCGAAACCGCTGAGTTCTTATCCGAGAGAGGCTGCCAGGTTACCGTGATTACCTCCCGGGAGGGGCCAGAGCAATTGGCCACCGACATGGAAGGGACCACCCGGGCTCTTCTATTAGAACGTCTGCCGGCCTCAAAAATTTCCTTCCTGTTTGCAGCCCAAGTACTGGAACTCGGTCAAGGGCGTGTTCTTGTCACCCAGGGAGGAAAAAGGCAGTGGCTGGAGGCGGAGACCATCATTTCAGCCCAGGGCTCTCGATCCGAACAAGACCTGCTTCGAGCCCTGGGAGGGAAAATCCCTCAGATTCTTCCCATCGGGGATTGCGTGGAGCCAAGAAGCGCCAAAGAGGCCATTCATGAAGGTTTCTTGGCGGGCTTGAAGGTCTGAGGGGGTTATTTTTTGCAGGAGCCCAGAAGAAAGGGGGTGATCAGAGAAAATTAAGGCACCGGATATAAAGAAAATCATACCAAAAATGAAAGGAGGAGGGTTATGGGTCGCAAGGTCTTTATCTTTTGCGCTGTGGGTTTCCTGGTTTTGGGGGTATCGGCCCAAATTTATGCCCAGGGAAAGGTAATCAAAATGGGGGTCACGGCCGCCCTGCAAAAGGAAGCAGGAATCTCGGTAAAGTATGCTGCGGAGATGGCTGCCGAAGAGATTAATGCCGCGGGGGGGATCTTAGGCAATAAAGTTGAGTTGTCTTTTGCCGATGATGACGGAATTGCGGAGAAGGGCGTCACGGCCATCAAGAAGCTTCTCTTCACCGACAAGGCAGATTTCATCAGCGGTGGCTGGATGAGCGGAGTAGGGTTGGCCCAGGCGCCCCATATTTTCGAAGCCAAAAAGCTCTGGCTGAGCGGCGGACCCGCAACCCCCAAATTGGCCAAGATGGTAGAGGAGAACTATAACCA
This sequence comes from Thermodesulfobacteriota bacterium, assembly GCA_035624375.1. Classification (GTDB taxonomy): domain Bacteria; phylum Desulfobacterota; class SM23-61; order SM23-61; family SM23-61; genus SM23-61. The sequence goes on along the minus strand of DASPRR010000563.1, from coordinate 9,968 downwards.
GGGCAAGTACTTCTTCCGTGTCGGTTGCGTAAATTCCGACCTCTTCGCCTATGACATGGCGATATTTGCGGAAGAGCTCTTCAAGAAGGAGCTGAAAATAACCAAAGTAGCTCTTCTCCCAGAGAGTTCTGTATGGGCCCGGGAGATGGCTGCCTTTTTAGAAAAGGAGCTGCCCAAGCGGGGGTTGAAGATCGTATATACGGATGTCTTCGATCCCAAGAGGACCGACTTCTCCCCCCAGTTTGCCCAGATTCGGGCAAAGGGAGCGGAGATCCTGCTCACGGTCCAGGCGCTTTCTCCCGGGGTTCCCATTACGAACCAATGGACCGACACCAAGCTTCCCGTGCATCAGGCGGGCTACAGCCTGAATAGTCAGGTTTCGGATTTCTGGGACAAGACAGGCGGCAAATGTCAATATGAAAGTACTCAATTAATCAACGGAGCCAGAGCCCCCATCTCTCCGAAGACGATTTCCTTTTATGACAAGTATGTCAGCACCTACAAACTGTCTCCTACCTATACCGGCTTCGCGGAATATGATGCCCTCTACCTGCTGAAGGCAGCGGCAGAGGAGGCCAAATCGCTGGATACTGAGGTCCTGATTAAGACCCTGGAGAAGATGCGGTATGTGGGAGTCGCCGGAGTCATCGCCTTCGACAAAAACCATGAGTTGAAATATGGACCGGAGGGTAAGCAACCCGTCTGGGCTCAGTGGCAGGAAGGCAAGCAGGTGGTGCTCTTTCCCACGCAATGGGCCACCGGCAAATACATTTCTCCCCCCTGGATCAAGAAGAAATAAGAATCCGGAAAGGGGAGGCAAAAGGCCAGGAGGAGGATTTTCCCTCTTTCTGGCCCCGGGGGAGGTAAGAAATCGAAACAATCGATGGATGGAAAAAAGGAGGGGCCCCGGTCATGAAGAAAGAAATGATCCATTCGGAAAAAATTCCCAAGCCCGTGGGCCCCTATTCCCAGGGCATCAAGGTGGGGAACCTGGTTTTTACAGCCGGCACAGGACCTTTCGATTTGAAAACAGGCCAGCTCCTCCTCGGAGACATTCGCCATCAGACCCGACAAGTTTTGGAGAACATCAAGGCCATCCTCGATGCCGCGGGAGCGCGGATGGAGGACATCGTTAAAACCACGATCTTTCTCACCGACTTGAAGGATTGGTCGGCCATGAATGAGGTTTACCGGGAGTATTTCCGCCAGGACCCGCCCGTCCGTTCCACCGTTCAGGTCGCCGCGCTCTGGGGAGGGATGGCGGTGGAGATCGAGGCCATCGCGGCGCTTTCCGAGAGGTAAAAATCGGTGCATTTGCTTAGAGCTTATCCTTAATATATATTGCTCTTTAAAAATCCCCCTTTGAAAAAGGGGGACATAGGGGGATTTGATTAAAGATGGCCTGGGAAAATCCCCCCTACCCCCCTTTACAAAAGGGGGGAAGTATTATTTACGGACAGGCTCTTATTCAAAGGAGACTCAGGCAGGACCATGGGTCGGGGGTTAAAATTATCCGAAGAAAAGACCATCCGGGTGGGAATTGCCAAAGGAAAAGACGTGGTCAAAGCGGTCCGCCAAGCCGTCTCCCTTGCCGGCGGGTTGGATCAGCGCATCTCTCCCGATTCCCGTGTTCTCATCAAACCCAACCTGAGTGTAGCCCTCCCGGCCCGATCCGGGGTCACCACCGACCCCCGGGTGGTGATCGCATTGATCCATCTGGTCCGCGAAGCCAGCGCCAGGGAAATCCTGGTGGGGGAGAGCGCGGTGGTCGGCTTCGATGCCGGAGAGATATTCGATGCCTTAAAGGTGCGAAGCCTTTTCGAGAAGGCCGGAGCCCGGGTAGTCAACTTGGACCAGGACCAACCCGTTGAGGTGAAGGTTCCCCGGGGTGAGGTTCTCAAAAAGGTCAAGATATGGCGCACGGCCTATGAAAGCGACGTGATTATCAGCGTCCCCAAGATGAAGACCCATTTTCAGACCGGGGTCACGCTGAGCCTGAAAAACATGAAGGGTACGGTTACCGATGAGAGCAAGCGGATCATCCATCGCATCGGTGTTCCGGTGAAGAAACAGGAAGAGTACGGTTTGGACCAAGGGATTGTCGACTTGAACACGGTCATCTCGGCAGACCTAGCGGTGATCGATGCCACGGTCTCCCTGGAAGGTTTTGTTCCCGGCCCCCGCCTGGTGGGAAACCCGGTCCGCATGGATACCATCATTGCCGGCTTTGATCCCGTTGCGGCCGATGCGGTAGGTTGTCGAGTCATTGGATTAGACCCCCGGGAGGTGCGGCACATTCGCTTGGCCTATGAGCGAAAAATGGGGCGGATGCTGCCCCAGGAGATCGAGGTGAAAGGCCGATCCATTCAATCCGTTCTCCATCCCCTCAAGACGGAGGTCCCGGAGGTCGCCCAAGTCCATAAAAACATCACCATCATCGAAGGGAGGGGATGCAGCGGATGCACGGTTACCAACTGCATGGCCCTTTCTTTCTATTCACCGGAGGCTGCGGAGAGCCTGGGACGGGTTACCCTCGTAGTAGGGGATACGACCTCCAAGGACTACCGAGGGGAAGGCCAGTGCTTCTTCATCGGAAACTGCGCCATCCGATCGAACAAGGGAAAGGATGGGGTGAGGATCGGGGGATGTCCCCCTCCCGGGGTCTGGATTCGTCGTTCCATAAACGAGGCAGGAAAGGAAAAATAGAAGGAAAATCCTGACCAAAGATATTTGAAAATTCCCCCCTGGTTCCCTCCCCCTTTGACGGGGGAGGGTGAGGGTGGGGGTGAAAGGTGTAAGAATCCATCTGGGGAATAGAATGAGCCATAAATTCTTTTTCCAGGAGAGGTCGAAGCAATGAATATCTTCTTAGAGATTTTGGTTTATGGAGCCGTTCAAAGCAGCATCTACGCCCTTCTGGCCATGGGTTTCTGTCTGATCTTTGGGGTGGCTAATATTGTGAACCTGGCCCATACCGCCTTGTACATGATCGGAGCCTACCTGATTTATTCGTTTTTCTCTGTTCTTCGATTGAATCTGGCCATGGCCATCCTCCTGTCCGTGGTGAGTACCGGGCTATTGGCCACGGGGATGTATCGTTACTGTATCCGCCCGGTCATTTTATCCGAATGGTCGGTGATGATGATCACCATCTCTTTAGCCATGTTCTTCCAGCAGTTGATGATCTTCATCTATGGCCCTGCGGACCGGAATGTCCAGGGTTTCATCGAGGAAAAGCTGGCCCTTTTCGGGATGGTGGATATTGACGCCCAGAGGCTTTTAACTCTCGTCGTTTCGGTCATTCTTCTGGTTCTTCTCTGGCTGTTCATCTACCGGACCCGGATGGGGAAGGCGATCCTGGCCGTGGCTCAGGACCGGGAAGCGGCCCTCTTCATGGGCATCAACAGCGAGAGGGTCTATATGGCGGTCATTGCCATTTCCGCGGTCCTGGCCGCCGTCTCCGGAGCCTTCATCGCCCCCACCATAGGCGCTCGCCCGGAAATGTGGGCTCCCACGTTGGGGAAAATCTTTGCCGTAGTGGTCCTGGGAGGAATCGGCAGCCTGGAAGGGACCATCCTGGCCGCTCTTTTGATCGGCTATTTGGAAGTGATTATCTCCTTTTCCATCTCCAGCTATTTCGGCGAAATCGTGTCGGTGATCGTCATTCTCCTAATGCTTACTTTCCGTCCCTCTGGTTTATTGGGCAAACGGATTGAGGCTTGAAGAGGGGAAAAAATATGCCTGAACAAAATAGGCGCTCCACTTTTTTTGGCGAACGAGTGGGATTGCTCATTGCCCTGGCGGTTCTTTCCGCTGTGCCCCTTTTCGTCAAGAACCGGGCCATCGTGGAAATCATCATTCTAGCCAACATTTATGCGGTTTACGTGGCCAGTTGGGATATCCTCTGCGGGTACACGGGGCAGGTCAGCTTTGGCCACGCCCTTTTCATCGGTGGGGGGGCTTACACCGCAGCTCTTTTGAATTTCTATTTCAAATTCCCCCCCTGGGTGACCATCTTTCTCGGGGGAGGAGTGGCCGCTCTTTTTGGGCTCATCATCGGAACGCCCTGCCTTCGCCTCCGGGGACCCTATTTTGCCCTGGCCACCTTTGCCGCGGCCGCCTTTCCCTACGGGCTGACCGATGTATTTTGGGAAGTCACCGGCGGCCTCGACGGTCTCTATGGAATCGCTCCCATCTGGCCAACCTTGGAGGGAAAGTATTACCTTTCGGTCCTTCTGACCGCGATATGCTGCGGTCTCGTGTACCTGGGAGGCCGGTCGAAAAAGGGGTTGATCTTAAAATCGATTCGGGAAGACGAGGTTGCCGCCATGGCCTCGGGCGTCAATACGACCGTGTATAAGCTGACCACCTTCGTGATCAGCGGGTTCTTGGCCGGGGTGGCGGGAGCCTTCTATTCCCACAACCAGCTCCACGTGGGGCCGGAGACCTTGTCCATCAACCTGTCGGTCTTGGTCATCATCATGAGCGTGGTGGGGGGAATCGGAACGATCACCGGGCCCATCGTTGGAGCTTATCTCTTGACCATCTTCAACGAGATGATGCGGGAATGGGAAGAGTTGCGACTTCTGATTTACACTGCGTCGGTGGTGCTTTTTCTCCTGTTCCTTCCCAAAGGGGTATTGCCCACCCTCACGGATGGGATCAAACAGTGGCTCAAAAGAAAGGGGGGGTGAAGCCTGTATGGGCATCATTTTGGAGACCCAGGAATTGACCAAGTACTTTGGGGGGTTGGGAGCGGTCCGCAAGGTGAGCTTCACCCTCATCCAGGGGGAAATGCTGGGGGTCATTGGGCCTAACGGAGCCGGGAAGACTACCCTCTTCAATTTGATCACCGGCTTTCTCAAACCAACGGAGGGAAATATTTCCTTCCGGGGAGAAAGGATTACGGGCCTGAAACCGCATGAAATCGTGCGCAAAGGGATTGCTCGAACCTTCCAGATCGTGAGGCCCTTTCACCAGCTCACCGCCCTGGAGAATGTCATCATCTCCTGCCTTTCACCCCGGGAAGGAGGCCAGGGGAAAAAGGATGGAAGGGTCGAGGAAAAAGCCGCGAAGCTCATGGAGAGCGTGGGCTTGTCGGGCAAGGAGGGCATGCTGGCCAAGGATTTGCCCCATGGGGACCTGAAACGCCTGGATTTAGCCCGGGCTCTGGCGACGGAGCCGGAGGTCCTCTTGTTGGATGAACCCTTTGCCGGGTTGGGATTAATGGAGATCTCCTCCCTTTCTCCCCTCATTCAACAATTATCCAAGGGGGGACACTCCATCATCATCATCGAGCACAAGCTTCGGGAGATGATGAAATTGGTCCAAAGGGTGATTACTCTGAATTTCGGGGAGAAGATTGCCGATGGAACCCCGGAGGAAATATCCCGCGACGAAAAAGTAATCCAAGCCTATTTGGGAAAGGGGGGGATGACTCTTGCCGCAGGTTGAAATTCAGGACCTTCGGGTCGCTTACGGGAAAGCCAAGATATTGGAAGGGATCTCCATGGAAGTGGAGCCACGGGAGCTCGTGTCGGTCATCGGCCCCAATGGTGCGGGAAAGACCACCTTGCTGAGGGCTATATCCAGGGTGGCCGAGTCGCAAGGTTCCATATATTTTGAAGGGGATAGGGTTGATCACCTTTCCCCGGTGGAAGTGGTGAGGCGGGGAATCATCCACTGCCCGGAACGCAGGCGCCTGTTCCCCGACCTGAGCGTCCAAGCCAACCTGGAGATGGGGGCCTTTCTGCGCCATAAAGACAAAGAAGGGGTTCAGAAAGACATGGGAAAGATGTTCAACATTTTCCCCATCCTCCAGGAGAGGCGCACCCAGGATGCCAGAACGTTGAGCGGCGGAGAGCAGCAAATGCTGGCCATCGCCCGATCCCTCATGTCCCAGCCCAAGTTCCTCATGCTAGACGAGCCCTCCATGGGACTAGCGGTCTTGGTCAAGAGATTTCTAGCAGAAACGATCAAAGGGATTCAAAAAAACGGAGTGACTGTCCTTCTGGTGGAACAGGACGCTGATTTGGCTTTCAGCGTGGCGGACCGAGTCTATGTTCTGGAACATGGGAAAGTGGCTCTCCAAGGTTTACCCGATAATTTGATGAAGAATCCCCACGTTAAAGAAATCTACTTGGGGATTGCCTAAAAAGTGGATCGATTCATCACAGCGCGGCTGCGCCGCAATTAAATCACCCCCTTCCGCCCCTCCCTCCGAGGGGGGAGGGCTTCGTCGTGAGCTCAGCCGAACGGTTAGGGTGGGGGGGATATTGAACGTTGGTAGTAACGAAGCCGCGGAGAAAGCCGAAGGAAAACCAAAAAAGGGGCGAATCGAAAAAAATGGAACATATTAATTAAAGGAGGGAATCGATGACCGATACATTCAACTTTGATGAAATCGTCAACCCCCAGTTGAAAAAAATTGTCCCCTACCTCCCAGGCCCGCTGACTAAGGACATTGCGGCAAGGTATGAAATGGACCCGGCCCGGGTGATCAAGCTCTCCTCCAACGAGAACCCCTTGGGCGTTCCACCTCTGGCCAGAGCCAAGATCATCGAGATGGCCGGTGAAGCCAGCCTCTATCCGGATGCGGAGGCCCGCGAGTTGAGGGGAGCTTTGGCACAATACGTGAACATGCGGCCGGAGAATATTGTGGTCGGCCCGGGGTCTTCTTCTCTGATGATGCACATTATCGAAGTCTTTTCCGGCCCGGGAGATGAGATCGTTTTTACCTCTCCGGCCTTCGGGAGCTTCTACGAAGAGATCGCCTTGGCCCGGGGACGAACCCCCGTTAAGGTACATCTGGAGGAGAACTTTGATCTGGATGTGGACAAGCTGAAAAAAGCCATCACCCGGAGGAGCCGGGTCGTCTTCATCACTCGTCCCAACAATCCCACCAGCAAGATGGTCCCACTGAAGGACCTGCGGGAGATTATGGGGGCGGCGGCCGCGGTGAAGGCCGTGGTGGTTTCTGATGAGGCCTACGTCGAATTTGCCGATCCTCACACTTCGGCGCTGGAATTTTTCTACGAAATGGGCGAGGGGATCAACCTGCTGGTGACCCGGACCTTTTCCAAAGTCTTTGGCCTGGCCGATGTCCGGTTGGGTTACTGCGTAGGTTCTGTGGAGGCCATTTCTTTCCTGACCAAGGCCAAACCCAAGTGGGGAACGGGGATGCTGGCTCAAATTGCAGGGGTAGCGGCCTTGAAAGATAAAGAGCATTTCCAGCGAACCTTGGAGGTGGTGCGAAAAGGGAGGGAATTCCTGCACCGCGAACTTGGCCGCCTGGGCTTGAAGATGGTGGACGCACCCCAGGGAAACTATGTCACTGCCAAAGTCTCCGAGTTTGGCTATAGAGCGGAGGATTTCACCGAAGAGCTCTGCCGCCGGGGAGGCATCATGATTCGGGGTGATTTCCACCCCGAATACGTTCGGATCAGTATCGGAACGATGCCCCAGAACGAAGCGCTGATCAAGACCGTAGCTGAAATGATCAAGGATCGAAAAAGGAGGTAAAAAAATGGATAAACGAATGGAAGTTTTGGAAGGGGCGATCGACCTTCATTTCCATGCCACCCCCGACCTCCACGATCGGTTGCTGGATGAAGTGGAGATCGCCAAGGAGGCCAGGGAGGTCGGGATGAGGGCGGTGCTTTCCAAAGCCCATTACGGGATCAATGCCAGCCGGATGTATTACGTAAGCAGAGCCGTACCCGGAATTCATACCTTCGGGGGGGTAGTCCTGAATCCCGCCGTGGGGGGACTCAATCCCAGCGCAGTGGAGGCGGCCATCGCCTTCGGGGGAAAAGAGGTGTGGATGCCTTCGATCTTTTCGGCCGCCCATATCAAGCATTTCAAGGGGACCTATGGCACCATGCCGGGCCGGGTGAAGTGGCCAGAAAAAGGGATCTCCATACTGGGCTCCGAAGGAAAGCTTCTGCCCGCGGTAAAAGAGATCCTGGATATGATCGCCCAAGCCAATATCATCCTGGGAACTTCTCACTGTTCGGCTGAAGAGAGCCGGATTCTGATCGACGAAGCCCTCCGGAGGGGCGTGAAGAAAATCCTGGTGACCCATCCGCATAATGAAGTCCCCAGCCTTTCTTTGGAAGTGCAACTGGAATTTGCCCGGAAAGGAGCTTACCTGGAGCATTGCTTCCTGCCTACCACCCCTATGTTTTTCAATGCCCGGTTCCAAGAGGTAATCGAGGTCATCCGAAAGGCTGGGCCGCAGCAGTGCGTGCTGGCCACGGATTTCGGCCAAGTCTTCATGCCCTCTCCGGTGGAAGGCCTGCGGATGTTCATCCTCTCCTTGATGAACCAGGGGATTACCCGGGAAGAGATCGATATCATGGTCCGCAAAAATCCAGCCAAACTGTTGGGCCTGGATTGAAATAAACGGGCATTTGGGGGAGGATTTCTGCCTTGGAGGCTTCCTGCGCCCGAGGAGATACAAGATGATCACCGCCAAAACCTTCCGGGTGGGCCTGTTGGTGCCCTCTTCCAACACGGTCATGGAGGTGGACCTTTATCGAAACCTTCCCTCTTCGATTACCATCCATCCAGCCCGGATGTATCTGGAAGAAACTACTCCCCAGGGAGAGGAACGGATGATTTCTGAGGAACTCCCGCGGGCCGCTCAGTTGCTTCGGACTCTCCATCCTCACCGGGTCGTCTTCGGTTGCACTTCAGCCGGAGCTCTTCATGGGGCAAGCTTTCCACAGGAGATCAACCGTACGATCGGACCTATTGTCGGCTGCCCTGTCCTGGATATTCTGTCACCCGTGGCAGAGGAATTGGAGCGATTCGGGGCCAAAAAACTGGCTGTTCTGACCCCTTATGCTTCCGCGCTGAATCAGTCCATCCAGGCTGGCCTGGAAGCCCTCGGGTTTCAGGTTCTTTCCATCGACGGAATGGGCATCACAGCGAATTTTGAACTGGCCACTCCCACTCCCGAAGAAATCTTTGCTTTCGTCCAAAACAGCAAAATCCCCCAGAACGCTGAGGCCTTGTTCATCTCCTGCACCAATTTTAGGGCTTTGGAGGCCAGGTCCCTAATGCGGGAACACTTCCGCCTTCCCATCGTTACCAGTAACCAGGCCATCATCGAAAAAATAAAGAGAATCTATCTGGAAGGAGCCTAAGCGTTTTAAGCTTCAAAAAAACGAGGTTGCTCAGGTCATCAGCTGCCCGGAGTCTTAACTGGACTTTTCATGCGGGAGTTTAGATGAAAAATTTATCCATGCTTTGCGGAAGATTTATTTCAAACAAACGGAGTGAATACTGAGCCTCTCGCAAAACTCTTAAATCAAGAGGAAATCGTCATTCCGGGCAAGCGAAGCGCGACCCGGGATCCAGGATTTTCAAGCCATTCTGGATTCCGGCTTTCGCCGGAATGACGGATAAAGTGACTTTTGCAAGGGCCTCTCCACTTTTAAAGTCATTGCGAGCCCGGAGGGCGCGTCAATCTCGCCTTTGTTTGAGATTGTTTCGTCGCTGTGCTTCTCGCAATTACAACTTATTTATTTCTTTTGCATTCGGTGCAACGAATCGGATTCTGAAATTTGGGAGGGAGAAATCGTGGAGATCAAAAAGATATGCGTCCTGGGGGCAGGAGTGATGGGTTCAGGAATTGCCCAGGTGTCGGCCGAGACCGGGTATCAAGTCTCCATGCGGGATGTCGAGGACCGCTTCGTACGAGGTGGAATAAGCACGATCAAAAAGAATTTGGAAAGGGCGATCAGCAAGGGGAAGATGACGAAGGAGAATGCCGAAGGAATTCTCTCCAAAATTAATGGGCTTGTGGACCTGCCTGCCGCCGCTAAAGACGCGGATATCGTAATCGAGGCCATCACAGAGAACATGGACATGAAGAAGCAGGTCTATGGTGACATCGACCTCCTTTGCCCCAAAGAGACAATCTTGGCCTCCAATACTTCGGGCCTTTCCATTACCGAGATCGC
>DASPRR010000491.1:0-8634 GCA_035624375.1 Thermodesulfobacteriota bacterium | reverse complement strand
GGCTTTTGATTCTTTTTATCGTGCTTCAAGTATTTATCGTCTTGCGAAAGAAAAAGACTAGCAACCACACCTGAAAAAAAATCTCTCACCATGGAGGAAACCAAAGATGAAAAGATTATTCTATGGATTGGTTCTCGGTGTTTTCCTGCTCTGCCCGGTCCTTGGGATGGCGGCGGAAAAATTTCCTGCCAAAGCTATCGAATTGGACGTCCCCTTTGCAGCCGGAGGGTCCACAGATGTTTTAGCCCGTCTGGTATCGAAATTCGCTCCCAAATACTTCGATAAACCCCTGATCGTCGTAAACAAACCCGGTGGCGGAGGGATCACGGGAACGGAAGGGGTCGTCCGGTCCAAGCCCGATGGCTATACCATTTATGTGGGATATGGTTCCGGACACGACCTGGTCACCCCCCACTTCCAGAAGATGCCGTACGACACCTTCAATGACCTGGTCTCCGTCTGCCGCTTGTCGATCCATTCCATTGTCATGATCATCCGTGGCGATGCTCCTTACAAAACCATGAAAGAGTTCGTCGAGTGGGGAAAGAAGAAGGATCAGGTTACGGCTTCGGTCTCCACCAAGGCCGGCTCTGTGGATATCACCTTCCAGGCCGTGGGAAAAGCCACGGGCTTAAAAATGGTAACCGTCCCCTTCCGCGGCGGGGCGGAATCGGTGACGGCCATCGTGGGCGGGCAGACCGACTGCGGAGGCAACCATCCCTCGGAGATCATCAGCCACATCAAGGCCAAACGGCTGATTCCTATCGCCGTGGCCTTGGAGAACCGCGACCCGGCGATTCCCGATGTTCCTACCTTTAAGGAGCTGGGCTACAACGTGGTGGCGGTCGGATCGGTGAAGGGCGTGGCCGCTCCCAAGGGAACTTCCCCCGAAGTGGTCCGTTACCTGGAAGAGCGCTTCAAAAAGGTGTGTGACGATCCGGAGTTCATCAAATCGATGAAGGACATTGGACAACCGGTCATGTACCAGGGGTCCCAGGAATTTGCCAAGTACATGAAGGACGGGTTCGCCCAGTACGGACAGATGATCAAAGAATTCAACATCAAGCTGGAATAGGCCCGTTGCGGCCGGCCACCCGGCAAGGGTTGTTTTTCTCCTTTACAAGCGAGGAGGGTACATTTATTCTAAAAAATGGAGGATTATTATAACCAAAATTCAAAGGGGGGAAATTATGAGCAAGAAAGTGATTGATCTTTTGAATGCCGCCCGGTCCAGAGAACTGGGGGCTATCACCCAGTATATGGCCCAGCATTATGAACTGGAGGATCAGGATTACGGTAAATTGGCCAAGAAGTTGAAAGAGATCGGCATCCAGGAGATGAAGCACGCCGAGGCGCTGGCTGAAAGAATCTTGTTTCTCAAGGGTGAACCCACCAGCAAGCCTGACGGGGTAGCCAAAAAGGGGCAGTCCATCGCCGATATGCTGAAGACCGATATGGCTCTGGAGATCGCGGCCATCAAGATGTACAATGAGTCCGCGGTGATCTGCGCCGCGGAGAAAGACCAAATCTCCAAGCAGCTCTTCGAAAAACTTCTCGGAGAGGAAGAAGGGCATTTCAATGATTTCGAGAATGTGAAGGACCATCTGGAAAAGATGGGCGACGCTTACCTGGCCACCCTGGCCGGCTGATTCCCCAGCCTTTTACGGGTAAACAATCTTTATTGATTTCGGCGGGGTATATTCCATAGGGAAAAGTTGCGGGATATACCCCTTTTTTCACCTTCTTCTTCCATCTTCCCTTCGGGGAAATCCACTTTATTAGCTCAGTAGGGTCCTTGACAGGTTCTGGAACCTTGGGCTTACAATATTCATAAGGTCTTGATACATTGCTCATGGCTTCCGGCCTTCGTATATCAGACTTTTCGGAGGGTAATATGAAAACGAGGAAATTGTACCTGATTCTTCTCCTTCTAGTATTCGCCGTGGGCTGCGCCATCCCGGTCCGGGAAGCGGTCAAGGTAGACATGAAAGCCCCAGTGGGGAAGATCGAAGGGAATCAATTTACCGGAATCCGGTACCCCTTCAACGTTGCAGCTCCTCCCGGCTGGCAGGTCACCACCCAATACCCTAAATTCATGATCGATTTGGGGTATGACAAGGAAGGCTTGGAGGCGTCCGCGGTCTTTCTTTTCAACCCCGCGACCCAATCAAACCTGCAGATCGATTTTGAGGCCGCCGACCGCTATTCCACTTTTAGCCAGAAATCGATCGAAGCGCTGACCACCGCGGCCACGGGAAGTTTCCAGGAGGAATTGGAAAAAGATTTGGGCAGGGGAGCGAAGGCGGAGATCGGCCCCACCGAACCCGTCACCCTAAAGGGGGTTCCCTACGCCGCAAAGAAATACGCCACCTACACGGCCAAGGGGGTCAAGCGGGAACAGGGTTGGATCTATGCCTTCGCCGAGCCCTACCAGATTTTTATCCTTTATTTGATTTTAGACAAGGAAGGGAAGAACGACCATGAGGCCTTCAAGGCAATCCTGGATTCGTTCGAGTATATTCCAAAGAAATAGCAAGAATGGCGGAGTTTTATCGCTTGACGGCTTCCAAGCATCTCGTAAGGAGGAATAGATTCAGGGAAATTTGCCCCTTTGTTTCCTGACCTTGTTTTTCTAGCAGCTTATGGATAAATTCACTGCTCACGGCCTACGGTCTTTTTCTTAGCAAACTGGTGGACCTGATAGACGAAGGCCTCGAGCTTTGATTTTTCAGAAGAAAGCTCGGTCGTGCCGTAAATCAAAGTGGGCAATGGAATATTCTTATAATCCCTGCGGACCTGTACGGCCAAAGCCTCCGAGACCGTGCCCAGCATGCAGTTGAAGCAGATTGCGTTGACAACCCCGTCTGCACCCCGTCTGGCAAAGTCAACCATCTTGGCGATATTAAGGAGAAGAGTCTGATTGTTGTCCCACCCGATATAAGGAGCGACGAATTCTAGGATGTCCTTGGAAGAGGGCTCTCCCAGGCGAGGTAGAGCCTCCCCGAAGTTTTTTCTCACCTTCCAACGCTCGACTTCCTTTCTCAAGATGAGGAGACCGGTGGCGGCGGCTTCGTGAAGCCTCAATTTGGCGAGACTTGCGCCGAAGCTCCGCTTGAGGCTGAAATCAACGTCGTCGATAAGAAACGGCGGGGGCCAGACTTCGCAGCCCATGTTTTCCAGTTTCAGATAGAGGCTGTGATTGGCCACTGGATGCTGGCGAGTGTAAAGGTCCCCGGCGATGCCGACGATGGGACGTTGCTCTTTACGGATCGGAATGGATTCCAGGCGAGCGGCGCACCTCTCCATCGCCGTCCCAAAAGAGCCATTCTCCAGCCCGTTCTCAATATCCTTGAGGTTCTGATGATGAATCAAGTCGGTCATGCCCTTGTGAATTTCGTATGGCCTTCGTTCGCAGGCCGCCTTGATTAAAAGGTCTGTGGTAACAAGTCCTCTCCACAGCAGGGTCAACCCGCGGATTCTCAATAACTTGGAAAGAGGTTCCATCGAGGGCGTGAAGACCCTCAGGTCCGTGATTCCCAAATCCTGGAGGAGATAGTTCAGAACGGCTTCGAACTGGGCCAGAAGGCAGGTGTACCGGGCGCCCAAGAAAAAAAAGACCTCACCACCCTCCCGTGGAGACCGGGCTAATTTGGCGAGGTCGCCGGCCAGGAAGGAAAAGGCATGGCACTCCTTTCCCGAGCTGAATTTCTCTCCCAAAGCGAGCGTCTCATCGTCGGGCGGGGGCAGGATGCGAGCGGAGATGCCCACGCCCCTGAGGGCTCCTGCAAAGGCAAAGACGTGGTCTGAAAAATAGGGAAGGACGAAGGGGCGATCTCGGTATTCATCGATCGGCTTGGCTTCTCCTTTTTTCTGGGTGATAAAAAGCAAGGGCTTGGGGGAGTCTTGGGGTGTAGATGTCACCTCGTCCAGGAAGGCCTCGAGCCGGGTGATGAGTCCTGCTTCTGCCCTGTGTTCGTCAAACTCGAGTAGAAGGTGGGGGATCTGATCCAGGATTTTTTCGACGTGCTTAGCCGATAGGGCATCCGGCCCACACCCGAAATTTGAAAGGATGAGCGGAAAGATAGACGGATTCTCGGCGCACCAAAGAGACGCCCGGATGATCTCCTGATTGTATTGCCAGACCGGGCGGGATTCCCAATCGCGGAGTTGGTCCCCATTGGACGGAATAAAATCGATCGGCAGGGGAAGAATTCCCAGCTTCTGAAGATGTTTGCCGAGGTTCAAATTGAGGAAGGCATCATGAACATTGTAGGGTTTCCCGAGAACAGCCCAGAGTTGGAAGCCTTTTCTCATAAATTGGCCGACGACCTCCTCCCCCCGTTCCCTCAGCTTGCGGCTGAAGTCCTTTTGAGCTTTCCGGGCTTCAAGGTAAGCGGATTCGGGCGAATGGTCATCTTTGCCCAGGATTCTCTTAATGGGCCCCATTGATTTCACAAAATCGCCGACCCCGGAATTAAAAAGGATGGATGGAGTCAAGAGCTGTTTTTCCAGGACGGATCGGACCATGAAAGGAACATGTTCGCAGTAGGGACAGAGATCGATCGATTCATCCGGATTCTGGTGCAGATCGACCAGCGAGGGGAAAAAAATCCAGTCCACATCCGTTTTTAAGAGAGATTTGACGTGACCGAAGGCCAACTTGATCGGAAAGCATGTTTCCGCCGGAAGCTCCTTGAGCCCTTTTCCCAGCACGTCCCCGCTGGAATCGGGGGAGAGGGTGACAGCGCATCCCAATCTATTAAAAAAGGTCACCCAGAACGGTAGATACTCGAACATGAATGAGGCCCTGGGAAGGCCGATCTTCAGGGCGGGGGAAGAAGGATTGTGGATCAGCGATTTGACCAGGTCATCCCGTTCTTTAAAAAGGTCGGGAAGCAGCGGTTTGGTCCGGGACGGGAGATGGGTCTGTTGTGAGGTATAACGCTCGCAGGTATCGCCAAAGAAGAGCGTCTCGCTGCCCAGCTGAATTTTGTTGACTTGGCAACGGTTGGAACATTGGGGACATTCGAAGCTGGAAACAGAGTATTCCTGCAGGATTCTCTCCTCCAGCTCCTGATGACTCGGCGAAGGCCTGGCATCCTTCCGGGCTTTTTCTTTGGCCATCAGCGCCGCCCCGATCGCTCCGGAAATCCGGTTGAATGGATGAACCTGTACGGTACGCCCCAGGAGAAGCGAAAACGCCCTAACCACCGAGGCGTTGGAAGCAACTCCCCCCTGCAAGACGATTTTCTGGCCAACCGGGCGGCCGGAGACGACTTTCTCCAGGTAGTTCCGAGCGATGGAATAGGCTAGGCCGGCCGTCAGGTCGGGAAGGGAGACACCCCGGCCCACGGCCTGGGTGAGCTCGGTGTCCATGAAGACCGTGCACCTCGATCCCAGGTCATAGGGAGTTTGGGATTCGGCCGCCAAGGCCGAGAATTCCGCCTCGATCTGAACCCCCAAGGGCCCTGCCTGTTCCTCGAGAAAGCTCCCAGTCCCGGCCGCGCAGACCTTGTTCATGGTGAAATCACGGAGCTTTCCATCCCTGACGCTGATGTATTTGGAATCCTGGCCTCCGATTTCGAAAATCGTATCTGTCTCCGGAAAATAATGGACGGTGCTTTCCATCTGGCAGGTGATTTCATTGTGGATGACATCCGCCCGCAGGAGCTTTCCTGCCAAGTAGCGTCCGCTCCCGGTCGTTCCGATCCCCGAAACCTCCAATTCCCCTCGGCATCTTGACTTCAAGACCCCGTATCCCTCACGGATCGCTTCGACCGGCCTCCCGCTGGTCGGGACGTAGACCCCGGCTAGAACTCGTCCTCGTCCGTCGACGAGGGCTAGGTTGGTGCTGACTGAGCCCACGTCGACTCCCAAAAAACCTTGGGCGATCTCCCTATCGGCGAGGGATGGCTCCGTGCTGGTCTGGTTGCCCAATGCGCCCAAACTCGAATATTTGCTTTTGGGAATGGATTTCTTTGGCTTCAAGAGGCGCAGCATATCCTCGGGGTTCTCAAAGGGGATGGCATTTCCTGAGTGAGCGGCACTCAGGGCCGCCCCCAAGGCGCAGGTGAAAAGCGGCCAATCGGAGATGACCCACTCGTTTTCTTGGAGCCCGAGAATGTCTCGAAATGCCCTTAGAAGCCCTTTGTTCAGGGCGCCGCCTCCAGTCACACAGATCGGAGGAAAACACTCTTTGCCGCGGGATATCGTAGCCACAAAGTTCCTGGCAAGAGCGAGACAGACTCCGTAGGCGATTTCGGCGAGAGGGGTTCCTTTCTGCTGATGATGGATCATATCGGACTTGGCAAAGACCGAGCAGCGGCCGGCAATCGATGCCCCTTTCTGGGCCGACGCGGCAAGCGCCGAAAACTCGGAAAGGCTGAGTTTTAGCCTTGCAGCCTGTTGGCGCAGGAAGGCCCCTGATCCGGCGGCGCATCTTTCGTTCATGGCAAAGTCCAGGATTTCCGGGTGTGCTTCTGTCGTAGGAGCCGGGCCAAAGAGTAGCCAACGGGAGTTCTCGGCCCCGATCTCGATTACCGAACGGGCGGTTGGGTACAAATGGTGGATGCCGAGGGCGAGAGAGATAAGCTCGTTGAGAATCTTGACTTTGTCAGGGAATTCAAACGCATCTTTTCCTGAGCCTGTCACGCCGATCTTGAGCTGGAGGTCCCCGGTGTTCCCGAAAAGACTGGCGGTAATCGTTTGCAGAGCGCCGGCCGGATTGCCGCGGCTGAAGGTTTCCCACCTGTTCATAACCTGAAGAGACTCATCCAAAAGAACGGCCTTGCAGGTCTCAGCCCCAAAGTCGAGTCCCAGGATCATCTCGTTTTTTTCCCCTTCTGCAAGGAGTTAACCTCAATGATGCTAACCAATTTTCTGAGCCCTGTCGTCAGAGACGCCTGTTCATTTGTTTACTCATAAGAGTATTATACGGGTCCGGGTCTCCTACTCAAACAAAAATCATCGGATTTAGGTCTCTGTCTCGCCCCTTTCAGAGCCTGCTCCATTATCCTCCACGATCAGAAGAAGGGAATGGGCGAGGGGAAAATCGTCTGTTTTTGTGGTAAAGTGGGGAATAATTTAACTTGGACCGACCTATTTTTCAAGGGTTTAACCACATGATGAAAGACCAACCGAAAATCACGGTGGGGATCATGGACCGGCAGGCCGAAATTAACGGCTGTCTGCATGGAGATTTCAGCGGGGAAGGGTTCGGCCCTGTGTCCGGCCGGGTTTCCGCAAAGGTAATGTCGGGGATGATTGTGCTTACCGATGAAGCCCGCCTTGAAATCGCTCGCCATCCATCGATCCGCCTCGCAGCCACGGGAGACTCCGCCTTTGAACTGTTTCAGGTGACCATCGGAACCCGGTTCCATTGGGAGAGGAAAGAAAATCAGACCTTTCTTGGGAATCTGATTCTTTGGCCGCGCCAAGATGGAACGATTACGGCCATCAATGAAATTCCTTTAGAGGATTACCTGAAAAGTGTCATTTCCTCGGAGATGAACGCCACAGCTCCGGTTGAATTTCTGAAAGTCCACGCCATCCTTTCCCGAAGCTGGCTTCTGGCCGCCCTCGACCGGAAGAAGAAAACAAACGATACATCCCGCTCGGCGCACACGATCCCCGAAAGGGAAGGGGAAGTCATCCGCTGGTATGACCGGGAGGACCACGATCTTTTCGATGTCTGCGCCGATGACCACTGCCAGCGTTACCAGGGGACCCAGAAGATCGTATCTGCACAGGCCGAAGAGGCGGTGCGGAATACCCTCGGGACGGTACTCACTCACCATAATGAAATCTGCGATGCCCGATATTCTAAGGCCTGCGGAGGACTGACGGAGGACTTCGACACGGCCTGGGAGGATAGGCGCGTTCCTTATCTGACAAGCATTTCGGATGCACCGGTTCCGCATCCCCCGATCGGGACAGAGGAGGAAGCGGCCCGCTGGATTCTCTCCTCCCCGGTGGCGTACTGCCATACAGAAGATGAAGGTCTTCTCGAAAAAATCCTTCCCGTCTTTGACCGCGAGACCAAAAATTTTTTCCGGTGGACGATCGAATATCCCCGGGAAGAACTCGAAGAGATCCTGCGGGAAAAATCAGGTTTTGATTTCGGCGATCTGCAGGAGGTCGTACCCCTTCGCCGCGGCCCTTCGGGGAGGATCCGGAGGTTGAAAATCGTGGGTTCGAAGAGAAGCCTGGCCGTGGGAAAGGAACTGGAAATCCGTCGGTGGCTTTCCCAGAGTCACCTTTACAGCAGTGCCTTCCTCGTGAAAGTGAAAAAGGACCCCCGCGGGAAAGCCGAGCGATTTATCTTTCACGGGGCGGGCTGGGGACACGGGGTGGGGCTCTGTCAGATCGGCGCCGCGGTCATGGCTGCCCGGGGATTTTCGGCGGTGGAAATCCTGAAGCATTACCTCCGGGGAGTGGAAATAAAGAAGATTTATTAGGGCAGGCAAATAGCCGGTGGGAGCGGATGTTTTGGGGGGCAAGGGGGAAATAGGGTTTTGACCCAGAACGGGTTTGGTGGGCTCTCGTGCAAATTTGCCCGGATTTGAGAATTGAAAAAGACGCGAGGTGTCTTTGAAAGGACGGCGATTCAAGACCGCCTTCATCCTGGGCGCCGGC
>DASPRR010000474.1:0-7271 GCA_035624375.1 Thermodesulfobacteriota bacterium | reverse complement strand
TTTGCAACCCCAGTTTTTGCACCAGCCTGCCGATCTGCTCCCAATCTTGGCGGAAGAATTTTCTTTAATTATCGGGATTCAGGTAGAGCATAGAATGCAGAAAAGGAGGATTTAATCATTGAAAATACAAAGAAATTCTTGGATAGGGTTCCCTGGAAATTCTTAATTCCCATGGATGGCCTTTAAGACCCTGCTGAAATGAACATGACACTGAAACTGACACCGAGTTAGTCTTTGAAGAGGGGCGGGATATGATACCGGGAATAGGAGGGCATCATCTCCCCGGACTTGAAAACCATTCGGGGCTCGAGCAATAAGTTCCCGTGCAGGGTTTCTCGCCCCTTCCCGTCTCCGAATAAGAAGTCTCCTTTGATGAGCTCCGAAACGGTGATGTGTGCAGACAAGCCCACCTTCAAGCTTCCCCGTTTGCTTTCTTCCCCGAGGAACCTGGCCGGGTTGATGGTGGTCATGGCGATCACTTCTTCCAGGCTGAGCCCCAGGCAGAGAAACTTTGACAGGGTCACGGCCAGGGACTGGGTCACCAGAAGGTTGGGGATGGACATGTCGGTGCTGATCACGTCGGGCTTGAATCCCCGGGTCAGGGCGTGGCGGGCGACGGTGAAGCTGAAGTGCCAAAGGCCATGGCAGGAATCCAGAACCACTCCCCTCTTCCGCGCTTTCTCCAATTCGGGATAGATGGTCCCGTCTCTCAGAATGAGCCCTCCCGGCTCCCAGGTTAGGTAATGGCTGAGAATGTCGCCCTTCTCCAAGAGAGAAACGGCCTGGCGGGAGAAATCGTCCATCGGGTCTTTTGCCATCCGTTCCCGGGGGTCTCCGATGTGAATCATGAGAGGCAGGTGAAGGTCATCGGCCAGCTTCTTGGCCATCTCCACACCTTTGATGCCAACTCCCTCGGCAAGAGCTTGAATGACCCGGATCTTGACTCCCCGGATCAGGTCCCGGTTGGCCTCGATCACTTCTTTCCCGCGGTCCACGTCCATGTCCCGCAGGGAGTAGATTTCCGGCTGGCTGATGAGACCCGCCTTGGCCACATTCAGGAAGCAGAGGATTTCCGTCCGGGCGGGCTCCACGACCAGCTTGCGGAAGGCAAAGAAATTGGCTGGGCCAGAGGTCCCGCCATCGCCCAGGAGAGTGACCCCGGAATTCAGACCCACTTCGTCGGGAGGAATTCCGCGTGTCCTGAATCCCAAGGAAGGATGGCAGTGCACATCGATTAACCCGGGGGTGATCAGTTTCCCCTGCAGGGGGATCACTTTCTCGGCCTTCCCGGCAACATCCTTTCCCACGGCGGCAATCAGCCCGTTCTTAATGGCCACGGAACCGGTTAAATGAATTCCTTGGGCCGGATCGATGATTTCTCCGTCCTGAAGCAGGATATCAAAATAATCTTTTTCGGCCTTAAGATTCATATCCGTTCCCTCTCCTTTGAGACCCTAGGCGGAGATGCCTTCTAAAAAGCGAAATCGCCAGGAGGATTATCCGGACGAGAAGCCGCGGGCATTCTACCAAATCCCCTGCCCGCTGGAAAGTCCTTAAGCAAACGTTCTTGCTTCCCTAGGGGGTGGACAGCCTTGGGGCGGCCCAAAAAAGCGGTTGAATAAAATGGAACCGTATTATATTTTTTAAAGGGAATCCCTCTCTTAGCTGCGAAGAAAGGCTGTCCCTTCAAGAAAGGCTCTATTCGCTGAAAAAGGAGAACCTCATGGCTCCGCTCCGAATCGGGATGGCGGGAGCGCAGTTTGCGGCGCGCCTCCACCTGGAGAATTACTTTCCCTTGCGCGGTTCGAAAGTAGAAATTACGGCCATCGCCTCCCGGACGAAAGGGAGGGCGGAAGAGCTGGCCCGAAAATACAATATTGCCAATTTGGCCGACGATTACCGGGCCCTTCTGGACCGCAAAGATGTGGATGCGGTGGACCTTTGTGTGCCCACGGATTTGCATCACGAATTTATTATCCAGGCGGCCCAGGCTGGGAAACATGTCATCTGCGAAAAACCTCTTACGGGCTATTTCGGGAAAGACCGGCCGGAAGACCTTGTGGGACAAACCGTGGACCGGAAGACCATGCTCCGGGAGGCTCTGGCGAATTGCGAAAAAGTGGCCCAGGCCATCCGGAAGAATAAGGTCCAGTTCTGCTACGCCGAAAACTGGGTCTATGCCCCGCCGGTGGCCAAGCTGAAAAAGCTGATGCAGGTCAGCCGGGGTACGGTCTTGGACGTGCGCGCCGAAGAGAGCCATTCCGGCTCCCATGCAGGTTACTCCCGCAAGTGGAAGACTTCGGGAGGGGGAGCCCTTCTGCGCTTGGGCGCCCATCCGGTCTCCACTGTGCTCCACCTGAAACAGTATGAGGGGAGCCTGAGAGAAGGAAAGGGGATTCGGCTCAAATCCGTAACCGCCGAGGTGGGACAGCATACTCGGATCGAATCTTTCAAAAAAGAGCCGCAGAAGTGGATTGTCGATAAATGGGAAGACGTGGAAGACTGGGCCACCATGGTCATGAATTTCGAAGACGGTTCCCAGGCCGTAGTCAGCGCTTCAGACGGAGTCCTCGGCGGGGTGCGAAACACCATGACCGTCTATCTGTCCAACGCCGTGGTGCAGGTGAACATCAATCCCAGCGATACGGTTTTCGCATACGCTCCTGCCCCCCACATTTTCGGCGACGAATATATTTCCGAAAAGCTGGAGACCAAGGCTGGCTGGAACTTCGCCAGCCCGGACGAGGACTGGGTGAGAGGCTACCCCCAGGAACTGGCGGATTTCGCGGACTGCCTGCTCTCCGGCCGAGAGCCGGTTTCCGGCCTCGACCTGGCCCTGGAGACCGTGAAGGCAATTTATGCCGCCTACCTTTCGGCGGAACAGGGAAACCGGGTAGAGTTGAATAAGAATATCATTTGAGAGAAAGGAGGAGGTAGAGAGGAGAATTCGATCGTGCGTTTTGATAAAAATGGGCGTTTTCACTATAGAGCGAAAATATCGAAAATAAAACCAAGGAGGAATTCAATGAAGAAAATCGCCATGATGCTTTTGATCGGAGTTTTTGCCCTGGCCGCCCTATCCGGCATGGCCCAGGCGCAAGAAAAAAAGTATGTAGCCAAACTGGCGGATATCCTCTCTCCAGATCATCCCCACACCCGGTCCTGGGTGTATTTTGCCGACAAGGTGAAGGAGAAGACCAAGGGCCAGGTTGAAATCCAGGTTTTCCACAGCGGCCAGCTGGGACAGACCAAGGACCTCTACCTGGGTATGCAGATGGGTAACGTAGAAATGGCCAAGTTGCCCGTTTCCTTCACCGGAGAATGGATTCCCGAGGTCTATGTATTCGACCTGCCCTACCTCTTCAACAACCGGGAAGAGATGTGGAAAGTATTCAAAAGTCCGGTGGGGGCCAAGTTTTTCGACGAAATCTATGCCAAGCAGAATCTGGTGGGAATGATGTGGGCGGATGACGGGGGCCGGAGCATCTATACGGTCAATAAGCCCATCCGCAAGCCTGAAGACCTGAAGGGGCTGAAGATCCGGGTACAGCCCAGCGCCATTCACATCCAATCCATCAATGAGATGGGCGGAATCGCCACACCCACGGCATGGGGCGAAGTCTACCTGGCCCTACAGCAGAAGGTGCTGGACGGCGCCGAAAACTCGCCCGTCCTCTTCTGGACCTCCAAACACTGGGAAGTCTGCAAAGCCTACTCCATGACCCAGCAGTTCTGGCTGCCCACTCCTCTTCTGGCGAGCAAGAAGTGGTGGGATTCGATCCCCAAGGACCTTCAGGCCCAGGTCCGGGCGGCCGCGGCGGAAGCGGAAAAATATTTCGTCCAAATTTACACAGCGGATGAAGACAAGGCCCTGGGATGGGCGAAGGAAAAAGGAGTCCAGGTGATTACCGACGTGGACAAAGCGGCCTTTGTGAAGCGCATCCAGCCGGTCTACGAAACCTTTGTAAAGAAGTATGCCTTTGGCAAAGAGCTGTTGAGCCAGGTTCAGGCGGTCAACAAGAAATAGGAAGCCGGCTCTAAGGGGAGCCATGTTCCGGGAGACCATGGCTTCCCCTTTTCCCATCATTTGGCAAGGGAGTGGATGTTGAAAAGGATTCTGGCAAATCTGGTGGAAGGGGTTTGCATGGTTCTGGTTGTGGCCCTGGCCGTGGTAGTCTTTCTTCAGGTCTTCAACCGGTTCGTTCTGAAAGCCCCGCTGGCCTGGTCCGAGGACCTGGCCATGCTCCTCTTTCAATGGGTGGCCTTTCTGGGAGCCGCGGTCGGAGTGAAGCGGGTCCGTCATTTCGGCATCGAGTTGGTGGTCAAGAGAATGTCCGCCAAGGCGCGGCACTGGATCGAAATCCTCATCCCCTGGATCATGGGATGCGTAGGTCTGACCATGGTCACCGAGGGTTACAATCTGCTCTTGTTCAACAAGAACCGCATCTATTCCTCCATGGACTTATCCTACGTCTGGACTTATTCGGCGATCCCCGTGAGCGGGGTTTTGATCATCATCTTCCTGATCCAGCAGGAAGTTGGGCGGTTGCGGGGCTGTAAGGAGGGTGGGAAATAGGCGATGGGCACCATCTTCATTCTCCTGGCCTCCTTCGGCGTCCTGCTGGTCATCAATGTCCCCGTGGCCTTCTCCATGACCCTGGCGTGCATCCTGGCCCTTTTCTGGCAGGGAACCATTCCCATTTCCACGGTCACCTTAAAGCTTTATTCCGGCATTGATACCTTTCCGTTTTTGGCCATACCTCTTTTCATCCTGGCCGGGGGTTTGATGGAGCAGGGGGGGATTTCCCAACGACTGGTCCGCTTCGCCAAAGACTTGGTCGGCCATATCAAGGGCGGGCTGGGATTTGTGGTGGTGGTCTCGGAGATCTTCTTCTCCGGAATTTCCGGGTCTTCCATAGCCGACGCTTCGGCCATCGGCTCCCTCCTCCTGCCTTCCATGGTGCGGGCCGGGTACGAGGCCCCGAGGGCTGCGGCCATCGTAGCGGCGGCGACCGGAATGGGGATGATGATCCCGCCCTGCCTGAACATGGTGGTTCTCGGGGCAATGGCTAACATCTCCATTGCCGGGCTTTTCATGGGCGGCTTTCTCCCCGGATTCCTCATGGCCCTGACTTTGATGGTGATCATCTACATTCAATCCTCCCGGGGAATTCTCCCGGGCGCTGAAGGGATGAGGGCCTCCTTCGGGGAAATCCTGGTGGCCTTCAAAGACAGCATCATACCCCTGATGATGCCGGTCATCATCTTCGGGGGGATCTTCACCGGAATCTTCACGGCCACCGAGGCGGCCTCCGTGGCTACAGTCTATGCCTTCATCGTCTCGTTCTTCATCTATAAAGAGATCAAGTTGAATGACCTGAAAAAGATCCTGGTGGATACAGCGGTGATGACCGGCGTGGTTTGCCTCCTGGTGGGGGCGGCCACCATGTTTTCCTGGATTCTGGCCACCCACCAGGTGCCCAGGGCGATCGGAGACTTCATCGGGTCCATCGGGGGAGGATACACAGTCTTCCTTCTCATGACCGTAGCGGTCTTCCTTTTCTTCGGGATGATCCTGGACGGCCTGCCGGCGATTCTGATTTTTTTCCCCATCCTTTATCCCATCGCCCAGTCTCTCGGGATCCACCCTCTCCATTACGGCGTTCTGGTCATTGCCATCGTCGGCATATCGATCGTGGCTCCGCCCATTGGCCTCTGCCTGGTTATCATCTGCAGCCTGGCCAAGATCAAGCTGACTGACACCATCAAGCCCTTGATTCCTTACACGCTTATTCTTGTCGGAGACTTAGTGGTCATCGCTTTCTGGCCGTGGCTGATTTTATTCCTTCCCACCCTCTTCAAACTTTAATCCATTTTTACCCTTTCCCCCAGCGGGAGAGGGTTGGGTGAGGGGGAGGAGGCGCCGAAATGAGCCGGGAGGTTGTGAGATCAAGAAATAGAGGTTTTCTTTTTTTGAGATAAGGGGTCTTCCTGCTGGAGTATTCATGGAAATCGTCGAAAGTGATGTCCTGATCATCGGCAGCGGTGGGGCTGCTTTGCGGTCGGCCATCGAGGCCAAGGTAACCTTTCCCGGAGGGCGAATTACCATCCTGACCAAAGGGGAGATGGGTAAGTGTGGGGTCACGGCTATTTCCTGTTCGGACCGGATGGCCTTTCATGCCACCCTGCCTTACACGGCACCAGGCGGACCGGACAACTGGAAGCACCACGCCCGGGACATTTTTCAAATCGGAGGGTTTGTCTCGGACGCCGACCTGGCGGCCATCCTGGCCAGAGAATCAGGAGAGGCATTTGAATTCCTGGACGGGCTGGGCGTTCCCTTTGCGAAGACCGCCGAAGGGAAAGCGGATCAGTTCATCACCGACGGATCGGAGTATCCCCGGGCCTGCTACACCGGTCCCCGGACCGCCAACCACATTGAGGAGGCGTTGGTCCGACGGGTCTCTTCCATGGATATCCAGGTCGTGGAGCACTGCATGGCCTGCGATTTGCTCCTGGAAGAGGGAAGGGTGATCGGGGCCATAGGGGTGGATACCCAGAAGGGATCAAAGCCCTTGCCCGGGAGGCTGAAGATTTTTTTATCCAAAGCCGTAATCCTGGCTACCGGGGGGGCAGGAGAGATGTTCGCCGTCCATGTCTATCCCCCGGGAATGACCGGCGACGGATATGCCATGGCTTACCGGGCGGGGGCCGAGCTGGTGAACATGGAATTCATCCAGATCGGCCCAGCTTCAGTCAAAACCCAGCTCAACTGCTCGGGGAGCTTCATGCGAGCGAATCCGAGGTTTGTCAATAACCAGGGAGAGGAGTTTTTGCCCCGATACTTTCTCCCCGACACTCCCCTTTCGGTCATCCATAATCTATGCTTCGAAAAGGGTTCCACCTGGCCGGTCTCCCGGGAGAAAAAGACCCATCGGATCGATGTTGGCGTTTCCAAAGAAACAGCCCAGGGAAGAAAAGTGTTCCTGGATTACAGTCGAAATCCTTCAGGCTTCCGCTTCCAGGACCTGGAAGCGAGATGGCAGGAAAGATATAGGCGGGAGACCAAGGAAGATGGGAAAGAGGAAGAGCGAAATCAATCTCCTTTAATCCGACTGAAGGAGATCAACCCCGAGTCCATCGAGTGGTTGAAGGAGAACGGGATCAACCTGGAAGGGGGAGAGCTCCTGGAAATCGCTGAGGCAGGCCAGCACTTCCAGGGAGGAGTAAAGATTCGGGCGAAGGGGAATGCCACACTCCAGAGCCTGTAT
>DASPRR010000455.1:0-6068 GCA_035624375.1 Thermodesulfobacteriota bacterium | reverse complement strand
TCGAAGTATCGATCGCCGGTCCATATTCAACGCAGCCTTTCTCCGCCCGGACCTCAGGGACCAGCTGTCGAACTCTCTTTAAGAAATCGTCGCGCTTCCCTTCAGCAAGCTCGATTGTGGCGACCACATAGATCATGACCTCCATCTCCTTTCATCGTCCAGAGTCATTCCCGCAAGAGGAAAGATTGCAAGGCTCCATTTATTTCCCCCGGGAATCTGATTTCCGGTTGTCCCCAGTCAAACCGAATTGGAAATGAATCGTTGAAATCCCCCCACTCCCCTGGAAAAAGGGCGGCAGGCAGGCTGCGATGGCGCGGGCCCTATGCTGCCCTGGTGCAGGGCGGAGGTCTGCCGCTTAGGAAACCTTCACCCCTTTGGTTCGTTTGATAAAATCCTGGACCTCCTGAAAATACTGTTTCAAACCGGCAAACATGATGGTGTTGTGATCGGCATGGGGAATGACGACCAGTCTTTTCTTCGATGAATTTAGCATATGGTAAAGGTCCTTGGCTTCCTGCAGGGGGACCAGGCTATCCAACTCTCCATGGAGGATGAGGGTCGGAACGGCGATCTGCCGGATCATGGCCCGCCGCTCCTGCTCAATGGGCTCCAGCTTGAGACCCCGGGCGGGAAGGTTTAGATGCTCGATGAGGCGGGTAACGCTGGCAAAGCCGCTTTCGATCAACATCCCTCTCATCTGGTCTGGGTAATGATAGGCTAGGTCCACAGCCGACAGGCTCCCCATAGACCTCCCCATTACCCACAGACCCTTGTCGAAATTTCTATGAGAAAGCTCTTCCCGGACGGCCGTGAATAACAGGTGGGCATCCTGGATTAGGTGAGTGAAGTTGGGAGAGCCCCCGCTGGCCCCATACCCACGGTAGTCCGCTACCACCAGGTTGACTTCCCCCTGATGGTAGAAAGGAGCGATTTCATCATAGTCGCTCGCCACTTCTCCATTCCCATGGAAAAAGAGAATCCACGGCCAGCTCCGGTGCCCGACATAAAATCGGCAGCCGACCGAGATTCCTTCCTCCACTGGAACCAGCAGTTCGAAGGCCCCCTGCGGGCAGGCCTTGGATTCTCTTCGGGGATAGAAAAGAAAGGATAAAAGAGGCGACCGGTCGATTTGAGAATAGTCAGCCATCAGTACTCCCCTCATGCGGAAACGTGCCGCTGTCCAGTCTTGCGGGGAGAGCCTTTAAACGTCGAGTTCGGGGAACCCATCTACATTCTTGTGCAAATCGATTTTTTGCGCCTGTATTCGTGCGCCGTATTTTAAGATCAGCACTTTATCTTATGTAAGGCTATTGAGGCCCTCTTAATCCCCCAGGGCCACCTTCACCACGAATTTCTTCACCGTCCGAGGAGTGGAGACGGCCATTCCGGGCATATGAGCGTCCTGGGGAAAAAGAATCACAAATGTCCCTTGGCGGACCAGGAAGAAATCCCCCTTCCCTTCGCCTTCCAGCGATAGGAAGTCTTTGGCTTCATCGTAATTCCCTGGTTTCAGCTCCGGTAAGTTGGCGTAGCCGAATCGCTCTGCTCCCTGGTGAACATATTGAACATCGATATACTTCCGGTGGGCTTCCCAGCGCCCCTTTTCTATGGGCTTGGTCTCATACTGCTGGACCATGACGTAGACCTTTCGGCCCTCGATTTCATGGGTCCCCCCCGGTTCGACTTTGTCCAGGTCGGTCTTCTGGAGATAATCAAAAGCCGCGGCCAGCCTCTTGTGAACCCCCTGGTATAAAGATGCCTTCTCCAATCGGTCAATGATCATCTCTTCTCTCCCTTTCCCTTCCTCTTCTCCCCCTCCGATTCTCTTATCTCTCTCCCAGCTCTTCGATCGCTCTGAGGTATTTGGACCGGAGGTCCGAATCTTTCAGGTCCACGATCCCCCAGATGAATTTTCCCTTCCAGAAAAGGTCCACCTCGCCGTGATAGTTGTCTTTTATCCGGTAGGTTCCTTCGGACGGCTTCCGGCCTTCATTCCCCGTTTGCTTGAGGTACTTTTCCATCATCGCTCGGCAGTCTTCCTGATTTTCTCCCTCGATGACGAAAATCTTGAATTTCTTGCCGGACACCTCATAGTCGGCCGTGTAGCCAGAGTGGAAGAAGGAATAACCCAGGAAGTTCTTGGAAATGAATTTTTCGCTATTCTTCTTCTTTCCTTCCTGGGGGAAAGAAGAAAGGATTCGGGGCAGAGAAGTCTTTTCCCCCAGGACCTCCTCCACTTTCTTCGCAAAGGGCATCAGGACCTTCTCATCATCCTCACCGGTGTTAAATCCGTTGATCTTAACGTAATAAGGGCCGGTCACAAAATTCAGCACGTTGGGTTCGTGATAACCCTGGGCGCCGATGTCCAGAAACCTGGCGTTGGCCAGCCGCTCCTGGCTGTAGATCCCGAACGCCTGGGTGGGGTCCTTGTGGCGGTACACTTCCACAGTCACCCCGGCTTTCTTCTCCCCCTTGTATTCGGCCACCTGCAAATCCTGGAACTCATAGGCCAGGTAGAGGTCCGCTGCTCCATTGATGTACTCGTAGAGCGTCTTTGGCGAGAAAACCTGGGTTTTCCCGTCTTGTTTCCATCCGCTCATCTCCGGAAAGGCAAGGGTTTTCCCCTCCGCCATCGTTCCGCCGCCAAAAATCGTGCATCCCAGGGCCCAGGATAGGAAGAAAAGCAGGTGAATAGACCTTCTTTTTTTAGCCCTTATCATTTTGATCCCTTCTCCTTCTTTTCAGGCAATGAATTCTGAGGGGACCTCCTGGAGGCGGACGATGTTTTGAATCCGCTCGGACACATTCCACCCGTTCAGGCACTTGACCGGGCAACTGCCGCAGTCTCCGCAGAGGCCGGCGGGCAGGCTAAGGGAGAATAGGAGGTCCTGGGCTTCTACCAGATTGCGGTACCCGTAAAGATACATGTAGGCTCGCATCAGGTCGGGAATGGGAAGTTGCTGCACGCACTGGCCTAGACATTTTCCGCATCCCTGGCAGTACAGGGGCGACTGCAAGGCCGCCCACCGGAGGGTTTCTTTCTCTGACTTTGAAAGGGAAGGTTCTCTCAGGACCTTTAGGTCTAATTCCAGCTGATCAAAGGTGGTGAACCCGGCGATGATGGTATGAACATTGGGGTCCTGTAAGGCCCACTTCAGGGCCATCGGAGCGTCGATCTGAGTGTTGTGGTAGTTCCCTCCCACGTTCCCCCCGATGGTTTTCATGGCGATGACCCCCAAACCTGCCTCTGCCGCCCGGGCAATGGCCTTCTTGACCTCCTCGGCATGCTTCTGCCGGAAATTGTAAGCCGGGAGAACCACGTCGTACACCTTGGAGTCCACCGCAGCGTTGATGATCTCGGGTTCGTTGCGGTGGGTCGTAATTCCGATGAAGCGGATTTTTCCGGCTTTCTTGGCTTTCGCCAGAGCATTCAAAACGGGCTCATACAGGGCGGTCTCCTTCACCCACACGCCGTGGTGGTGGTAAATGTCTATGTAATCCAGTCCCAGGCTCTTTAGGCTGGTGTCGATCTTCTGGGCGTAGGCCTGTTCCGTGGCATCTTCCGTGTAGAGGCCCGTCTTCTGGTCGATACCCAGGCGGGCCTTGGTGGCGATGGCGAAAGAATCGCGGGGACGCCCCTGAAGGACTTCGCCGATCATGGATTCATTGGTCCCCCGCTGGTAGGTCTGAGCTGTGTCCAGAAAGTACAGGCCGTTGCTCAAGGCCGCGCGGACCAGGTTCGGATTGCTGGTGTTCATGACCCCCATGGTGATGACCGGAAGTTTGATCCCGGTCTTGCCTAAAGTCCGATAGGTGATCTTCTCGTCCTTCTTCTGCTGCTCCTTCTCTGGAGAACTTTTTTCATTCGAGCTTAAATAAATGAAGCCCCCCAACCCCGCTGCCGAAGACTTCAAAAAATCCCTTCTCCCCATTCCGTTCTTGCTCATCCCAAACCCTCCCTTTCTATTAGGCGCTTAACCGTACTCTCCGACCGACAGCTTTCCGCCCTTAAAAAAAGAAGCCCCATTTCCAGTCAAGGAAAAAGAGCAATCCCCCTTTCGTTTTCTCATCATTTCTTGAAATCCGGAAGTTCAGGCAGGGGTTCAAAAATGGGCTACGGAACAATTTACCATTCCCCCCCATTTCTATCAAGATTTTATTTCGGTATAGCCTCCAAGGGATAACTTGGGCGGGAATATGAATTTGAAAAATGCCACCGAATTGGGGGGTCCTTCGAGAATTCCCCCTTCAGATGTTCAGCCGATTCTTAAGACCTTCGCTCCCCTGACCTTCCTTTCCTTCAATTCAATCAAAGCATGGTTGGCCCCTTCCAGAGCAAACTCCTGCACTTCCGGTTTGATGGGGATTTGGGCTGCCAAGTCCAAAAATTCCCTGACGTCTCTCCGAGCGACGTTGGCCACGCTTTTGATTTCCTTTTCCAACCATAGGTGGAGGGGATAATCCATTTGGCGGAGAACTTCTTTGTCCCCCTCCTCCTTCCGGATGGCATTGATCACCAGCCGTCCTGCCGGTCGGAGATTTTTCAGGGCCTCCACGATCGGCTTCCAGGCCGGAGTTGTATCGATGATGCAGTCAAGTTTTTCCGGTGGGTTTTCTGAGGGGTCTCCAGCCCATGCCGCCCTTAATTCTTGGGCAAAGGTCCTCTCTTTTTCGCTCCTGGCGAAGACGAAGATTCTGGAGTTGGGAAACCGGTGGCGGGCCATTTTTAAAACCAGGTGGGCCGAGGCTCCGAAACCGGTCAGGCCCAGGTTCTGCCCGTCTTTGAGGCCGGTCAGGCGTAAGGAGCGGTACCCGATCGCCCCTGCGCAAAGGAGGGGGGCCGCCTCTGAATCGGAGAAGGCGGGAGGAATTCGGTAGGCAAAATCTTCGGATACGGTCATGTACTGGGCATAGCCGCCGTTGACATCTCTTCCGGTAGCCCGAAATTCCGGACAAAGGTTTTCATTTCCCTCGCGGCAGAACTCGCAGGTTCCACAGGCTGAGTAAATCCAGCCTACTCCCACCCTGTCTCCCGCTTTGAAATGGGTTACCCGCGCCCCCTCCTTCTCGACCCTTCCGACGACCTGATGGCCAAGGATCACAGGCAAGCGGGGAGGAGGAGTGCGCCCCTCGATCTCATCCAGCTCAGTATGGCAGACTCCGCACCTGGATACCCGGACGAGGACCTCTTTTTCCCCCGGTTCTGGAATCGGCAGGTCCACCAGCCGCAGGGGGGTCTTATTCTTCTCCATGCTGCCGATTTCTTTCAGTACCATGGCTTTCATGAAGGCCCCCAGGGATGCTTCTCCCAAGAACTGCCTAAAGGCTCAGGACCCTCTGCATCAAAATCAGGTCTTCTCTCTTCTTCCAGCCCATCGCCTTCCAGAATCCTTGCCCTTCGGGATTGTGGGAGAAGAGGAAAACATTGCCTTTCAGGATTTTCAACTCCCGCAGGGACGAAAGGCATCTCTCCACCAAAGCCCTGCCGATTCCCTTACTGCGGTAGTCCTGAGCCACCGCCAGATGATGAAGATACCCCCTCCGGCCGTCATGCCCGCAGAGGACGGTGCCGATCAGCTCCCGGTCCTTATTTCGTGCAACCCAACTCAGTCCGGGATTTCGCTGCAGATAAAAGGAGAGGGCGGAATAGGAATCCGATTCGTTCAATCCGATTCCCTCCATCCCCTGCCAGAATTGGATTACCTCCGCCAGGTCGCCTTTCTCCATGGGCTGAAACCGGTAATCGGGAATCGGTCCGGGGGCGCTCATTTCTTTTCCTGAATAGAGATCAACTCGACTTCAAAAATCAAAGTGGCATGGGGGCCGATGACCTGGCCGGCCCCGCGTTCCGCGTAGGCCAGGTTCGAGGGGATAAAGAGCTGCCATTTCGCCCCTTCCTCCATGAGCTGCAAAGCTTCCGTCCATCCCGGAATCACTCCGCTCACCGGAAAGGTGGCCGGCTTTCCCCGTCGGTAGGAACTGTCAAACTCGGTCCCATCGATCAGAGTCCCTTTATAATGGGTCGTTACCGTATCGGTTGCCGCGGGCTTCTTTCCGGTCCCCGGCTT
>DASPRR010000500.1:0-9999 GCA_035624375.1 Thermodesulfobacteriota bacterium | reverse complement strand
ATCTGAAACTGGCCTTGCCCGTCTTGACTTTTCGCCAAGCAGAATAGAGATCGATTGAATCTCAGGCATTGCCGGACCACAAGCTTGTTTCTCAACAGAAAAGAGGATCGCAAAAGTGGAGGTGGGTAAGGGGAACGGGGGCTTTGACTCTCCCAGGCGAAAAGAATAAAATAAAAATATGAAGTTCTTGGCCGACCGCACCACAGGGAAATTGGCCAAAAAGCTCCGGGCCTTGGGGTTTGATGCGGCTTCCTGGGGAGGCGGCCCAATCCAAGAGGCTGCCCGGGTGGCCGTGATTGAGGGCCGAATGTTCCTGACTCGGAGCCGGCGGATTTCGGCGGCGCCCAAAGACCTCCAGGTCACCATCCTGGAAGCCAACGATCCCCGGGAGCAGGTGCGCGAAGTACTCCAAAAACTCCACCTGAAACCGTCGGATAACCAGTATTTTTCCCGTTGTCTGATGTGCAATGAAGAGCTTCAACCAGTGACTAAAGGAGAGGTGGAGGGAAGGGTGCCGGATTTCATTTACCGGTATTATAATTCCTTTTATCTTTGTCCGCGCTGCTGTCGCGTCTATTGGCCCGGCACGCACCTGGATCACATGAAAGAGGAAGTAGACCAGATCCTCTCCGACAAAGATTGAACCCCCGAGGTTGGAAAGCCGGCGAGGAAAACCCGGCAAGAGGGACCTTAGAGCAGAAAGGAGGGAGGGTAGGAATGACCCTCTGGGAATTGATCAAGAAGGGCGCGGAGGATGGATTGGAGGTCATGAAGGACGGGCTGTCGATCTTCATGGCGGAAGCCGGGAAAACCAGCCGCATATTGAAAAAAAGGGTGGAACTGACCTCGGTTCAGGGGAATGTTCGCAAGGCCTTCATCCGTCTGGGCAGTGTGGCCTACGAGCTTCAATCCCGCGGGGAATCAGACATTTACGGTCAAGAGGAAGTAGAAGAGTTAATAGCTGAGATCGACGGCTACAAGGTAAGAGTACGCGAGATTGAAAGAGAGATTGAAACCATCCATACGGAAGAACAAAAAAAACATTCCTAAGGCTGCCCTCTGCCTTTCCCTCCATGCAAGGCGGCCGATTCATTCCTTTCTCGGCAGATTCCCACAGTCGGCCGGGTCTCCTTGAGCCTTTTCCAGGGCGTGTTTTAGGGCTGGCAGGACCACCATTAGGTTCTCCCGCACCGCTCGCGGACTTCCGGGTAGATTAATGATCAGGGACCGGCCACGAATCCCGGCCGCAGCCCGGGAAAGCATGGCCGTGGGGGTGACCTTCAACCCCTCGGCGCGCATAGCCTCGGCGATTCCGGGAACTTCCTTATCCAGAACCTTGCGAGTGGCCTCCGGGGTGACGTCCCGCGGGCTCAGGCCTGTTCCCCCTGTAGTGAGGATCAAATTCAGGCCCTTCCGGTCAGCGTATTCAATAAGCTTCCGGGCGATGATTTCCTCCTCATCCGGGATGACCTCGTAAGCCTCCACCCGGGCGGGAAGAGAAGAGAGGACCTGGCGGATTTCGGGTCCGCTCAGGTCCTCCCTTTCCCCGCGGGAGCCCTTGTCACTGATGGTCAGAATTCCCGCCGAGAACACGGACCTCGTCCCCCACTTTGATCTCTCCGCCTTCCAGGACCTGGGCAAAGATCCCCTCTTTGGGCATGACGCAGTCACCTGCCTGATAATAGATGGCGCAGCGGGTATGGCAGACTTTTCCGATCTGGGTCACTTCCAGGAGGGTCCGGTCTCCGATGCGGAACCGGGTTCCCAGGGGAAGGGAGAGTAGGTCCAATCCCTGGGTGGTGATGTTTTCGGCGAAATCGCCCGGCCCTACCTTCAGCCCCAGGCGGACCATCTTGTCGATGGACTCCTGGGCGAGGAGGCTCACCTGCCGGTTTCCCGGAGCGGCATGGGCATCCTCCTTCAAACCCAACCCGGGAAGCAGGCAGGAGGTGCCCACATTTTTCTTCCGGGTTCCCTTTCGGGCGCTGATGTTTACGGCTACGACTTTCCCCCGAGGGTTCATCCTCAGCCTTTTCGTTTGAAGAGGAGGCAGCGGCAGACTGGGACCTCGAATCGGTCCCTCTGGAATCCGAAAGCTAGGCCTCCTTCTGCTCCGCCTTGGAAGCGGCAATGACTTTTTCGGCCAGGTGGGCGGGGACTTCTTCGTAATGAGAGAACTCCATGGAGAAAGACCCTCGGCCGCTGGTCATGGAAGTGAGGTCCGGGGCATATTTCAAAACCTCGGCCAGAGGGACCTGGGATTTGATGACCTGCCCTTTGGCCCTGGGCTCCACGGAAAGAACCCGGCCCCGCCGGCCATTCAGGTCTCCGATCACATCTCCCATGTATTCGTCGGGAACAAAGACCTCCATGTTCATGATCGGTTCCAGAAGAACGGGATTGGTCTCCATAACTCCCTTCCTCAAGGCCATGGAGGAGGCGATTTTGAAGGCGATTTCCGAGGAGTCCACCTCGTGGGACTTCCCGTCGTAGAACTTGACCTTCAGATCGACCACCGGGTATCCGGCCAGAACCCCGCTCTGCATGGCTTCGTTGACGCCTTTCTCCACTGCGGGGACGAAGTTCCGGGGCACGTTCATCCCCACCAGAGCGTTCTTGAATTCGAAGCCGGCGCCCCGGGGCAGGGGGGAGAGCTCGAAGTGGACCTCGGCAAACTGCCCGCGGCCGCCGCTTTGTTTCTTGTGGCGGTAGATAATGCCGCTCTTGGTGCTCTTGATGGTTTCCTTGTAAGGGATCTTGGGGGTCTTCAGGTTAACATCCACCCCGAATTTGCGCTTGAGTTTCTCCACGGTCACTTCCATGTGGACCTGCCCCATTCCGAAGAGAATCAGCTCTTTGGTCTGCTCGTCCCGCTGGAGTTTGACGGTCGGGTCTTCTTCACAGAGGCGGAAGAGGGAGGTAGTGATCTTTTCCTCGTCCCCCTTGGATTTGGGCTCTACGGCCATAGACACCGGGGGAACGGGGAGGGAGAGGGTGGGATAGACGATGGGCTTCTTCTCGTCGCAAAGGGTCTCCCAGGTGGTGGTCTCTTTCAGTTTGGCCACCGCGACAATGTCGCCGGGTCCTACCGATTCCACCGGCTTCTGATTCTTCCCTTCCATCTGCAGGATCTGACCGAATCTCTCCCGGACCCCTTTGTTGGCGTTATAGAGAGTCGAATCCGCCTGAAGGGTCCCGGACCACACCCGGAAGATACTCAGCTTTCCGGCATAGGGATCGGCCACGGTTTTGAAGATGAAGGCCGAGAAAGGTTCCTCCTCCTTGGGATTTCGGGCCTCCTCCGCCTTGGTGGAGGGATGGGTGCCTTTAGCCGGGCCACGGTCCAGGGGAGAAGGCAATAATTGAACGATAGCATCGAGAAAGGGCTGGACCCCCATGTTCTTCAACCCCGATCCACAGAGGACGGGGAAGATGGTTTTATTCAAGACGCCCTTGCGCAGGCCGTTGGCCAGGTCTTCCGATGAAAGTTCCTGCCCCTCGAGGTACTTTTCCAGAAGGGCATCGTCCGACTCGGCGATGGCTTCGATGAGCTTGTCCCGGGCGGTCTTGGCCTGATCCTTCAGGTTGGCCGGAATGTCTCCCGTGGTAAATTTGCCGCTCAGGTTGTTCTCAAACTGATAGGCTTTACCGGATAGCAGGTCCACCACGCCGGAAAAAGATTCCTCGGCCCCGATGGGCAAATTCAGCGGGATAGCCTTGGGACTGAGGACCTTCTGGATGTCCCCCAGGGTGGCGAAGAAATCGGCCCGCTCCCGGTCCATCTTGGAAATGAAGATCAAGCGGGGGAGGCCGAACTGGTTGGCATATTCCCAAACCTTCTCGGTCTGAACTTCCACTCCGGAGACGGCATCCAGAACGACCACGGCTGCATCGGCCGATTGCAGGCTGTTTTTGGTTTCGATGATAAAATTGGCGTCCCCCGGAGTGTCGATGATATTAATTTTATGTTTGTCCCACTCCAGATGGTTGAAGGAGGAACTGATGGTCAACTTCCGCTTGATCTCCTCGGGCTCGAAGTCCATGACCGAGGAGCCGTCGTCTACCCGGCCCAGACGGTCGGTGGACCCTCCGTCAAAGAGCATGGCTTCAGAAAGAGAGGTTTTTCCCGCTTTCCCATGGGCTATGATGGCTGTATTCCGCAAACGATTTACTTCGTATTTCTTCATAAAGACTCCTTATTTTTATTGAATCTTTAAAATAATTTATATTAAGATAAAAATCAAGCTAAAATCCCCCTGAGTTGAACCTGTGCGACTGGGCTGAAGGAAAGGCCCGAGGGTATCTTTTTTGCCATGGGGGGGGAATGCTTGGTTCGGTTAAGATGCTTTTCTTTTCAGTCCCCAGGGGCGAGGGTGAAAGAGCTCATCGAAAAATTTCTTGAGCATCTCCGGGTGGAAAGGAATGCTTCCGCGCATACGATTCGAAGCTATGCCTCCGACCTGGAGCAGTTCCGCAGCTTTTTATGTTCCTTTGGAGTCAAGCAGGAAGGGGAAAAGGGAGATGTGGCGGTAGAAAAGATCGATCATCTGGCCATCCGAGCCTTTTTGAGCCACCTCTATCGGGGGAACAAGAAGTCCTCTTTGGCCCGAAAGCTGGCCTCTCAACGGAGCTTTTTTCGCTATCTGGTCAACGAGGGAGTTTTAAAGCAGAGCCCGGCGGAAATCGTAGCTACTCCGAAGCTGGAGAAGAGCCTCCCCTCGTTCTTGCCCGTGGACGAGGTCTTTGCGCTGGTGGAAGCCCCGGACCCGTCAACCCTCTGGGGAGCCAGAGACCGGGCCATCCTGGAGACCCTTTACTCCTGCGGAATCCGGGTTAGCGAGCTGGTCGGTTTGAGCGACGGAGACATAGATTTCCACCTGGGAATCCTTCGGGTTTATGGAAAAGGGGGCAAAGAGAGGGTCGTGCCCGTGGGGAGCAAGGCGGTGGAGGCACTGCAAGCCTATCTTCCCCGAAGAGACGAGGTGCTGGCCCAAAGAAAGCGAACGGGACCCGGCACTCCCCTTTTCATCAACCCCCGGGGGACACGGCTCACCGCCCGGAGCGTCGGGCGCATTCTCCTTAAGCATATTTTGCGGGGAGGCTTTCTAAAAAAAGTCAGCCCCCACGGACTTCGCCATACTTTTGCCACCCATCTCCTCGATGCCGGGGCGGACCTGAGGGTAATCCAGGAGCTGCTAGGTCATGTGAGCCTATCGACGACCCAGCGGTACACCCACGTGAGCGTGGATAAGCTCATGGAGGTGTACGATAAAGCGCACCCGAGGGCCAAGTAAAAAACATTCACTACAGAGGCACAGAGGACACGGAGAAAGAATTAGCATGAAGATGAAGCCCGAACCCAGTGAAGGCTTTTTGGCCTTTCATCATTAATCTCATATCTCGGTGCTCTCTGTGCCTCTGTGGTGAGAGAATAAGGATCGATCGATGAACGAAAGAGTGATGGGAACGACCATCATTGCTGTCCGCCATAAGGGACAAATCGCCATAGCGGGGGATGGGCAGGTGACGGTGGGGAACACGGTGTTGAAGCACGGCGCCCGTAAGGTGCGTAGACTCTACAAAGATCAGATCGTTGCCGGATTCGCGGGATCGACGGCCGATGCCTTTACTCTTTTTGAAAAATTCGAATCCAAGCTCGAACAGTACCATGGCAACCTCTCCCGGGCGGCGGTGGAGCTGGCCAAGGATTGGAGGACGGACCGTATGCTTCGCCGGCTGGAAGCGCTCCTGATCGTTGCCGACCGGGATCACATCCTGGTTCTCTCTGGGACCGGGGATGTGATCGAACCAGATGACGGAGTGGCGGCCATCGGCAGTGGGGGCCCTTATGCCCTAGCTGCAGCCCGGGCCCTGATCCAGTATTCCAACCTGGAAGCCAAATCCATCGTCCAGGAAGCCATGCGCATTGCTTCCCAGATCTGTATCTTTACCAACGATCAGATCGTGATGGAAGAGCTGGGAGATGCCGACCCAGGCGTCCAAAGAGCATAGGGTATAGTGAAGAAATAAAGAATCCCCCCTTTTTAGGGGGCTGTGTCGTAAGTCCGTCCATGGTTCGACAGACTCACCACGAACGGACCGGGGGACATTAGAAATCAATAACATAGCCGTTCGCCCTGAGCCTTCGGCGTGAGCTCAGTCGAACGCTTGTCGAAGGGTGAACAGTCCGCTCAGGGCGGGCGTCTCAAAATGCGGATGGCGAATTTTGACCCAGTCTCCAAATTAGGGGAGAAAAGCGATAGAGAGATATGAGTGAAAAAGGGATAGAGAGAGAAGAACTCCAGCCCTACACCCCCCGGGAAATCGTCGCCGAGCTGGACAAGTACGTGATTGGCCAGAAGAACGCCAAGCGGTCCGTGGCCATTGCCCTGCGCAACCGCTGGCGGAGGCAGCGGGTGGATAAAGACCTGCGGGACGAGATTGCTCCTAAGAACATCATCATGATCGGCCCGACGGGCGTGGGCAAAACCGAGATTGCCCGGCGCTTATCCAAACTGGCCCAGTCCCCTTTTTTAAAAATCGAAGCTTCGAAATTTACGGAAGTGGGATATGTAGGAAGGGATGTGGAATCCATGGTCCGGGACCTCACCGAGCTGGCGGTCAACATGGTCCGGGCGGAAGAGATGGAAAAGGTGATGGTCAAAGCCCGGGAGATGGCCGAAGAGCGGATGCTGGACTTGCTGCTTCCTACCCCCCGGCGGGGCTCCCCAGGGACGGACCCGAAAGAGAATCCCTCAGAAGGGGCGGAGGTGGGCGCTTCACCGGAGTTGGTCCTCGCCAATTCAGCCAAACCCTCTCAAACCCGGGAGAGATTGAGAAAGATGCTCCGGGAGGGAAAACTGGACAACCGGATGGTAGAGCTGGAACTGACCCAGCGGCAGATTCCCGTCGTAGAGATCTTCTCCAACGCGGGAATGGAAGATATCGATTTCAACCTGAAGGAGATGTTCAGCAGCCTCCTCCCCAAGAAGACCAAGAAGAGAAGGGTGAAAGTTCCCGAGGGGCTGGAATTGCTCACTGAGGAAGAGTCTCAGAAGCTCGTGGATATGGACCGGGTGAGCAGCCTGGCCGTCGAGAAGGTGGAGCAGGCGGGGATCATCTTCCTGGATGAGATCGACAAAATTGCCGGCCGGGAATCAACCCATGGCCCGGATGTTTCCCGGGAAGGGGTGCAACGAGACCTTCTTCCCATCGTTGAGGGGACCACGGTGAACACCCGTTATGGAATGGTGAAGACGGACCATATCCTCTTCATCGCTGCAGGGGCTTTCCATGTATCCAAACCCTCGGACCTGATTCCGGAATTGCAGGGCCGTTTTCCCATCCGGGTGGAGCTGGAGTCCCTGACGAAGGCGGATTTCGTCCGTATCCTGACCGAACCCCAAAACGCCCTGATCAAGCAGTACAAAGCCCTGCTGGAGACCGAAGGGATCGATCTCTCCTTCACCGAGGACGCCGTGGCCGAGATCGCCGAGATTGCCTCCCTGGTCAACCAAAGGATGGAAAATATCGGCGCCCGAAGGCTTCATACCGTCTTGGAGAGGTTGTTGGACGAAATTTCCTTCGATGCTCCGGATCGGTCAGAGAGGAAAATCGGGGTCGATGCCGGGTATGTCCGGAAAAAACTGGAGGAGATCATCCAGGACGAGGACCTCAGCCGGTACATTCTGTAAGAGCAGGCTCGATGCACGAGGGCCCCTTTTCCCTTCCTTCTCTCGCTCGGGGGGGATGAGGGGAAGGGGCGGCAATGTGGGAGAAGTTAAGATGGAAAAGTACATCGAAAAAGCGGACATCCTGTTGGAGGCACTGCCCTACATCCAGCGGTTTGCCAACAAGACCATGGTCATCAAGTACGGAGGCCACGCCATGGAGGACGAGGAGCTGAAAAATGGCTTCGTCCGCGACGTCATCCTCCTCCATTACATCGGGCTGAACCCGGTCATCGTTCACGGGGGGGGGCCGCAGATCGACGGCATGCTGAACCGGATCGGCAAAAAGTCAACCTTCGTCGAAGGAATGAGGGTGACCGACGAAGAAACCATGGACGTGGTGGAGATGGTCCTGGTGGGACAGATCAATAAAGAAATCGTATCCCGGATGAATTCCCATGGAGGGCATGCGGTAGGGCTCTCCGGCGCGGACGGAACCCTGATCCGGGCCCGCAAAATGTGGGTTCACAAACCGGGCAAGGAAGGGCAGGAAGAGGAACGGATTGATTTGGGGTTGGTGGGGGAAGTGGAATCCATCAATCCCGATATTCTCCGAACCTTTATCGCCAACAAATGGATTCCGGTCATAGCCCCTGTCGGGGTTGGGCCGGGGGCCGAAGCCTACAACATCAATGCGGACCTGGTGGCCGGGAAAGTGGCCTCCGCGCTGCAGGCGGAGAAGTTTATCCTCCTGACCGATGTGGAAGGGGTTCTGAACAACCAGAAGCAATTGATCTCCACCATGGATGCCAAGATGGCCGCCCGGTTCATTCAGGAAGGAACCATCAGCGGAGGGATGATCCCCAAAGTGAGGTGCTGCCTGGATGCCCTTCAGGAAGGGGTGAAAAAGGCCCATGTCATCGACGGGCGGGTGAAACACGCCGTGCTGCTGGAAATTTTCACCGACGAGGGGATTGGGACGCAAATTTTTTGAAAAGCAAAAAAAGGCCATTAGCCTTAGGAAGCGTAGCCCAGACTTTGCCATCTCGGCAATCTTTGCAGTGGGAGAAAAGTATTTTGTCTGAAAAATGCGTAATCAATCACTTTTGGGGATATTCGCACATTGGCAGAGCCGCACTCAGCAGCCAGGATTTTCCCTAGGGCCATGGCCCTGCCAGAAATCCCCCCTGCCCCCCTTTATCAAAGGGGGGTGGGGGGGATTTCAGAGAGGATTGACCAAACAAGATTTCTTGGCAAATTTCACACTTTTTTTGACCGCTGCGCAACGAATCACGTACTTTTCGAACAAAGCCAAAAAAGAAAGAAGGATGGGGAGAAAGATGAAAGAAAAAGTAAAGAAAGTCGTTTTAGCCTATTCCGGCGGATTGGACACTTCGGTGATCCTGAAGTGGCTGATCGAGACTTACGATTGCGAGGTGATCGCCTTTGCCGCAGACCTGGGCCAGGCGGAAGAGCTGACCGGCCTGAAGGAAAAAGGGAAGAGGACCGGAGCCAGCAAGGTCTATGTGGAAGACCTGCGCGAGGAGTTCGTCCGGGATTTCATCTTCCCCATGGTCCGGGCCAACGCGATTTACGAGGGCGGGTATATGATGGGGACCTCCATCGCTCGCCCCCTGATTGCCAAGCACCAGATGTTGATCGCCCGGAAAGAAAGAGCCGACGCCGTGTCCCACGGAGCTACGGGGAAGGGGAACGACCAGGTCCGCTTCGAGCTGACCTACCTGGCTCTCAACCCGCACATCAAGATCATCGCTCCCTGGAAAATCTGGAACTTCAAGTCCCGGACAGACCTGATTCGCTATGCCAAGATGCATGGCATCCCGGTTCCAGTGACGGCGGCAAAGCCTTACAGCAGCGACCGCAACCTCTTCCATATCAGCTTTGAGGGAGGCATCCTGGAAGACCCCTGGAATGCGCCCCCCGAGGACATGTTCCTCCTCAGCGTCTCGCCGGAGAAGGCCCCGAACAGGCCCACCCTCGTGGAGATCGAATTTGAAAAAGGCAACCCGGTTTCGCTCGACGGAAAGCGCATGTCCCCGGCCAAACTGCTGGCCGAGTTAAACCGCCTGGGCGGCAAGAACGGGATCGGAAGGGTTGATATTGTGGAAAACCGCTACGTGGGGATGAAGTCCCGGGGAGTGTATGAGACCCCCGGAGGGACGATCCTTCATGCGGCCCACCGGGCGGTGGAGTCCATCACCATGGACCGGGAAGTGATGCACATCCGGGATTCATTGATCCCCCGGTATTCGGAACTGATCTATTATGGATACTGGTTTTCTCCGGAAAGGGAGCTTATTCAAAAATT
>DASPRR010000451.1:0-11750 GCA_035624375.1 Thermodesulfobacteriota bacterium | reverse complement strand
TTCCCTGGTCAAAAGAAGGAGAGTTGCGGCCCCATGGATTTTGTCCAACATCCTATCGAAGCCATCGACCAAATCCTTGCCGGTGTTGATCAGTTTGGCCACCAGTTCAACCGAGTTGATCCCCCCGCTGGTCATTTCTCCGAAGGAATGTCCTTGCTCCAAGAGCTCGGTGCTCAAGGACTCCAGATTCTCGATCAGGCCGGCGTTGACAATGGCGAAGGTTCCGAACCTGGAGCCTACGATGAGGGGCTGGGGGTCACGGTCGCTGATCACACCGATTCCCATGGGCCCCTGCATGGTTTTGTATTCGTCTACGAATTTGGATTTGAACTGGGATTGGCTAATGTCATGGATGGCCCGATTAAACCGGGTTCCCAGTACGGCCATGCCGCCGTACTCGGTTCCCATGTGAGAATGGTAATCGGTGCCGTAAAAAAGGGTGGAAGCACAATTGTTATTCGATACGATCCCAAAAATTCCACTCATACCCTGCCCTTTCCTTCAGAGGGAAGATTCTTGAAAAACCACCCGGGAAAAGGGGGTCCGCTCCCCCAAAAATTTTTATTATACCAAAAATTTTTGGCTTGGGAATTTTTCTTCGGACCCATTTCCCGACCGCTATAGAATGTCCAATCCCCAGTAAAAACATTTTTCTGAGTTGATTGGCACGCCGAATCAGCCTAATCAGGTGATTTCTTTATTGAAAAACAGCCTTCAATCCGCGATAATATTTGGATAAGGAGGGTGAATGAGGCAAGCTGCCAACGTATTTGGAATGATTATCCTTTCGACTTTTCTACTTTTAAGCCCTGGTTTTCCCGCAGAAGCTGATTTCATCAAAAGACCGGTTTCCTTTCAGCAGCTCACCGTCAAGGAAGGGTTGTCCAGCGACATGATCTTCGCCATTG
Source organism: Thermodesulfobacteriota bacterium (assembly GCA_035624375.1). Lineage (GTDB taxonomy): Bacteria > Desulfobacterota > SM23-61 > SM23-61 > SM23-61 > SM23-61. Next base: position 10,842 of record DASPRR010000451.1, on the reverse strand, counting down.
CCGTGCAGGGAGATGAAGTCTGGTTCGGCACCTATGCCGGAGGAACGACTCTATACAATCGGTCCAAGAATACCTTCCAGGTCTTTACCACCAAGGGAGAACCTCCGGAAAAAGATGACGGGGTGGCCATCAAGTGGAAAAACCACCCGAATTACAACGACGTCACGGTTATTCTTCCGGATAAAGACCGGCTCTGGTTCGGCACTTACTTTTACGGGTTCGGAGGGGGAGGGATCTCTTATTACCAACCCAAGAGGAAGAACCCCTGGAGACCCTTCAACACCAACAACGGGCTAGCCAAGAAGATCGTTTCTTTGGCCATGGACGGCGACATTCTTTGGGTTGGATCGGAGAGAGGCATTTCGGCCTTGGACAAAAAGACCGAAAAATGGAAGGTTTTTTACTCCTCCAAGGATGGCCTTTCCGGGAATTTCGTTAATGCCCTTCTGGTTCAGGGCGACTTTTTGTGGGCGGGAACCAATGGAGGGGTGACCCGCCTGCAAAAAAGCCAGATGAAATGGAAGAATTACGGCCAGCAGGAAGGCTTGACGGACTTGGAGATAAAAGCCCTAGCCCAGATTGGGGATAAGATTTGGGCCGGAAGCAGCCAGGGGGCCCTCTATGAATATGATCCCCCTGCAGAAGGGTGGAAAAGAATTGAACCCACCGATTCCCTGAAGAACGGAGGAATTTACTGCCTGGCCGCCATTCAGGGGAAGGTTTTTGTCTGCCGTGATAATGGGGTCAGCGTTTATGGGATTTCCCAGAACCAGTGGGATTCGCTCACGACCGCCGATGGTTTGCCCAGCAACAATGTGTTCTGCGCGACAGAAGACAAAGGCGGGGTATGGTTCGGGACCGACCAGGGTGCCTCCCTGATGAAACAGCCAGAGTGAATGGGAAACGTGAAACTCCGAATGCGGAAGGCAAGGTGGGAAAGAAGGTAGATCGATTTTAAAGGGGAAGTTGGGATTCCGAGACCAAAAACCCGATTTCGAAATAAAGTTCTGGCTGTTCTAAATCATTCTTTCGTCCTGGGCAATCATGATATGGAATAAGCCGAAGCTGAAAAGCAATACGGAAAGAAAGGGCAGTTATGGATTGGTCCTCCAGATTGAATTTGACCCGCCGGGATTTTATGAAAGGGGCGGCCGCAGCGGTTGCCCTGCCCAAGATGTTCTTCCTCTCTTCCCCGTTGCGCCCCTCCGTGGCCTATGCCGCGGGCGACGCCGACCTGATTATTGCCCAGCAGGGGACTCCGACACAGCTTCTGCAGGCCGCCATGGCCCCGCTGGGAGGCATGGGGCGTTTTGTAAAAAAGGGACAAAGAGTGGTGATCAAGGCCAACATCGCCTGGGCCCGCACGCCCGAACAGGCTGCCACCAACAATCCCGAGCTGCTCTCCGCTTTGATCAAGATGTGTTACCAGGCAGGGGCCAAGCGGGTGGCGGTCTGGGATCATACCTGTGACAATTATCAGTTTTGCTTCTCCCGGTCGGGTTTGAAGAAGGCCACTCAGGATGCCGGGGGAGACCTTTATTCCGGCCACGGACGGAATGTATATAAGAAGTTGGAGATTCCCAAGGGCAAGAAGCTCAAGGAAGCCGAGTTTATACAGGATTTCCTGGAGACGGATGTGCTCATCAATTTCCCCCTTCCCAAGCAGCATTTCGCCACCGAACTCACCCTCGCCCTCAAGAACACCATGGGGGTCACCTGGGACATGGAACTTCTGCACAAGATCGACCTTCACCAGTGCATTGCCGACATCAACACCATCCGCAAGCCGGACCTGGTTGTGGTCGACGCCATCCGGATCCTCACTACCAACGGACCCAAAGGGCCGGGCAAGACCGAGGACATAGGGGAAGTGATGGCTGCCACGGATATGGTGGCCGTGGATGCTCATTGCGCGACCTATTTTAAGCATCCCAAGACGGGAAAGCCCTTCCGGCCGGCCGATATCCAGTTCATCAAGAACGCGTACGACTTGGGCCTGGGGGAGATGAACCTGTCCAAGATCAAGATCAAGAAGGTCAAGGCGGCATGACCGGAAAGCTCCAGTATCTGAGGAGAACCGTCCAGGTCATCTCCTTTTTATTCCTTCTTTATTTAATCATTCAGACTGCCTTCCCTTTGGAAATAAGGATTCCAGTCGACCTCTATCTCCGGCTGGACCCTTTCATCGCCATCATCACCTTTCTCACGCAAGGGGAGGTGATCATGCGCATGCTGCCGGCCTTCGGCATCCTCCTCCTGGTAATCGTCTTCGGAAATTTCTTCTGCGGATGGTTCTGCCCCATGGGAGCGACCCTCGATTTTTTCGACCGGGTCCTCTTCCGGGAGAAGAAGCGCTCCAAGCCTTTTGACGATCAGCCCCTGAGGCGCTTCCGCTACGGGGCTTTCATCTTCGCCGTGGCCGCGGGGATCATGGGACTCCAGGTTCTATACCTACTCGACCCCATAAGCCTGATTACCCGGACTCTGGTCGTGGCCTTTTACCCGCCCGCGGTTTACATCTATAATCATCTTCTTCCGGAGGTCCAGCGGTTTCTTCCCAGCAATCCTTACATCCTGCCGGCAATGAAACTGCCCGTCTTCAAAGTCAACTTGCTGATCTTTCTCTTCTTCACGGGAGTTCTGGCATTGGGAGTCATTCGCAAGAGGTTCTGGTGCCGCTTCCTCTGCCCCCTGGGGACGCTCTTTTCGCTCACTTCTCGCCTCCGGGTCGTAAGGCGGTCGGTCAGCGAGGCCTGCATCCAGTGCCTGAAGTGCGCCAAAGAGTGCTCCGTAGGTGCCATCCCCGCCGAAACTCCCCGGGAGTATCGCCAGCAGGATTGCATCTCTTGCTTCAAGTGCCTGGATTGCCCGCCGGAGGCCACGGTCTTCGGTTTCCACTTTCCCAGGTGGAAGGGCGCGGAAGCGGTTTCTCTCTCCCGCAGGTATGTAGTGGGGTCGCTGGTTTTGGGGGCGTTCTCCGCCCTAGCGATTAAAACCAACCCCCTGCAAACCGAGAGCGGGCTGAAGAACAACCGGCTCATTCGCCCCCCGGGAGCCTTGCCGGAGCAGAAATTCGTCTCGGTCTGCACCGGCTGCGGAAAGTGCCTGAAAGTCTGCCCCAACAACGCCCTCCAATCCACTTTCCTGGAAGCAGGACTGTCGGGCCTCTACACCCCCCGACTGGTCCCCCGCATCGGCTACTGTGAGGAACACTGCAATTTCTGCGGACGGGTCTGCCCGACCGAAGCCATTCGCCCCCTTTCTGTGGAAGAAAAGCAGAAGGTCCAGATGGGGGTGGCCAAGATCGATAAAAGTCGATGCATCGCCTATGAAGAGGGGAAGGTCTGCCTGGTCTGCAACGAACAGTGTTCCTACCATGCCATTGTGGGCGATGATAAGAAGCGGCCTATCGTGAAGGAAGAAATATGCACGGGCTGTGGAATCTGCGAAAACAAGTGCCCGGTCGACGGGGAGTCGGCCATCATCGTCTATACCTCCGGCGTCCAGAAGAAAGTCAAGCCTCAGCAGGAAACCAAAGCCTGACACTTAATACGGGACTGCGAATGCGGAATTCCGAACAGAAAATCCTGCATTCCGAATTGACTTTGTCCCTTATCCTGTTCTATCCTCTCCCTGCAGGGGAAATCCCCAAAGGAGCCGGCCATGAGCGAATGGAAAAAGACCTCGTGCGTTCTCTGTTTCAGTAACTGCGGCCTGGAAGTGACAACCGAAGGAAGCAAGATCCTCAGAGTCAGGGCGGACAAGGAGAATCCTCGCTCGCAGGGGTATATCTGCCGGAAGGGCGCCCACATCGCCTATTTTCAGAACAACCCAGAGAGGTTGAAATATCCCCTCAAACGCGTGGGGGATCGATTCGAAAGAATCTCCTGGAAGCAGGCCCTGGATGAGATCGCGGACAAATTAAAAGAGGTCCTGGAGCGGCATGGGCCGCGCGCCGTGGCCTACATGGGAGGCGGAGGGCAGGGCTGCCATTTTGAGGCGGCCTTTGGGGTTCGCTTTCTCCACGGGCTGGGGTCGAAGAACCACTACAGCCCTCTGGCTCAGGAGCTCACTGGCTATTTCTGGGTGCAGGGCAAGGCCTTCGGCCGCCAGTACATGCATCCTGTCCCCGATATCCGGGGGTCAGATTTCCTGGTCTTCTGGGGGGCCAATCCCATGGTCAGTCACGACATCCCTGCTGCCCCCGTAGTAATCCGCAACAAGAAAAAAGAGCCCGGATTCATGATGGCTGTGGTCGATCCGCGGGTGACCGAGACGGCAAAACTGGCGGATATCCATCTTCCCATCAAACCCGGAACCGATGCCCTCCTGCTGAAGGCCATGATCAAAATTCTGCTGACGGAGGAAGGGCTTCTGGACAGGGAGTTCATTTCCGCTAAGGTCAATGGATTTGAGACGATTCAAAATTGGTTCGATGATGTGAATATCGAGGAAAACTGCCGGGTCTGCGGCCTGGATCCCGGGGCGGTTCGAGAATTCACCCGCCTCTTCGCCACCCGTAAGAGCGCCTGGCGGAGCGACCTCGGCATTCTGATGGGTCGCCACAGCACATTAAATTCCTATTTGGAATTGATCCTCCTGGCCCTGGCCGGCCGCATCGGGGGGAAAGGTGGGAATGTTTTCGGCGGACACCTGATGCCCATGGGGTCCCACACTCCCGAGGAAGACCCCGGAACCTGGAGAACGGTGGCGACCAACATCCCTCTCATCATGGGAGTCTTTCCGCCCAACGTTATGCCCGAAGAAATAGATAATGACCATCCTCAGCGGGTCCGGGCGGTCATCGTAAGCGGCTCGAACCCCTTGCGTTCCTACGCCGACACCGCAGCCTACGAAAGGGCTTTTGCCAAACTCGACCTGCTGGTCACTGTCGAGGTGGCCATGACCGAGACCGCGGTCCTGTCGCACTATGTTCTGCCGGCCCGAAGCGGTTATGAAAAATGGGACGGGACCTTTTTCCAGTGGATGTATCCGGAGTACTACTTCGACATGCGCCGCCCGGTGGTGGAACCCGATGGAGAGCAGGTGGAAGAAGCCCAAGTCTACGTCGAACTGGCGGAAAGGCTGGGCATGATTCCCGAGTATCCTCAAAAGCTGAGGGAACTGGCCCCGGACCGGAAGGCCTACGGGATTGCCCTCATGCAGTACATTCAGGCCAACCCCCAAGCGGCCTCCTGGCTGCCCTTCATCCTGGCCAAGACGCTGGGGGAGGAATTGGGATCGAAGAACCTGTCAGCCCTCTGGGGACTCCTGGCCCGGTTCCCCCTGATGCACCCGGACGATGTGGCCCGGGCCGGGTACAAACCGGGACCCTTCACTGGAGAAGAAATCTTCGGCAAGATCCTGGAAACCCCGGGTGGAGTCAAAATAGGGATCGTGGATACGGAGAAGGGCCTATCTGCCCTGAAGACCCCGGACAAAAAGGTTCTCATTCACTTTCCGGATATGGAGTCGTGGGTGAAGGAAGTGTCCCCGGCTTCCGAAGGCGCGGCCCTGGTGAACAAAGACTACCCTATGATTCTTATGGCCGGAAACCACATGGAGATGGTGGCCAATTCTATTATGCGGGACCCGGCCTGGAATGAAGGCCGGCGATACTGCACCATGCGCATCCACCCGGAAGATGCCCGTAAGCTGGGCATTGCCGATAAGGACCTGGCGGTCATCGAGACCGAAGCCGGATCGGCTATGGTGGAGGCGGAAGTTACCGAGTCTTCCCATAAGGGACAGGTAGTCATCCCCCATGGCTTCGGGCTCATACACGGGGGCCGCGCTCACGGGGTGAACGTGAACCGGCTGGCCCCGGCCAGGCACCGGGATCGCTTCGCCGGCACGCCGTTGCACCGATACATTCCTTGCCGGGTCCGAAAAGCATAAAGACCTTTTCACCACCGAAATACAGAGAACACTGAGTTAAAAATTCAAAGCCAAAGCACAAAGGCTCAATATCTTAATTCCCGAAACAAATAATTTCGATATTCGAAATTCCGGATTTTATTCTATCCTCTCTATGCCGCGGTGGTGAAATCGTCGTTCATTTGGGGGGGAGGAGCCATGACCCTATTGCTTCTTATCTTTGCCTACCTCCTGGGATCGGTGCCCACTGGGGTCATTCTCACCCGGGCCTTCAGTGATGTAGACCCGCGAACCCAGGGGAGCAAGAATATCGGGGCCACCAATATTTACCGTACGGCGGGAAAGAAGTTGGGCGTTCTCACCCTCGTGGGTGACATCCTGAAAGGACTGATTCCTGTAGTCATTGCCAGGGCGGTGCTTGATTCCCACTTCTGGATCGCAGCCGTAGCCCTAACCGCTTTTTTGGGGCACCTCTATCCCATTTTTCTAAAGTTTAAAGGGGGAAAAGGGATTGCCACTGGCTTGGGGGCTTTCCTGGCCTTGGCCACCCTTCCGGCATTCCTTTCATTCTTGGTGTTTGCCGCAGTGGTTTACAAGTCACGCTACATTTCCCTGGGGTCGCTTACCGCCGCCACTGCATTTCCCCTCTTCCTTGCTTTACTCAATCCCCACCATATCTACATTCCTTTTGCCATTGTCATCGGCTTATTCATCTTCTGGCGCCATAGGGAGAATATTCAAAGGCTGATGTCCGGGAAGGAGAATAAATTCGGGGCCAAAAAAGTTACCCATGGGGTTCCGGATGCTGATGGCCGGAGTATCTAAAGAAATCCTAGTCCCCAGGACTCTTAACTCGGCCCTCGATTATGATTTCTAAGGCATCACCGAATCCGGGAAAAACCCTCATCATCCACTCCGGCGGAATCGGAGACTTGCTCCTGGCTCTCCCGGCCATGAGGTTCTTTCGCCATGCCCTCCGCCAATTTCCCCTTTACCTAATGGGCCATTCGGAAAGACTGGCCTTGGTGGCTTATGACCTGAAGGCCGAAACCATTCATTCAGTAGAGCAGGCCGGAATGGCCTATTTTTATCTGGACGACGCCTTCCTGCCTTCTCCTCTGTGCAGCTTTTTCTCCTCATTCGGGCTCATTCTCTCATTCAGCGGCAAAGGTGGGCAGACTTTGTCCAAGAATTTGGAGAAAGCCGGGGCTGCCCGGGTGCTCAACCTGCCCTCCTTCCCTTCGGAAGGACCGAAGGTTCATGTGTCAGATTATCTGATTGAATTGCTGAGGGAAAAGGGGTTCGAAGGGGAGGTCGCGGATCACCCGCTCCAGTTGTCCAAGGAGGCCTTAAATTTTTCCAGGGATTACTTAGCCCGCTCTGGGTTGAAGGAGAATGAACGGATTTTGGCCATTCACCCGGGAAGCGGCAACCCGGCCAAGAACTGGTCACCAAGTCATTTTGCCGGGATTGCGGATTGGGCTGCAAGGCGGGCCAGGGTCCTTCTTATCTCCGGGCCAGCTCAGGATGGAGTTCGGGAAGTGAAAGAAAATTTGAGAAAAGCTGCACCTTTGATCGCCGAGAACCTGTCTTTGCTTCAACTTGCTGCCATTTTGAGAAGGTGTACGGCCTACTTGGGGAATGACTCGGGAATTACCCATCTGGCTTCCTCCTTGGGTTTGCCGACGATAGCCCTCTTCGGCCCAACCGACCCGGAGGTCTGGGGCCCTAGGGGTACTTCCGTACGGATCATTTTTGGCGCGAGGCCCGATCCGCCATTTTTCTCAGGAGCCCCGATCCATCGATGCGCCCCTTCCCCGATTAACCTTAAACCCGATGAAGTAATCGCGGTGCTTGCTCCGCTCTTAGGATAATCTCCCGCTGATTTTGCTTGCCGGATAGGTCCTTTTGAAGGTAAAAAAAAACGCTGGACCAGCAAACGACAGCCAATCCAGCGGTTTAGAAAAAGCAACCTTTTCTTGCAGATTATCGAAATATCAGATTATAAACAAATGAACTCGAGCACCTTGGCCAAGTTGTAGCCGATTCAGTTAATGCCAGGGCGCATACGGGAATGGCAAAAAATAGAAAAATGAGAATAACGATAATCCGTTCTGAAAATTTTTTCCTCTTCATGGCCCAAGCCCATCCTTTCAGGGCATTCAAATGAGCATTTCCCGTGCCAAAGGAAAAGCGAAAAGGAAGAGATTTCCAAAACAACCCGATTAATTATAAATTATTAAATAAATTCAAATTATTACAGGTGGATTGGTTCCCTCGAGCCGGGCCCCCGATATGGATCGCGACTGCCGTAAAAGGTCAAAAATGTATATTTTCCGCCTCAAGGATTGAACAATTGTGTCTATTTAACCATATTCCTCATCTTTTCTATCTGGCTGCGAATATTCTCAGCCCGTGGCCCGGTGGGTTCCACTTTCAGGTATTCCTCCCAGGCTTTGATTGCTCCCTTGATATCCGCCTTGTCGTGTAGGAGGACCACACCCATATTGTAACGGCTATTCACATGCTTGGGGTCATCCTGGGCAGCCTTTTTGAATTCCGCAAGGGCCCGGTCCGGGTCTCCCTTTCTCCGGTACATAATTCCCATATCCGTCCGAACATCGGGATTTTTGGGGTCGAGTTCTAAAGCCCTGGCATAGTATTGGATGGCTGAATCAAATTGTTCCGCATCAAAGTAAAGGTTCCCGAGCTCGACCAGGGCCTTAAGGTTTTTGGGGTCTTCTTTCAGGATACCCTGGAGCATGGATATCTGTTTTTGAATATCCGCAGTATTGGCCGGGGCGGGGGATGATTGAGACGGTTTGATGGATGGGAGCGGAACAGGCATTTTCTCTTCGTAGAGAACCGTAGCGATGACCCCCGTGACAATCCCGGCCACAAAGGCGATAGCGATAAACAAGAAGGCGTTCTCTTTTTTCATGATTTGGTCCTGGCTCAAAATTTTTCCTATATTAGCACGAAAGCCCATCCAGGCCAAATGATCGGCTCATGGATGGAGAGAGCCGAATTTTCACTCTCCGGCAGGGAGCGAATGAGAAAAACCTCCCGCGCGTTTGAAAAAACGATTTTATCTGTGTTATGGTCGGGTAACTCAAGGATTTGGACGATTTCTTAGTCTTTCATTTATTTGGGGAGCGACAACCATGATTAAACACCCCCTGCACCAGATTATGCACCCTAAATCCGTGGCCGTGGTGGGAGCTTCCAATGATCTATTTAAAATGGGAAGCATCCAGCTGGCAAACCTTCTGGGGGGGAAATACCCCGGAAAGGTTTTTCCCATCCATCCCCAGCAGGACCCGATTCTAGGCCTGAAGGCTTATCGTAGCGGCAGGGAGTTGCCGGAACCGGTTGACCTGGCCATCATAACCATTCCTCCGTCAGCGGTTCCTGAGGTCCTGAAGGACCTTGGCGAAAGAGGAGTAAAGAGGGCGATCATCATTTCCGGCGGATTCAAGGAGTTGGGGGAGAAGGGAAGGGCCTTGGAAGAACAGGCCCTTCAGATTGCCCGGCAGTACGGGATTCGATTTCTCGGGCCCAACTGCATCGGCGTGATAAACCCGGCCTTCCACCTGAATCCCACCATGTATCCCTACATTCACCAGCCGGGCGCTGTGGCAGTGGCTTCCCAAAGCGGGACTTACATCACCCAGGTCCTGCCTTTACTGGCTAAATCCCAGATCGGATACAGCAAGGCCTTCAGCGTGGGGAATGGGGCCGATCTGGACCTGGTGGATTGCCTCGAATACCTGGGGGGTGATTCAGAGACCCGGGCGATCGCCCTCTACATCGAGGGGATTAGGCGCCCCCGGGATTTTGTCCGGATAGCTTCCCGGGTATCCGAAGTAAAGCCGGTAGTGGCCCTTTACGTGGGAGGAACAGAGGCCGGTGCCCGCTCTTCAGCCAGCCACACGGGTTCCCTCTCCGGGCCGGACTTCCTTTACGATGCTCTCTTCAAGCAGTCCGGGGTGATTCGAGCGTATTCCGTGGAGGACCTTTATGAATGGGCCTGGGCCTTGGCGTCCCTTCCCCTCCCCAAGGGGAAGAACATGGCCATTTTGACCCACTCCGGCGGGCCCGCTACCTCTCTAGCCGACGCCTGCAATCGTTGGGGGCTGAAGGTTCCTGTCTTTTCGCCCGAACTTCAGGCGAAGGTCCGCCAGCTCATCCCGGAAACCGGATCCTTTTCCAATCCGGTCGACCTGACTTTCTTCATGGACATGTCCGTTCTCATGGAAAAGCTGCCCCAGATGATCCTCGAAAATCCGTCCATCGACGGATTGTTACTCCACGGAATCATCGGTTCGAGCTATGTCCGCTCGGTTGGACAACTCGCTCAAGAATGGGTTAAGCTGCCATCCTACGATGCGATGAAGGGATTTTTCCTTTCTTCTATAGAATCCTTCGCCCGATTGCCCGAGAAATTCGGCAAGCCGGTCATTGCTTCTTCTTTCAACGAGCGGGAGGATGACGCCGTGGCTTATGTCCAGGACCGGAGACTGCCCTGCTACCGTGCGCCGGAGAGGGGGGTCCGGGCCATGGCGGCTTTGTGCCGGTATGCAGAGGTCCGCTCCCGTATTTGAGGGGACCCAGATTTCCGCACACCAGCAAGAAGAAATAACCCAGAATCAAACCTTCCTTACGTAACTCTTACAGCTCAGCCAAAACCTCGTCATCAACCTTTTGACTTGAACACGGAAGTTTCTCTTGCCTCGCTTCGCCGTCCAAGTTTATGATAATAAAAAGACCTCTCTGTGAAAAGGCCATGGGATTTTATCTGATCAAGCGTCTTCTCCTCATGATTCCTCTCTTCATTGGGATCACCATCATTTCTTTTGGGGTCATTCACCTAGCCCCAGGCTCCCCTATCGACATGGCCACGGACTTGAATCCCAAGGCGACTGCGGAGGTAAAGGAAAGAATGCGGGCTTTTTACGGCCTGGA
>DASPRR010000442.1:0-18550 GCA_035624375.1 Thermodesulfobacteriota bacterium | reverse complement strand
AGTGACCTCCTAATTGATGGCTCCGCCAGGGCCTAGGATCGTCCAGGTTCGGTCCCCCGACCCATGTGACGCCGACATCTGATAAGTGAAAGAGTTGGACGACACAATGGTTGCGGTAACATTGCTGGAGCGGGTATAGCCGTAGGCGCTCAAAGTTACGGCAACATCACCGGCACCAACGTAAATCTGCTTATCGGCGTAGTACGCTTCCTGGGCGGTTATCATATTCCGCAGGTCCGACTGGGCCGTGGCATTGAACCCTCTGACCCGATAGGCGGCAAACTGGGGAATGGCGATGGCTGCCAGGATGCCGATGATGGCGATAACGATCATCAGCTCGATCAAAGTAAACCCTTTTTTCTGTTTTAACAACATTTTCTTCTCCCTCCTTCATCTTTTAATTTGAGTTGTTTGGTCCAAATCTTTTTTCCTTATTGAATAATAAGCCGAACTTTTTTAGCACCTCACCTCCTTTTGGCCATTCATTCTTTTGCTAACTTTTGTATGCAAAAATATTGCCACCTGTAAAATAAACCCAGAATTTTTATAACACCTTGATAACAAATTCCTTTTTTCAAACATCCGGATATTCCTTAAAGAACCTACTCCTGATGAATATAATCAAGTGCCAAAAACTGCCACTCTTCTGTTCTTTTTTGTCATTTTTGTGCCATCTGTAAAAAATCGTGCGGAAGTGAAGAGGGGCAGTCATTACCGCCTAGTCTTTCCATGCCAAAAGGAAGTGGCTCTAGGCCCATCTTTAAAAAAGTACAGCCACCCCCCATCTTCTGCGAGGGACCCTAGGCAAGCGAAAAGTTTCAGGGCATCTTTTCGACCTGGGAGAGCTCAAAGCGGCCTTGGGGATGGAGGGGGGTCAGCTTCAGCGCCTCCCGAGCTGAGGAAAGGGCTTTTTCTTTATTCCCCCCCAGGCGATAGAACTGCGCCGCTTGAGCATGGAGGCTGGCGATGTCGGAAGAATTTCCTCCTTGGGTTCGCTTCAACCGCTGCCGGGCTGCTTCTTGCAGGAGGTCTCCGGCCTCCTCCCAATATCCCATTTTTGATAGGAGAAGACCTTTCGTCTCCAGAACTAGGTCTGGATGGGCATCCTTCAAGGAGAGGCACCGGTCCAGGGACCTGATTACCGGCGCGGCCTCCTGCCGGCCGAACAGGGAAACTCCGCTCATGAATCGGATAGCCAGGCTCTCGGCATACATGCGGTTCGCATGAAAATCCTGGGGGGCCAGAGAGGCGGCCCGCTCCCAGGCCTGAATTCGTGCCGTGGGATCATGGCCTGTGGACATTCGTCCCATGGCCTCCCAGGCTTCTTTCCTCTGGGGGTAAGCCGCTACCCACTCCCGCAGAACTGCTTGCGGGAAGTAGGGATTCCCGCTTCCCCAGCGATCATAATAATGGATGATGTCTTCGTACTCCGATGAGGCCAAAGGACCTTTGGCTTCGATCCATTTCTTCAAAAGCAAATCCTCCCAGCGGTGCGCGCGTAAGCGATCATCCAGGTGGACGATCCCCTGCACTCCTCGCCCCAGGAAAAAAGCCCGGGGAGCGTCATATTCCAGAATGGGAAAGTTGTCGGTGTTCGTCAACGCCTGGTCAGAGACTTCGGCCAGAGTCTGCGGGGTCATCATCTCCAGAGAAAGGAGGGTGGAGAGCTGGGAGATTTTCAGGCGCATGAGGCTCTTTCCCACGCGCGGATGGCCCATTCTTTTTGCGGCCGCCTTCAGGTCTGGGTTAAAGGGTTCCACACTACAGACAAAAACATAGTCCCCGGTCAGGCTGTTCCACCCGGAAACATGGGGAAAGGCCTTACGGATCGTGGCCAAGGTTGTCTTGAAGAGTTCATCAGAAAATTCATAACCCTGGATCCACTGAACCAGGATCCCCCCCGGATTCAGGTGGTTCCGGGCCTCCCAGAAGAATTCCTCGGTGAGAAGGGCCCCGATTCCGCTGATCCAGGGGTTGCTCGGTTCGTTGATGATGACATCATAGCGACGGGGAACCGTTTTCAAGAATGTTTTGCCATCCTCCACCACCAGATGGAGACGGGGGTCCTCAAGAGCCTGATCGTTATAAGGGGAGAACAAGGTCGCCGCCTCCAGCACCTCTTTCGAGATCTCCACAACATCCAAGCGGCGAATATCATGTTGCAGCGCACCCCCAGCGGTAATGCCGCTTCCCAAGCCCACCAGCAAAACATCCTGGGCCGACCCATGAAGGACGAGAGGGATATGAGCGGTCAGCAGTTGAGTGGAAAGGTCCCCCTCGCTACTGGCGTCCGTTTTCCCATTTACTACCAGGATAAGCTGGGATCCATCCTTTCCCCGGGGGACCTTGATGACCGCTACCGTACAATCGGCCCCATCCTTCTGGAACAGGATTTTTCCTTTGCCCACGAACTGCCGGTATTCTTCGAAGGTAGCTTGGAGATTCTTCCGTCGGAAGGCCCCGCTGTTGAGGGCGTTCTGATCCCAAGCCGGGGCGAAGGCATAATAAGCTGCCAGGGCCGCCAATCCGGCGGCGAACCCTGCGATCCGCCTGGGTCGTGGGGTCCGGAAATCGCCTGCAAAAACCAGCGCGGCTGCCAACAACGTTAGGGCCACTCCTATTTCCAGGGTATGGCGGGTGCCGATGCGGGGCATGAGCAGGAGCCCTGCTAGCAGGGCCCCCAGAAGAGTACCCAGGGTGTTCAAAGAAAAGACTCGCCCCACCGATCGGCCCAGCCGAGAAAGATGATCACTGGCCACCTGGCTGACCAAGGGGAGGGTCATCCCTTGGAAGACGGTTGGGAGGATCATGACCGCCATGCTGCAGAGAAAGACCAGAAGCTGGTAGAAAGGAAAACTCTCCGGGGTCCTAACTAGGTAATTACCCAGGCTGGCAAAAGCGTACGGCAGCCAGGCATAGAGGGGGATGGACAGTAGCATGGAGACAGCCACGAAAAGTTCGCATAAACCAAAGAGCCAGAAGAGGTCAAGCTTCCTTCGAGCGAGAGGCCTAACCAGTAGGCTCCCCAGGGCAATTCCCATGATGAAGGCGGCCAGCATGACGGTGAAAGAATACGTGGAAGACCCCCAGACCAGGGCGGTCAGTCGGACCCAACCAACTTCGTAGATCATGGCCGCTGCTCCCGAGAGAGTCGCTCCCACTAAGGCCAGGCGCATGATTCTGATCGACCCAGGGCTCGTCGAAGAGAAGTTGGGTTCAGGCTCCTGGAGAGAGTTCTCCTGGGCCGGACAGCTGCTGACGCCGATGGCCACCAAGCCGACCAAGACATTAACCCCCGCCGCCAAAAGCATAGAAAGAGAGATGCCCAACACGCGGACCAAGAAAAAACCCGCAAGAAGGCATCCTAAAACCGCTCCGAAGCTGTTTACGGAATAAAGGGTGGCCACCCCGCAGGCTGCGGTCTTGATGGAGCGTACCCACAGCCGGGCCAGCACTGGGAGGGTGCCACCCATTAAGGCCGTGGGAACCAGAAGCGCGATCCCGGCCAGAAATAGGCGAAGGAGATGGGTGAAAGGACCTGGCGGGAAAGAGGCGCGAGAGATGTTTACATATAGCTCGCTCCCCCAATTGATGATCTGGAGAGAAAGGGCACAATAGATGCCAATGCCCATTTCGAGCCAACCATAGAACTTGAGCCGGTTCTGGACTTGGTCCGCTCGCCGCCCCAGAAGGTGATTTCCCAGAGCCAGACCTCCCATGAATGTGGCCAAAACAATAGTGGTGGCAGCCGTGGTACTGCCGATGATTAAAGACAAATATTTGGCCCAGACCACTTCATAGATGAGTCCGGTAGCTCCGGAAAGAAAGAAACAACTGTAAATTAAGAGCTGCAGTAATCTCGGATGCATTCCTTCTCCCTGGAATGGAATCTAGTTTCAGCTTCCTGCTGGATCGGCATTTCCATCCCGTCTTCTTACAAAATTCATGCCACGAGCGAGGAGCCCGAGAATAGGCCGCTTCGTCCCTCTAGCTCACCCAGGCTAAACCCTCCCATTGATGAAAAAGGATATGATAATCATGACTTAAATCTGATTAAAGAGACTGGAAGGGGTTGGCGGCTACTCTCCCTGACGGGGCGATTCTCTCGGAGAGGGGGGACATTTTTCCAACACCTCAGTTGGGGTTCATCTGAGCCGAAACAGCGGGTGAGGGGTCCGCCAGGGGGATGAAAACGGAAAAGACCGAGCCTTGGCCCTTCTGGCTCTGAACTGCGATTTTTCCCCCATAGCTCTCCACAATACTGTGGACGATGGAAAGGCCCAGACCCGTGCCTTTTTCCTTGGTGGTAAAGAAGGGATCGAAGATCTTGCCGATCTCCTCCTCCCCGATCCCCGACCCGGAATCGATAACCGATACCTCGCCGTAGCTCCTGCCTCCCGGTAGAAGGCCCCGGGAAGAGCCTTTCCGCAATCTCACCCTCAATATTCCCCCCTTGGGCATCGCCTGGGCCGCGTTAATGAGCAGATTCCAGAAGACTTGGCGAACTTGGTTGGGGTCCCCCTGGATGTACAATTCGTCTTCGAACTCGGTGTCCAGATGGATGAGAACGTTGAAGTCCGGGCTGTGGCTGATCATCTGGAAAATCTCTTCGATGAGCCGGTTCAGATGGATTCTCTCCCTTCCTGGAGAGATGGGACGGGCAAAGAGAAGGAAATCGGCGATGAGCGAATTGAGGCGGCGGACTTCCCGCAGAACAATCCCCATGAGCGCCTGGTTCTGGGTCGAACCCCCCAATTCTTCTTTCAGGATTTCAATGGACCCGCTAATGGAGGCCAGAGGATTGCGGATTTCATGGGCTATGCCCGCGGCCATCTTCCCTATGGCCGCCAAACGGTCCGAGCGTTTCACATGCTCCTCCATTTCCCGCAGCCGGGTAAGGTCCTGGAAGATGAGAATGTTTCCCATCTCCCGATCAACGGAGTCCTTCAGCGGGGAGATGGAGAACCCCAATATGAGATGAGCCCCGTCTTTCCTTGCGAACCGGGTCTCCCAGCGGAGGAAGCGGAGACGGTTCCCACCTTCTCCGGGGTTGCCTCCCACGGACCGGCTCCAGGCGGAAAGCCCGGGGAAGAGGGAATCAACCTCTTCCTGGTAAACCTCTTCGAATTTGTACCCCGTAATCTCCTCGGCCATCCGGTTGAAGGAGGTAATTCGCCCTTCTCCATCCACCGTGATCAATCCGCTCACCACGTTTTGGACAATGTGTTTGTAGAGGCGTTCCAGCTGGCGGTAGTCGATGATCCGTTTCTTGAGCTCTTCCTCTTTCCTGCGGACCTGCTCCGCCAGGTAGGAACTGAGGATGGCCACCAAGTAGAAGGCGATCATGTTCACGGTGATCAGGTAGAGAACGTAAGTACTTTGGTAATCGAGGGAATAAAGCTCCCGGCTTCCCGGTGGGAGAAGGATCCCGTAGTATTCCAGGTCCAGCAGGGTTCCATAAAGAATGCTGCTCGCCGAAGCGATCCACAGGCCCCCCCTCCGGTAGAGGATCGCCCCGGCGCTGAAGATGGAAAAGAAGTAAAGCCAGAAAAAGATGGAGGCGATCCCTCCGGTAATGTAGATCAGCAGGGTAATAAAGAAGAGGTCGCCCAGGATTTGTCCGTAGGCAAAGATTTTCAACTTCTGAATCCGCCGCAGGAGCAGGGCATAGAGGAGGGTCAGGGCATAGGTGAAGCTGATGAGGAGATAGAAGGGATAGGGAGAAACATACCGAAAGAAGGGACTCTCTCGAAGTTGGAAGATGACTGTGGCTCCGAGGAGCAGGGTGACCAGCACGGCCCGGAATAACATGAGCCATTGGATTCTCGAAAAAAGGCCGTCTCGCCCTTCTTCTTCGGCCTTCTGGATTTTCATCATTTTTCCATCGGAGGAATCCAATCTGAAACCCAACCCTCCCCCCTCCGGCGGGGAAAATTCCTCGCCGCCCGATTCAAAGGAAAGAAGGCTTCGGGGGCTTTCCTTCTAAGGATATCGAACCTAGCATAGGTCTATTCTTTGATCTCCTGGACAAAGTCCCGGAGGCCGTGTTTCTGGATCTTCCAGCGCATGGACCGGAAACTGAGTTGCAGGAGTTCCGCCGCCTTCTTGATCACCCCGTTGCTAAGCTGGAGGGCCTGCTGGAGGACCTCCTTCTCGAGCTGGTTGAGCTCCTTTTCCAGGTCCATGCCGGCAGGGGTCAGGTGGACGGAGGGTAGCCCCTTGGGAATCGCCTCTTTCCTGTGTTCGGAGAGAAGCAGGCTTTCCGGTAGGATGATGTTGGAACCCTCGAGGGCGACGCTTCTTTCGATGATGTTTTCCAACTCCCGCACGTTCCCGGGAAAGGTGTAGTTCATCAGGGTATCCAGGACATAGGAGGAAATGGACCGCACGTTTTTGCCCAGTTCCTTGGAATACTTTTCCAGAAAATACTGGGCCAGAAGAGGGATGTCTTCCCGCCTTTCCCGCAGGGGTGGCAGATGCAGGTGGACCACATTCAGCCGATAGAAAAGGTCTTCCCGGAATCTCCCTTGGATGACCTCCTGTTCCAGGTTCTTGTTGGTGGCCGAGATGATGCGTACGTCCACGTTGATGGTCTGCGTCTCGCCCACCCGCATAAATTCCCGCTCTTGAATCACCCGCAGGAGCTTCACCTGAATCAGGGGGGAGAGGTCTCCAATTTCGTCCAGGAAGACCGTCCCTTCGTGGGCGATCTCAAAAAGGCCCTTCTTGTTGGCCACGGCTCCGGTGAAGGCGCCCTTCACATGGCCGAAGAGCTCACTCTCCATGAGATTCTCCGGAATGGCGCTGCAGTTGATTGTCACGAAGGGCTTCCCGTTTCGAGAGCTATGCTGGTGGATGGCCCGGGCCGCTAACTCCTTTCCGGTCCCGCTTTCTCCGGAGATGAGCACGTTGGTTCGGGTGGGGCCCACCTGCCGGACCAGATTGTAGATCTGGACCATCTTCGTGCTGTGGCCCACGATGTTGCAGAATATCCCCACAGGAGCCTCCGCCGGAGCCTGCCCCTCGGTCAATTCTAGGGCGTTGTGGATGACCGATTTGATCTCCTCCAGTTTGAAGGGCTTGGTCAGGTAATCGTAGGCCCCGGCCTTCATGGCGGCGATGGCATCTTCCGGGGAAGCGTAGGCCGTCACCATGATCACCGCCAGGGAGGGCCGCTGCTCCTTAACCTTCTGCAGCAGTTCCAGGCCGTCCATCTTGGGCATCTTGATGTCGGAGATGACCAGGTCGAAGGGCTCCGCCTGAAATCGGACCCAGGCTTCCTGCCCGTCCCCGGCGCAGACCACCTGATGCCCCTCTTTCTTCAGCAGGATTTCGAGGAACTGACGCATGCTCAGTTCATCGTCGGATACTAGGATTTTCCCCATCTCTCACCATCCTTGGGAAAGGACCTTTAAGGACCTCATTCGCCCTTATTGCCGATTTCCTTCCCTCAATCGGTGCTGATCGCCAAAATCCGATACTCCTTCATCCCTGAAGGCACGGTCACCTGAATGGCATCCCCGAGACGGTGTCCGATGAGGGCCTTGGCCACCGGGGAGTTGATCGAGATCCGGCCAGCGCGAATATCCGCCTCGTGGGCCCCCACAATTCTGTACTTCACCTGCCGGTCCGATTCCATCTCTCCCAGAAGAACCGTGCAACCGAAGACCACCTTGTCTGTGGCCAGGTCCCGCGTATCGATGACCTGGGCCCGGGCCAATTTGTCATCCAGCTCCTTGATGCGGCTCTCTATATAGTCCCGCCGCTCCTTGGCTACCCGGTAATCGGCATTATCACTGATGTCTCCGTGGGCCGCCGCCTCGCTCATGGCCTGCAAAACCTGGGGTCGTTCCACCCGTCTCAATCGGTCGAGTTCCTCCTGCAGTTTGGCGAATCCCTCTTTGGTCATGGGCAACTTTTCCAACGATGTCTTTCCTCCTCTTCCTAGATCCCCCAAGGGGCAATTTCCGATTTGCTCCCTTTCCGGCTTTTTTTCATCGGTCCAACATTCATGCAGCCAGATATTCTCTACGGGGGCCGATTGCTCTCCAGGACCTCTGGGCGATTCGGGGGAGCGCCCGATCCAGGGCCCATTGGCCCCTTATCCCTTCCTCGCCCCTTTGCCTCCTTTTTCTTTCTGCCTCAATGGATCAGTTGGCCGAGGCGTTTCCAGCGAACGGTCGTATCTTTCCCGTCCCACGACCAGTAGATGATGAACGCCCGTCCCTTCACGTCCTCCAAGGGGACAAACCCCCAGAAGCGGCTGTCCAGGCTCCGGTCCCGGTTGTCGCCCAGGACGAAGAGTTTCTTCGGGGGGACGGTTATCGGACCGAAGTTGTCCCGTTTCTGGCTGTCCCCAGGAAGGAGGGTATCCTCCTTGTAAACTGCATGGGGGTCGAAAGCTTCCACCCCGTTGAGGTAGAGTTTTTTGTTCACAATTTTCACCGTATCGCCTTCCACCGCGATCACCCGTTTGATAAAATCTTTATCCGGCTCCAGGGGATATATGAAAACGATCACATCCCCTCTCTTGGGGTTTTCCCAAGCCCAGAAGGAAATGGAGGTGAAAGGAATCTTGACTCCGTAGATGAATTTATTCACCAGAATATGGTCTCCGATCTCCAGGGTGGGCTCCATGGACCCAGAGGGGATTTTGAAGGCTTGGACCACGAAAGTGCGGATCACCAGGGCCAGCGCGAGGGCCACCAGGATCGCCTCGGCATACTCGCGAAAAGTGGATTTTTTCTTGATCTGCGGGTTCTCTGACCCTTTATTTTCTTTTCTCATTTCATCCCTGCATTTTTTCTTTTCATATTTTTCTCATCCTCGCCTTCCCTCCGATCTGTCTTCAACTCTTCGGCAAGACCGGCCCTCTCCGCCCCCTCCGCGTTTTTTGGGGTGAATAGAAGTCTGCTATGGCCCTGACAACCCGCCGCTGCTGGATCAGGGTGAGCTCCGGGTAAATCGGCAAAGCCAGCACTTCCCGCGACGCCCGTTCGGATTCCGGCAAGTCGCCGGGATAATACCTTAAAGGTCGGTAGCATTCCTGCAAATGCAACGGGATGGGGTAGTAAATTTCGGTCCCGATTTCTTCTTGTCGGAGGTGCTCCCGGAGGGCGTCCCTCTCCCCTCCCCGGATGACGAACTGGTTGTAGATGTGGTAAAAACCCTTCTGTTCCTGGGGAAGGGAAACCAGGGAAGGCTCGATCTTCGCCTCCCGGAAGAGCGCCCGATAACGCTCCGCGTTCCTCCTTCGCCCTTCGGTCCATCGACTCAGGTGTTTCCGCTTGACCCGCAGGACCGCGGCCTGCAGGGCGTCGAGACGGCTGTTGATCCCGATCAAATCATGTTCGTATTTGGTTTTCGAACCGTGAACCCGGAGCATACGCAGCTTGCGGGCCAGCGCCTCGTCCCGGGTGATGATCATGCCGCCGTCCCCGAAGCCTCCCAGGTTCTTGCTGGGAAAGAAGGAAAAGCACCCCAAATCCCCCGCGGAGCCTGCGGTCCATTCCTGCCCCCGCTTCTCTTCCTCATTCGGAGAATGAATTTTCTGGCGGGCCCCCAGGGCTTGGGCCGCATCTTCCACTACCCGCAGTCCGAACCGCCGTGACACCTCGGTCAGACTCTCCATGTCCGTCATCTGGCCGAAAAGATGAACGGGCATGACCACTTTTGGGAAATCCGCCGCCCCTTGGTTTTTCCTCAGGTAATCTTCCAGCCGGTTGAGGTCCAGGTTGTAGGTAGCCGGGTCAATATCGATGAAGACGGGTACGGCCCCAAGACGGGAGATTACCCCTCCGGTGGCGAAAAAAGTGAAAGGGACGGTGATCACCCCGTCGCCGGGCCTCACATTCAGGGCCATCAGGGAGAGAAGCAGGGCATCGGTCCCCGAGGCGACGCCGATCGCATGAGGAACCCCACAATCGGCGGCGATTTCCTTCTCCAACGCCTCCACCATGGGCCCCAGGATAAAGACTTGACTATCAAGGACCTTTTGAATCTCCTCGTTGACCTCATCCCGGATCCTCTGATACTGCGCCTTCAAATCCAGCAGGGGAATTTTCAAACGTCGCCTCCTTGAAAAAAGGATGTTTTAAAATTCAAAAGGCAAAGATGGCAGAGCAGCAAGGCGTCTTTCTCAACCATCCATTTTGCTTACCGGGGCGGATAGGGGGTGCAAGAGAATGGATTCATGGCTCGGGAAACTGGCCTGCCCAAATATTCTATCCTTCTCACTTCTCAGTCTTCCCCCTGCGTCTTTGTGTACCTGATGATCCAATGAAAAAGAAAGCCAGGAGTCATCCTGGCTTTCTTCCGGGCCACGACCCTGGCCGCTCAGCGTCGACCCTCCATACTTACCCGGCAGACCCGCCCAAAAAAATAGGCTGCAGCCAGAGTGAGGTAGAAAATCCCCAGGGCATACAAAATCCATCCTAAATAGAGAAAATAAGTCCTGATCAAGAGGAGGCTCAGGAAAAAGAGCAGGCTGGCCAGCCAGCCGATAAAATATTCCCTCTGGACCATCCATATCTTCTCCACAATTCCGCTCCAGCGGAAAGCCGCCCAAAAAGACTCCTCCTCCCGGCCGTAGAAAGCCAGGGCCATAGGCAGGAGGAAGAAAGCCACCAGGCCGACTCCGATCCCTAGCATGAGAAAGAGAACCCCCAGAAAGGCAGCAACCCCCCCGCTCTCCCAGAGAACCTTTCCCATCCAGTACAGGATTGCGGGAATGATCCAATACCCCAGGGAGATGAAAAAAACGGAAAGGCCTCGGGCAAATAGCTCCGCCCATCCTCCCCAGGGCGGAAGGGGGCTTTCCAGCCCCCGGAGATGATTTTGGAAGACGAGATAGGCATATCCTAGGGGAACCAAGGCCAGAAGGATCGTGAAAATCCATCCTACCCAGGGGATGAATCCCAGAAGGTTTCCGAGGATGTATAGGAACCCGCCCAGAGCAAATTTGGTTCCCCATCCCTCGCCGCTCAAGGGATACCGGAGAGCTTTTTCCAAATCCCCCATCTTTTATCCCTTTGTCCAAACCATCATCATGGACCCTTCTTGGCCGATACCTTGTTTAAAATTTGCCAAGTTTTCAGAAGCTCCAAAGCCCGATCCAGCGGAGGGTCCTCGGTAGATTGGGGGGTGGCCGAGGCCTCTGGCGTCTTGTCCGGTTCTTTGTTCTTTTCAGGAACGGCCTGCTCTTTGTCCCCCTGGAGATGATGCTCCAGGTCCTTTTCCCGCATGAACCGGGGGGCGACGCTCCGCTTTCCCTCCGGGACTAGGTCCGCCACGGCAATATCCGGGGCAATCCCCTGAGCCTGGATGGACCGGCCGTTGGGCGTGTAGTAACGGGCCGTGGTCAGGCGAAGGGCCGAACCGTCCTCGAGGGGAATGATGGTCTGGACCGAGCCCTTGCCGAAGGTCTGGGTTCCCAGGATTACCGCCCTTCCTTGATCCTGGAGGGCTCCGGCCACGATCTCCGAGGCGCTGGCGCTCCCCCCGTTGACCAGTACGATCATGGGATATTCCTGCACCTTTTCTTTTTTCTGGACGAAAAACTTCATCTTCTGCCCTTCCACCCGTCCTTCGGTGTAGACGATCATCCCCGATTCCAAAAACAGGTCCGCCACCTTTACCGCCTGTTCCAGCAGACCTCCCGGGTTGTTGCGCAAGTCCAGGATCAACCCCTTCAAGGGCTTCTCTTTGGATTCGAGCTTGTTCAGGGCATTCTCCAGGTCGGAGAAAGTCCTTTCAATGAACTGGGAGACCTTGATATATCCATATCCCGGCTCCAGGGTCTTGAAGCGAACACTGCGGATGGGGATGATGGCCCGGGTCAGGGTGAAATCCTTGGGCTCGGTGAAACCCTGGCGCATGAGGGTGATGGTCACCTGGGTCCCCTGGGGCCCGCGCATGAGTTTCACCGCTTCCACCAGGGTCATGTCTTTGGTGGATTTTCCGTCAATGCGCAGAATCATGTCTCCGCTCTGGATCCCTGCCCGGGACGCCGGAGTGTCCTCAATGGGCGCCACCACCGTGAGAACTTTGTCCCGGATGGTGATCTCAAATCCGATCCCCCCGAAGCTCCCCCGGGTCTCCGTCTGCATTTCCTTGTACACTTCCGGGGCCATATAGTTGCTGTGGGGGTCCAGGGTCTCCAGCATCCCGTTGATCGCCCCGTTGATGAGGTTGTTCGCCTTCACGGGCTCCACATAATTGCGCTCCACGATGGCGAAGACATCCGCTAAGACCTTCAGCTTCCCGTAGGCCGATTCAATATCCGCCCCGACGCGACGGGCATGGGTCAGGCCCATGTAGATTCCCAGGGAAAAGAAGACCAAGGCGACTACCAGAATTTTTTTCTTACTCAGCCAACCGCTCATCGACTCTCCTTACTGCCCGCTGGTTTCAACGGTCAGATTTACAGCCCGGAGCGAATTTCAAAGAAACCCTCGGGCTTTGTTTCTCTCCAATAGGGGGGAAAATCTCTCTATTGAACATGGCCAAACATCGAAACAAAAAAGGTTTTCCCTCGCCAATCTTTACGGGGATGGAAGGGCTTCCTTTCGCTCCGTATCCCTTCCGTCCCATTCGGACGCCTCTCGGACTGATTCCCTCCCCGATTAATTGGCCAGCCACTCCATGGGGTCCAGGGGTTGGCCCCTCTGGCGAATCTCAAAATAAAGGCAGGGGCCCTTAAGCGAACCCGTATCCCCTACGAGGGCCACCACGTCTCCGGAGCGCACATCTTCCCCCACCGCTTTTAGCAGCGAAGAGGCGTGTCCGGAGAGGGTATAATACCCTTCCCCATGGTCAATAATCAAAATCTTCCCATACCCTTTGAACCAATCCGAATATAGAACCCGGCCGTCATGCACCGCCCGAATCCCTGCCCCTAGAGGGGCTTCAATCTCTATTCCTTTTTGGACGGTGAAGGTGTTGAACTTCGAATTCTCGTTTCTCCCGAAGGTGCTGAGAATTTTTCCCTTCACCGGGTAAGGAAGCTTTCCCCGAAGGGCGGTAAACTTTCTTCCCGAAGGGACAAAGGTCTTCTCCCGGGCTTTCTCTTGGAGTTCCCTCTCCAGACGGTTGATGAGGCCCTGTAACTGGGCTGAGGCAGCTTCCAATTCCCGGATGGCCGCTAGATGAACCTGTTTTTCCTGCCGCACCCCATCGAGGAGCCGGCCTTTCTGGAGCAGGTCTCTCTGGATTTCGCCCTTTTTCTGCTCGGCCTTCTTCTTGACCGACCGCAGTTCCTGTTCATCTTCCATGAGCTGCTGCTGGTGATTTCCCACGACCGCCTGCCTCTGGCGGTAGTCGCCGATCAATTCTCGGTCCTGCTCAAGGATGCAGGTCAGATACCTGCGAGTGCTCAGGAAGTCTTCGTAGGACCGGGAGGAAAAGAGCAGCTGGGGTGCTTCCATTTCACCAAATTTGTAAAGAGACACCATCCGATTCAAAAGGAAGACCTCCTGGACGTCGATATTTTCCGTCAGAGAACCCAGGTCTTGGTTGGCTTTCTTTACTTTCCGGTCCACGGCAGTGAGCTTTTTCTTCAGGCCCTTCAGTTCCTTCTCTCTCTCTGCCAGGCTGCGGTCCAGGGTGTTAAGCTGGGAGATGACCGAGGATTCTTTCTTGCTGATATCCTGGACCCGTTGTTTTTCCTCCTGGATCCTCTTCTTGATTCCCCCTAGCTCCTTTTTGCTCTGGTCCACTCCTTTGGGGGGACTGGAAGAATCTCCCTGGGCCCACGAACTGCCCGTTAGAATTAGGAGCAGGAAGATCGGGACCCCTCCCCGGAATGTCAAAGCCGTAGATACCTCCCGACTGAAACCTGAGTCCCGAAAAGACCCAGAACCACTCCTCCCAAGCCCATGGCGACCATCTGTTCCCAGCTAAGAAACTGAATGGGGAAGTTCCCCAAAAGACCCTTCAGGGGTTCGTAGACGCGCGCCAGAAACAAGAGAAAAAAGGCGTAGAGCATCCCCAGCGCAAGGACGACCCCCAGGAGTCCCTGGAGAACTCCCTCCATATAAAAAGGGGCTCGGATAAAGAGACCCGTGGCGCCCACCGAGCGCATGATTTCAATCTCTTCCCTCCTGGCGAAAATATTCAGACGGATGGTGTTGGAAATCACGATGATCGTCGCCAGAAGGAGAAGCCCTCCCAAACTCAAACCCAAAACCTTCAATAGAGCCATGAAGGCAGAAAACTTTTCCAGCCAATCGGACCCGTACTGCAGGTCTTCGATCCCGGGGGTCCCCCGCAATTTTTTCACCAGGCTCTGGACTCCCTCGGCATTCTGGTACTCCCCCTTAAGTCGAACCTCCAAAGAAGCGGGCAGGGGGTTTCTCGGCAGCCCCCTGAGCCATTCCTTTCGCTCGGGCATCCTTTCTTCCAGAATCCTCAGGGCCTCTTCTTTGGACCGGTACTTTACCTCCTGAACTTCTTCAAGACCGCGGACCTTTTGCCCCAGCCGCAGGGCCTGACTCAGGTCTACGGTACTGCTCAGGTAGGCGGTAACCCGGATCCGGCTCCCCCATTCTTCCAGCAGCCCCTTGGTATTGAGGAAGATCACTAGGAAGAGTCCGAGAACCAGGAAGGAGAGAGCAATGGTCCCCAGGGTGATGGCATTTAGCCATGGATTCTGGGTCAAGTTCTGACAGGCTTGCCGTATGAAGGATCCACTCATTTCCGTTAACTTAACCCGCCCCGCTCGAAGCGGCCTCGCTCCCCGCCGACGGTCTTCAGTCGTGGGCCACAGGCAGAGGATGCGGGCCCTCGCTTAACCTTCCCTGCTCCAGAACGATCTTCTCTTTGGGCCACAAGTTGACGATTCCCTCGTTGTGTGTGGCCAGGACCACCGTGGTGCCGCGGAGGTTGATCTTCTCGAAGAGGCGGATGGTTTCTTCGGCGGCGGTCAGGCTTAGGCTCCCGGTGGGTTCATCTGCCAGAAGGAGGACGGGGTCGTTGACAACGGCCCGGGCCACGGCCAGCCGCTGCTGTTCCCCCGCTGAAAGCTCGGAGGGCAGACACTCGGCCTTTCGCTCCAGCCCCACCAAACGCAAGGCCTGAATGGCTTTTTTCAGAATCTCCCCTCTTTCCGCCCTCAGTGCCTCCAAAGCAAAAGCGATATTCTCCTGGGCCGTCCGCCTTTGGAGGAGTTTTAGGTCCTGGAATACCAGGCCCAGCGTCCTCCGTAGGGAAGGAACCTTCCGCGGTTTCATTCGGACCACGTCAAAGGCGTTTACCCTGACCTCTCCTGCGGTTGGCCGTTCGGCTGCATACAGAAGTTTAAGAAGGGTGCTCTTTCCCGCGCCGTTCGGCCCAAAGAGATAAACGAACTGTCCTTTTTCCACCTTCAAAGTGATGTCAAAGAGCGCTTTCGGATTTCCCTCGTAAGCCTTGCTTACGTGGACCATCTCGATCATTTCGGTCAAACCCTTTTCTGGCTCTATCTCCTTATCCCTGGATTCTGGAAAGTATCCCTTCTTGTCTCCGGATGGATTCTGGATATCAGCTCGTATTTCCGGAGGGAGATACTTCTTGGCTACTTTATCGGTGCCGAATTGTCTTTTCTTAAAATCCTGGTTATTTTTGTTATGTTAGCATACAATTCGGTTGACCACAAGAAGGGAATCACCTTTTCTTCAACCCAATTTTTTCCCCCTGAAAAGTCCCTTCTCCGCTTCTTGGTCAATAGGGCCGCCTCGATCAATCCCAGAAAAATATTCGGACGGAAAAAGAATTGATTAGGGGTTCTGCAAGCTGGAAATTATCGGCTTCAGGTTTTCCTTCTTTTCAAAGGCCAGGGCGAATTGCCGGGCCTCCTGGAGGGTTTGAAAGTGGCCGACCCGAACCCGGTGCAACATACCTTTGGCCGCGGCGGTTCCCGGCGCGATGTAAGCCTCGTAGCCCTTCTTTTTCAATTGTTGGACCAAATCCTGGGCTTCCTGTGAGTTGTTGTAAGCCCCCACTTGAAGGGTGAATTTGGTTTTGGCGGGAATCGGCTTTCCCTCCTCCTTCGGAGGGAGGCTCGCGGCCTTAGGCGTAACGCCTGGTCTATCGCTGACCCCTCTCAGACTCTGCTGGGAAGGACTGGGTTCTTTCAAGCTTTGTTCGCCTTCCGACGGTTGGGCATTGGCTTCCCGGGCAGATGGAGGGTCTTTTCCCTTCTCCATGAACCGGAAAGGAGGGGCTTCCCCTTTCCGGTCGTGGATGAGCGGCCTGGTCTCGTCGACCCCGCGAAGATCGCTGAGGGCCTTTCCCATCTGCACCCCGCAGACAAATGCCACCATGGCCAGAAGCAGGGCCCCAGCGGCGACATAGAAGGCCCTTTGATTGCTCTTCTGCACGGGTGGCGGGGGAGAGGCTTCCGCCCCCCGGGAGAATTCCTTGGGTCGGCGCCGTGCGGCGGCTTTTCTGAGTCTTTCCCTTCGCGATTCCATCACATCCGCTCCAGGACTTCCATCCCTAGCATCCGCTGACAGATCGAAAGGACGGTCTTCACTCCGTGGATTAAAAGGACCCGGGCCTGGGTAACGTGGGATTCCTCCCCCAGTACCCGGTACCTCGCCAGAAATGCATTCAGGGACATGGCCAGGTCCAGCATATAATTGGCGATTCCCGAAGGCTCATTCTCCTCCCCTGCTCGCCGGGTCACCTCGGGAAGTTCTCCCAGCCGTTTGATCAGGTCAAATTCTTCGTCGCTGGAAAGAATAGCGTAGTCCACCCGATCGGCTACGGTTCCCGAAAACTTCCTCAGGATCCCGCAGCAGCGGACATGGGCATTCTGGCAGTAGGGACCCGTCGCTCCTTCGAACCCCAGGATTCGGTCCCAATCAAACTCCACATCCTTGGCCCGCCGGGTGCGCAGGTCATTGAAGACAATGGCCCCCAGGCCCACGGCCCGGGCGATCGTTTTCCGTTCTCCTTCGGGGATTTTCCCGATCCTCGCCTCTTTGTCTTCCCCCCGTTCCTCGATTACTCGCTCGGCTCTTTGCACCGCTTCATCGATCACATCCTGCAGGAAAACTACTTCCCCCCGGCGGGTGCTCATACCCAGGACATGGCCGAACTCCACGTGGACCATCCGCCGGTTCCAGTCATACCCCATGAGTTCAAGGACCTTGAAGAGTTGCTGAAAATGGAGTTTCTGAGGGGCTCCCACCACGTAAATCAATTTATCAAACGCCCAACGACGGAAGCGGTATTCTGCGGCAGCAATATCCCGGGTGAGGTACAGGGTGGCCTCATCCTTTTTCAGGAGGAGGGCGGGGGGCAGGGAGTAGGCCTCCAGAGGAATGATCCACGCCCCCTGGCTCTCTACCAGGAGCCCGCTGGCCCGCAACCGGTCTACAAGCTCACCAAGGCGATCCTGATAAAAGCTCTCTCCGTCGTAAGAATCGAAGGAGACCCCCAGAAATCGATAGAGTCTTTTGAACTCTTTGATGCTGATCTCCCGGAAGCGCCCCCAGAGCTGCCGGGCATCTGGGTCTCCATCTTCCAGCTTTCTGAACCAGGCCCGGGCCTCTTCATGGAGTTCCGTCTGAGACTCAGCTTCAGAATGAAACCGGCTGTAGACCTCGAACAGATGCTTCAGGGGATGGGCTTCCAGTTCCTTCGGGCTTCCCCAGTGCCTGAAACCAGTGATAACTTCTCCGAACTGCTTTCCCCAATCGCCCAGATGGTTCAGTCGGACCACCCGGTAGCCCAGTCGCTCATAGATTTCCCCGAGGGAGTGCCCGATGATGGTCGAGCGCAGATGACCCACATGAAAAGGCTTGGCAATGTTGGGAGAAGAAAACTCCACCAGTACGGTCTTCCCCTTCCCTTCCAGGCTCCTGCCGTAATCCTCTCCCCCGGAGAAGATTCTTTTCAGAACGACGGGGGCCCAGGTTTCCCTTCGGATGCGGAAGTTGAGGTAGGCGCTCTCGGAGCTGCATTCCTTTAGAAGCGAATCCGGATGAAAGTTCCGGGCCACCTCCTGGGCGATGAGGGCAGGGGCTTTCCGTTTTACCTTGGCCAGGGAGAAACAGGGGTAGGAATAGTCTCCCCATCTGGGATCCCGGGGGACCTCGATTCCTTTCTCCACCTCTTCAGCGGGCAACCCGATTTCCCGGGATACAAATTCGGAAATGGCCCTGGTTACTTCGTTCATCGATTCATCAAAACCTTTTCAACCGCAGAACTCGCGGAGGGGAACTCTTTTCCGTTCTTTTCTTCCTTTTCGTCCTGTGCCATCGGCGCTTTCTGCGGTGGAACTCTTCCATCGGCAAGGATCTCGCCGTAGAGCTCCGGCCGCCGGTCCCTCAGAAAGGTCCAAACCCGCCGGGTCCGCTCGATCTCCGAAAGGTCGATGGCCGCCAAGACCACTCCCTCGATCGCTCCGCTGGGCTGGTCCACCAGGTCCCCTTCCGGAGTGGCACAGAAGCTTTTTCCATAAAAATTCTGCTTGGCTTCCTTACCCACCCGGTTGACCCGGAAGACGAAAACTCCGCTGGCAGCCGCGTTGGCGCAGATGACCTTCTCCCATTTCTGGTGGGAATCC
>DASPRR010000426.1:0-13496 GCA_035624375.1 Thermodesulfobacteriota bacterium | reverse complement strand
GAAACAGTAGGTTACCAGGGGGATCGCGAAGAACCAGAGAATAAGGCCCATCAGAGCGTAGAGGATGACCTTTTCTTTCAGGAAAGCAACCGCATTAAGCTTCATTTTCTTCCCTTAATCCCTGGGCAAGGTTTCGGGCCGGGGAACAAACCAAAATACCTATGGCGAGTCAGGTTGCGATAATAACCTTTTTAACTTTTTTTATCAAGGAAAATTTTTACTCCTGTCATCCAGGAGTTTTGGGGATCGGCGGCCGGAGAAGGGCCTTTCCGGTGTTTGCCTTCCTTCCTCTTTCTCAAAGGAGGGAAATAAGCGAATCCCAGGTCTTCCCCCAAAAAAATGGAATCTCAAAAGTGAATGGGCAAAAAAGGGTAGCCGTTGATTGGGTACCCCCTTAGTTTCTTTGCTGCATGGGAATCAACCTGCTTTCATGGATGGGTTAACAGGTAGACCCGATTTGGGGCGTTTCTTGAAGAGTTTGAGCCCTTCAAACCAGAGGATGCCGAATCCTCCGGCAACAAGGCAGAGGAGGAGATCATCAGGGTGAAGGAAGGTGAAATGGAAGAGCTCGCGAAGAAAGGGAACGTATAGAACCAGAATGAGGAGAGCTAGGGCTCCCCCGAAGACCCATCCCAAGGCGACGTTGGCGGTTTGCAGGGTAGCCCAGATGGTCCTCGACCATGACCGATTAGTCAGGATCAGGCTGAGATTGGCCACCACCAGAGTGGTGAAGGTTAGGGCGCGGGCCTCCTGGACTCCCTGGCCGCGGGAGAGGGAGAAGAGAAAAACGGCCAGAAGAATCACCAGGACGCTCAATCCCTGCAACAGGCTCAGGGCCACCATGGACCAGTTGAAAAGCGGCTTCTGGGGATCGCGGGGAGGACGGTGCATAATATCTTTTTCCTCTGCTTCGGCCTCGAAGGCAATAGAGCAGGCCGGGTCTATGACCAACTCCAGGAAGACGATATGGACGGGGAATAAAACCAGGGGCCATTTTAGAAGCACGGGCAGGAGTGACATTCCGGCGATGGGGACATGAATGGCCAGGATGTAGGCCATAGCCTTCTGGAGGTTGTCAAAAATCCTCCGCCCAAGCCGGACCGCCCGGACGATGGAAGAAAAATCGTCATCCAGCAAAACCAGGGAAGCAGCCTCCCGGGCCACGTCGGTTCCTCTCTCCCCCATGGCAATCCCGATGTGGGCGGATTTCAAGGCCGGGGCGTCATTGACCCCGTCGCCGGTCATGGCCACGATTTCTCCATTGGCTTTGAGAGCATTCACCAGACGCAGCTTTTGTTCGGGCATGACCCGGGCGAAGATATTCACCGTCCGGACCCGGTCCTGCAGTTCCCCATCGCTCATCTGGTTCAATTCCGCTCCGGTGATAACCTTATCCAGGGGGGTAAGCCCGATTTGCCGGGCGATGTTCTGGGCGGTTCCCGGATAGTCTCCGGTGATCATCACCATCCGAATTCCCGCGGTGTAACAATCCTGGAGCGCCCCGGCTACCGTGGGACGGACAGGGTCTTCCAGTCCCACCAGACCGAGAAGCTCGAACCTAAAGTCATGCTGTTCCCCCGGCAGGGGGGCCCGCTTAAAATAGGCCTTGGCTACTCCCAGGACCCGCAGGCCTTCTTCGGCCATGGCCTGTACGGCCTGGGATAACTCCTGAGCCCTTGCTGGACCCAGATGGCATAAGTCCGAAATGGCCTCCGGGGCGCCTTTGGCGGCGATCACGTACCTTTCACTCCCTGGTACTCTATGAACATGGGAGAGGGCGAGCAAGCCCCGGGAAAGGGGGTATTCATGGATCAACGTCCAGTCGTCATGGAGATGCTCGGTGTCATTCAGGGTGTACTCCCCCAGTTGCCTCAGGGCCTTTTCCATAGGGTCGAAGGGATTTCTTTCACTGGCCAGGACGCTGAATTCAATTACTTCGTGAAAGGATTCGGGCAAAGATTTCGGGGAAAGAGGGTTGACTTCGAATACCTCTCCTTGGACGAAAATTTTCTTAACCGTCATCCGGTTCTGGGTCAGGGTCCCAGTCTTATCCACGCACAGAACAGTGGCGGACCCTAATGTTTCAACCGTGGGCACCCGACGGGTCAGGACCTGGCTTTTCGAGATCCGCCAGGCACCCAAGGCCAGGAAAATGGTCAGAACCACCGGGAATTCTTCCGGCAACATGGCCATGGCCAAAGTGATTCCAGCCAGAAAGCCATGGAGCCAGTCTCCCAGGTTGATCCCATAGACCACCACCACCAGGGCGCAGAGAGACACGCCGAAAAGAGCCACTGCGCGGACAAACCTTCGAGTCTCTTTCTGTAGGAGGGTCTCTTCTGTCTCCACCGATTGCAGGGCTTTCCCCACTTTTCCGATTTCCGTGGCCGCACCCGTAGCTATGACCCGGGCAATTCCGTTTCCTTGAACGGTCAGAGTCCCGGAGAAGGCAAAGGGCTGGTCTTCGCCGCCGGCGCGGGCTATACGGCTGACCCCATCCCAGGGGACCTTGCGCACGGGGACGGATTCACCCGTTAAAAGGGATTCGTCGAGCAGCAGGTTCTCATTCCAGAGAATGGCGGCATCCGCCGGTACCCGGTCTCCTTGAGCCAGAACGAGAATGTCTTCCCGAACCACTTCCCGTCCGGGGATGCGCTTCTGCTCGCCGTCCCGAATGACCAAAGCCCGGGGGCTGGTCAGGTCTCGGAGAGCCTCGAGGGCCCGCTCGGTCTTGCGGTCCTGGTAGATGGTGATCCCCATGATCACGAAGACGAAACCCAGGAGCATCAACGCTTCTTTCAGCTCCCCCACGGCCAGGTAGAGGACCCCGCAGGTGACCAGGAGGAGAAACATGGGTTCCCAGGCCACTTCCAGTACAATCGTCCCGATGCCCCGCTGCCGGGAGGGAGGGAGTTCGTTGTACCCGTCTGCCTTCAAGCGCCGGGCGGCTTCCACTTCAGTGAGGCCGGTGATAGATTGAAGGTTGAAGTCTTTCATGACTTGCAGAAAAAGCACAGGAGGCATAATGCATGGCGCATAGCGTTGAAGCAAACGCCATTCGGCATGGGCAGGAAATCTAATCCTTATCCATTTGTCTTGAAAGCAATGCCCACCGCGCTATATTCTTTATTCTTTGCCGCTTTTTTCAAAGGCAATCTCTGGGAAATTCAACTCCCGCCGTATACATGAGGAGCATCTCCGGAATCATCTGGTAAACATGGACCCGGACCCCCGGGTTTACGGACACCTGCATATAGGCATCCCGCTGGCTGAAGCCGTACTCTTCCACAAGCCATTCCATAAGGAGGAAGACCGCTTTAGTCACGGCGTGTTCCAGGGGCCGGGAATTATAAAGGGAAATGAGGCTGCTTGGGGTTTCGATGCGAGGATAAGAGATTTTTTTGCCGGGAATGACCTCTATCGACAAGGTCACTTCAGCCCGGCTTTCGGCAGCGACCCCCGAGAACTCTGTATCCCCCTGAGAGGCGTGGACGTCGCCGGCGAAGAGGAGCCCCCCTTCATTTTGGCTATTCACGAAAAAAGTATTTCCGGGGCGGATGTCCCGACAATCGATGTTCCCGCCGCCGATTCCTTGCCCGAAGATACTGGTGAGGACTTCCCTTTCAGGGGCCACCGCGATGGTTCCGATGAATGGGGCAACCGGCCAGGAAACCCGGCTGTTAAAACATACCCGGCCATCCCGCATGGTCCCACTCGGCCCGGGCTTGTGATTCAATACGTGGGTATAGGGCTCCGCCGCCTGAGCCCATTTGAGGGAGTCGTGGATCGGGCCCCGGCGGGCGGAAAAAGTGTAGCTCCGGTCAGCAGCCACCAGAATATCTTCGATTTTTATGGCCAGAAGGTCTCCTCTGCGCGCCCCCTCGATATAAATCGGCCCGGCCACCGGATTGGCCGAAGGAGGCCAGGTTTCGTCGATAAAGGGCCGGTTTAAGGGGGACTGCCCTTCCTTGCACAGGTACCCGCTGGAAGCGTCCTCGGTTTCCACAACGAATTTTTCACCGGGGAATACGCGCAACTGCGGAGGAAGAGAACGATCAAAGCAGTAGACTTTGGCCTGTTCTCGCAAGACCCGTTTCATGATCACACTCCTTCTTTGGGGGGTTTTCGGTCCGTGAAGAAATGAGCCTGAAGAAATGTTATAATACATTTCAATGCGGCTCAAGATAGAAATGAGGAATGAGACCCTGAGCCCCAAATCCCAAGCCCCAAGAACCCTAAAACTATCAAATTCCAAGTAGCAAATTCCAAACGGTTGGGTTGGACTCTTCTTTGGGATTCTTGGTTTTTGGAATTTGTTGGGGATTTCGGGTTTGGGATTCTACCTTAGATTATCCCGTATTCGAAAGGGGGGGGTAGCAATGGCCGTGATCACGGTTTCCAGACAGCTGGGCAGTCTGGGCACGGAGATTGCCCAGAAGGTGGCCGATGTTCTCCAGTATGAATTTGTTGACAGAGAGAAGATGGCCAAAGCTCTGGGGACCTACGGTCTTCCGGAGCCGGACCTCGAGAGGTTTGACGAAAAGAAGCCTCCCCTTTGGGATTCCTTGCAGGTTCAGAGAAGGAAATTCCTCCATTTCCTTCAGGCGGTGATCTACGACTATGCCCGGAAAGGAAAGGTCATCATCGTGGGCCGGGGAGGACAGGTTCTGCTGAAGGACCTTCCCGGGGCCTTACACTTAAGGGTAGTCGCTCCATTGGAGGTTCGATTACGTCGTTTCATGGAATCGGGAGGGATCGATGAAAAACAGGCTACCCGAATTCTCCGCCGGAGCGACCGCGATTCTTCGGGGTTCATCCGGTCCTTCTTCGACGTAGACTGGGATGACTCTGCTCTCTACGACCTAGTGATCAATACTCGCAAGCTATCGCTGGACATGGCCGTGCAAATGATCCTGGAGTTCATTCGTTCCCCGTATATTGAGGAGGGAGGGAAGAAGGCGGAGGAAAAGCTTATGGACATTGCCCTCCTGCAAAAGGTGGAGGCTACTCTCCTTGGGATTCTGGGAGTGGAGATCCGGCACATCAACATCCAGGTCGAAGGGGGAATGGTAATTCTGCGGGGTGCCGTCGGCTCCGCCATGGAGAAGGGGAATTGCGAGAAAAGTGTGGCCGGCCTAGAAGGCGTAAGAAAGGTCGATAACCAGTTGTTCGTGACCGAATATTTTCGTTTCGGAGGATGATTCCCGTTTGTGGGCGGGACCCTCTCCGATACGCGGCAAAGGAGGGCACCAAATCGATGAAACGAAGGTAGACTCTGTCCCCAATCCTCAGGCAAGAATGTCGAACAAGGAGCCCAGCATCTCATCCTCTGTCTTCAGGGTCTTCAAATTCGCCTCGAAGCCATATTTGGTTGTTTGGAGGTCGACAATTTCTCCGGCCAAATCCACATTGGAGGATTCCCTGATTTCTCCGGTGCCGTCTGCTGGAAGAATGGGCGACCCTGGAGTGTTTACCCGACTGATGGTGACCACTACGCCGGAAGGATCGGCCTCCTGGAGAACGGCTCGGCTCTTTTTGAACCCATCCGTGTTCACATTGGCGATGTTATTTGCGGCTACATCGAGCTTCTTTTCATAGGCGCCTAGGGCCGACAGGGCAGCATTCAGAGCAAAAGTCATAAACTCAACCTCCGGCGAATGAAATCAATTAAGAATATCGGCAAAAATTGCGGATCCTTAAGCTGAATAAGGGGACAAATCTCTACACTAACCCCTCGAAATTAGGAAGCAATTTATCCCAAAACATCGAATCACTGACCGACACTCAGCAGAAAGGGTTGAGTTCCAAGAAGTTTTCAGCGATTCAAATTCATAAAAGCAAATAAGAAGGAATTCCCCATTAGCCGCATTTACCATTAAATTCTCCATTAATCCAATTGGATTGGACTTTCCTGTCAGGAGGAACCCGATCACCTTGTAAGAGGGCGATACCCAAAAAACTCATTTGTCCGTATCTGGTGAATTAGTGGGAAAAGTGGAGAGGATCGCGGGAAGTGCTCCCGAGTCTCCTTAACCGTAAATTCTGAAATAAGGGTCGACGAAGAAGGATTGGCCCCAGGGGCTTCGCCTTTGGGCTGCCCGATTATGCAGCCATGGTGGCGGTGAATGATCCCTACGTGGTCCTTCTTTCCTCCCAAGTCCGCTTTTTGAAACAGGTCAATGTGGGGGAGAGGCTGGCGGCCCAAGCTGAAGTGACGGAAACAGATGAAAAAAAAGAGGAAAGTCTGGTGCGAGGTTTTCAACCAAGGCCAGCAGAAAGTCTTCGAGGGGGAGTTCCTTTGCCTGGTGCTGGCCCAACACCTTCTAGAGAAAAAGAATTGAAAAAACTCAAATCTATTCCCACCTGCAAAGACCCAAAATACTAGGGAAATGAATCCTTTGTTGAATCCTTTGTCGAATATTTGCACCTAATTAATATATTCGAAAAATGAAAGAAACCTGCTAGAATGAAGTAGGAAAAAAATTGGGCGGTAATTGCCTGGAGGGTGAGAAAATGTTTCAAGTTTCTGAAAAAGCTACAGAAATGCTAAAAGAGAATTTCAAAGATCGGGACACGCTTCCCACGATACGAGTCTATCTAGCCCCCGGCGGGTGATCCGGGCCCTCATTGGGCTTGGTTCTGGATGAACCAAATACGGATGATGAAATTTTCAAAGAGAGTGGGATTACCTACGCGATCAACAAGAAACTCTACGAAGAAGTAAAGCCTGTCCAGTTGGATTATATTCAGACTGCACGGGGGTCGGGGTACCGTATAACCTCGAATATGCAGAAATCCTGTGGGTCCTGCAGCTGTTAGCCGGAAACCCTGCTTTCAGGTCTTAGGTCTTAATTTAGTGTCCATCCGGAAACTCCCTCTTCATGCCTCTGCGTGACAACGCATCTCCTTGACCGCAATTATTTCTCTTCTTTGAAGGGGGTCTTGGAAGAAGAGAGGGGTGGAGAGTAAATTATTAGAAGCTTTAAGGGCGGCCCTTTCAGGGGAGTGACTCGGTGGACCGTCCCCGGCGGAAGAAAGATGAAATCCTCCGGGCCGACCATAGCCTTCTCTCCTTTGACCTCCAATTCCGCTTTCCCTTGAAGAACGAAGAAAGCCTGTTCCAAGTCCGGGTGGACATGGGGGTCCGCTTGTCCCCCATATTTGACCTCCCCCAGGACGACTTCCAAGCGATTCGAGCCCGAGCGGCCGGGACCCAAAAGGCGGCGGTTGGTCGTCCGGGAATGCTTGGGAGGGGAGTATGTAGGAAGGTCGCGCGGGCGCACGACATATTTTTTCATCTTTTCGCCCCTTTTTCGCTTCGGTCTTTCCGTCAAGAACCCAGGAAGATGTCCTTCCTCTTCCTCTCGGGAAAAAATCAGGGCTTAGGATTCTTGGAATCGTTAATCTTGAACTTGAAGAATAATCATCCGACTCTCTGAAAAATTAGAATACTCAAGGGGGGAAGGGTTAAGGAAAGAGAATGAGGCTTCCCGTGGGAAGGGTGAGGGTCGGCATGAATCCCTCCAAAGTTGCCCCAGCCGCTTCCACCGTATTCTTTGGCATCGCTGTTCAGCATCTCCTTCCAGAAGCCCTCTCGGGGCACACCAATCCGGTAATTCTGCCGGGGGACCGGGGTGAAGTTGCAGACGATCAGGAGAGAGTCCTCGGGGTGATCCCCTTTTCGGAGGTAAGATATGACGCTATGATCGGCGTCTTTAAAATCGATCCATTCGAACCCATCGGGGGTGAAGTCTCTTTCAAACAGTGCGGGATGGCTGCGGTAAAAAGAATTGAGGTCCCGGACCCAATTCTGCACCCCCCGGTGGGGGGTGTATTCCAAAAGATTCCAGTCCAGGCTCTGATCGTGATTCCATTCTCCCCACTGTCCAATCTCCCCGCCCATGAAAAGGAGCTTTTTCCCCGGGTGGGTGTACTGGTAACCCAGGAGGAGACGGAGGTTGGCGAACTTCTGCCAGTCATCCCCCGGCATGCTTCCCAGGAGGGATCCTTTCATGTGGACGACTTCGTCGTGGGAGAGGGGGAGAACGAAATTTTCGAAGAAGGCATACCACAAATTGAAGGTCAGCTGGTCGTGGTGGAATTTCCGGTGGATGGGATCCTTGGAAAAATATTCCAGGGTGTCGTGCATCCAACCCATGTTCCATTTCAGGCCGAAACCCAGCCCTCCCAGGTAAGCCGGCCGGGAGACCATGGGCCAGGCCGTGGATTCTTCGGCGATGGTCTGCACCTCGGGGAAGGTCCCGTAAACGATCTCATTCATGCGTTTGAGGAAACTGATGGCTTCCAGATTTTCCCGGCCCCCGTGCTCGTTGGGAACCCACTCTCCCTCGCTGCGGGAATAATCCAGGTAAAGCATGGAGGCGATGGCATCCACTCGGAGACCGTCTGCGTGGTACCGGTCCAGCCAGAAGAGAGCGCTGCTGATGAGGAAATTACGCACTTCATTGCGCCCGAGATTGTAGATCAGGCTTTTCCAGTCCGGATGGAAACCCTTCCGGGTGTCGGCATGTTCGTAAAGGTAGGTGCCGTCAAAAAAGGCCAGGCCGTGTTCATCACTGGGAAAATGGGAGGGAACCCAATCCAGGATCACCCCGATTCCGTTTTGGTGGAGGCAATCGATGAGGAACATGAAGTCCTGGGGAGTACCGTAGCGGCTGGTGGGGGCAAAGTATCCGATGGTCTGGTACCCCCAGGAGCCGTAAAAAGGATGCTCCATGACCGGGAGGAATTCCACATGGGTGAACCCCATGTCCTTCACATACTGGACAAGGGCCCCAGCCAGCTCCCGGTAGGTCATAAAGCGATGATTCTCTTGCGGGCCCCTCCGCCAGGAACCCAGATGGACCTCGTAGGTGGAAAGGGGGGATTTAAGCCCGTTGAACCGGTGGCGGCCTTTCATCCAGTCCCCGTCATTCCAGTCATAATCCAGGTCCCACACCCGGGATGCGGTCTTGGGAGAGATCTCCCAGCTGAAGGCAAAAGGATCGCCTTTATCCACTTCGTATCCGTTTTGCTTGGAGACGATGTGGTATTTGTAGAGCTCTCCCTTTCCTACACCGGGAATGAAACCTTCCCAGATCCCGGAGCTGTCCCACCGGGGCCCAAGCGGGTTGGCCCGGGGGTTCCAGCCGTTGAAATCACCGACCACTGAAACCGTTTCCGCATTGGGGGCCCAGAGGGCAAAATGGGTCCCTTCCTTATCACCCACCGTCGTCCGGTGGGCTCCCATTTTTTCGTAGAGACGAAAATGATTTCCCTCTCGAAAGAGGTAAATATCATGATCGGTTAGAAAATTGGGGGCCATTTTCGTGGGGGAAGGGAAAACCCCTTTTCACCTGCCCTCGCCCAAGCTTTGCGGAGAGGGAAGGATGAGGGGAAATCCTTGATTCATCCTTTGAGGCTGAAATCCACCATTCTTGGAGACTATGGAAAGAAGAAGGGGTTACGATTCACCGTAACCCCTTCTCGAATTGGCCGGACGCAGGGAAACCACTTCAACCTTGCCGATTGGGCTGAAAATTCCCCTGGGATATATCTAAACCCAATGCCTTTCCCGGGCCCGTTTCCTTGCCGGGAGAGAGTCTTACCTCTTGCCCACAATGGCTTCTTTGAAGGCTTTGGCCACGCGGACTTTGACTACCGTTTTGGCCGGGATTTTGATGGCTTGGCCGGTAGCGGGGTTGCGCCCCATGCGGGCTTTCCGCTTGACGATGACCGATTTCCCAATTCCCGGAAGAACGAAAGCTCCGCTCTTCTTGGTCTCGGAAATGGCCAGAGCACTCACTTCTTCGATTATGGCCGCAGCCACCTTCTTGGAGACCTCAAATTTCTTGGCGAAATAACCTACGATCTGAGATTTGGTCATGGGCTTCTTAGCCATTCTTTTCCTCCTCAAAAATAGAAATAAATTGGTAAAACAGAACAAAGTATAATTGAAAAAATTGCCAGAATCAAGAAAAAACAGTAAAAATGGTAAAAAAGTTTTTTGGGGTCGATTTTGAGCTCGGCAGGAACCCTGGATTCTTCTGCGATGGTGGTTGCGCCGGCAGGTTGTTCGTTAGAGAATAGGACCATATGCTTTTATCCCCCCCGAACGGCCGGGGGACAAGCTTTCAACGGGTTCGGTTTTCGAGAGGTCCAATTCCAAAGGGATTCAGCGAGCCTGAAAAGGATGGCGGGATTTCCGTCGGTTTCTTAAAAGATGAAATCTTTCGGGGAGGTCCAAATGACCATCGGGTATGAAATCAACGATCTGGCCAAGGAAGAGTCCTGGCGCATTTTCCGCTTCATCGGGGAGCTGGTGGAGGGATTCGATAAACTCTCGGGAGTCGAGCCGGCCGTAACCATATACGGGTCGGCCCGAATCAAACCGGGGGACCCGCTTTACGAGCAAACGGCCAGTATTGCCCGGCGCCTGGGGGAACTCGGGTTCTCCATCATCACCGGTGGAGGCCCCGGGGTCATGGAGGCGGCCAACAAGGGGGCCAAGGAGGCGGGTGTCTTCTCCGTGGGCTTGAACATCCACCTTCCCGAAGAGCAGGCCCCCAATCCCTTTTCCACCAAGTCCATCACCTTCGATCATTTCTTCATCCGCAAGGTCATGCTGGTGAAGTACGCCATCGCCTTCATCATCATGCCCGGGGGTCTGGGAACGCTCGACGAGCTCACTGAAGTCCTAACCCTCATGCAGACCCATAAGATTCGGCCCTTTCCCGTAATCCTTTTCAACAGCCATTTCTGGGAGGGCTTCTTAAGCTGGCTCAGGAATACCGCTTTGCCCCAGGGATTCATCTCGGAAGAAGACTTCAAATATCTTGGCGTATCCGACGATCCCGCCGAAGTGGTCGAGATGGTGCAAAAGTGGTACATCAAACAGGAAACGGTAGGTCGAAAAGCCCTGCGCCGGTGACTGGATTTATTTTTGACCTATTGCTTTTCCTGGAAAACGCCCCTTGAGTTCGGTGGTCAATTTTGATTTTCTTTCTCGTTGACACGGTCTTCCCCCTTTTCTTATACTCCTATCTTGGCCGGTTTGAGAGGAAGGAGGCAAAAGGATAACTATAAACATTTCCAGAATAGAGTGAAGGATTATTCCAGAAGGAGGGAAAAATGGAAAAGAAGATATGGCTGGGATTCACGATCGTTCTCATTTCCGTCGGGCTCATATGCACGACGGTTTGGGCGGCCCCGAAACGGGGAGGGACGTACCGTTCATCCATGGCTACCGACCTGACCAATTTGGACCTGCACAAGACTCAGGCGCAGATTGACAACGCCGTACTGGGCATGACGGTATATGAGCCTCTCTTCACCTACGACGAGAAGTTCAACGTGAAGCCTTTCTTATGCGAGAGCTACAAGATGTCCCCGGACGGGCTGAACCTCACCCTCAACATCAAGAAAGGGGTCAAATTCCATAACAAGACAGAGATGAAGGCTGAGGATGTGAAGTTCTGCCTGGACCGGGTTCGAGACCCAAACCTTCCGGGAGCCGCTCAGCGCGTCTCCCTCCAGAACGTGAAGGAAGTCAGGGTTACCGGCCCATATCAGGTGCAGATGGTCCTCTCCAAGCCCATTCCCAATATTTTTTACATTCTGGCAACCAGCGTGGGGACTATCGGCATGATGCCCAAGAAGGTCCTGGAAAGCCACGACAACAAGGTACTGAAACCCATCGGCACGGGGCCCTATGAATTCGTCGCCTGGGAGCGGGACACAAAAGTCATCCTGAAACGCTTTGAGGCCTATTCTTCGGCCGATGGCCGGGTCGACGGCTACCTGGGAAAGAGGAATCGGTACTTTGATCAGATCATATTTAATGTGATGAAAGAACCCTCCACCCGGATCATGGCCCTTGACCGGGGAGACCTGGACGCGGTTCCGGTTCTCCCGTACCCGCAGATCGATGACCTCAAGAAGAGAAAGGACCTCCAGGTCATAACCGGCCTGGCCCCGGACGCGCCATGGTACCTCTTTAACGTCAACTTCAACCATCCTTATCTTTCAAAAGTGGATTTCCGCAAAGCCCTGGCCTATGCCCTGGATCGGAAAGAGATCACCAAGGCGGCAGTGTGGGGATATGGAACTCCCACCTTTTCGGCCATTCCCCCCATGCTTCCGGCTTATTCTCCGGAGTTGGAAAAGATGGCCCCCCAATATGACCCGGCCAAGGCTAAGGAGTTTCTGGAAAAGACGGGGTATAAGGGGGAAAAAATCAAAATCCTGACCTCCAAGAACTACACCCCCATGTACGATCAGGTCCTGGCAGCCCAGGCCATGTGGGCGGCCG
The DNA here is from genome assembly GCA_035624375.1 of Thermodesulfobacteriota bacterium. GTDB lineage: Bacteria > Desulfobacterota > SM23-61 > SM23-61 > SM23-61 > SM23-61. The sequence goes on along the minus strand of DASPRR010000426.1, from coordinate 1,186 downwards.
TGGGGATCAACACCGAGGTCGAGGTGGTTGACTGGGCGACCCATCTGGCCCGGTGGCAGAAGGGGGAACATGAAATTCTTTCCTTTGCCATGATCGGGCGGATGGACCCTCTGTCTCAAACCATCATCCTAGGCCCGAAAAATTTTTACAATTACAAGAACCAGGAGGCCTTCGCTATCCGCGAGGCCATGGAAAATACCTGGGACCCCGACAAACAAAACGAGCTCTTCCGCAAGCTCTATGATCAGACCTGCAAGGATGTCCCCTTCTTGATCAATTTTTACATCCACAATAGCATCGCCCTCAAGCCCTACGTGAAGGGGTATGAGAACTTCGATTTGTTCGGCGGCCGGGTGTGGAATTACTATTTTGAGAAATGATGAGAAGCGTTTTGGGTTTCGAGTTCCGGGTTTCTGGTCAACTTGAAACTTGAGCCTCGAAACCCGGAACTTTTTTTATGAAAAAGTATGTCATCCGCCGTCTCTTCACGGTCATTCCCGTCCTGTGGCTGGTTTCCGTCCTGGTGTTCAGCCTGATCCATCTCGTCCCGGGTGACCCTGTTCTGGTCATCCTCGGTACTACGGCAGAGAAAGCTCAGGTCGAGTCCATGAGGCACAAACTGGGTCTCGACCGGCCTATCCTGGTGCAGTACGGGACCTGGGTCGCAGGCCTCTTGCGAGGAGACCTCGGGCGTTCGATCATCTCCGACGAGCCGGTCATGGAGATGATCCTCCGCAGGATGCCCGTGACCTTGACCGTCGCCGCGGCGGCCCTGCTTCTCTCCCTTTCCATATCCATTCCCACCGGGATTCTCTCGGCCCTTCGCCATAACACTTATACGGATTACGTTTTCATGGGCCTGGTGATCCTGGCGGTTTCCATGCCCAGCTTCTGGCTAGCCCTGCTGTTCATCCTTCTTTTTTCCGTGCACCTCAAGTTCTTGCCCATGATGGGCTATGTTTCCATTTTTACCGACTTCTGGGAGGGACTCCGGTATCTAGTCCTGCCAGCTATGTCGCTGGCTTTCATCCTGGCCGCCCTGGTGGCGAGGATGACCCGGTCTTCCATGCTGGAGGTCCTGCGGGAGGATTACATTGTCACCGCCCTTTCCAAGGGAACCCCCCGCCGGTTTATCGTCTTCAAGCATGCCCTGAAGAACGCCTTCGCCCCTGTCCTGACCATCATC